>CAITGX010000118.1 GCA_903892045.1 uncultured Planctomycetota bacterium | reverse complement strand
TACTACCTCCCCACCGACCGCTCGATCCACCGCGAGGTCGACAAGGACGGCAACCTGCTCAACTCCGGCGGCGTCTCGCCGGACATGGCCATCGCCGCCAGCCGGCTCGAGGCCTGGCGCGTCGAGGCGATGCTCAAGCTGCGCGACCAGCAGAAGCCGCGCGAGTACGTCGACCGCAACTGGGCCGAGCACAAGGACCTGTTCTCGCGCCTCGCCGACAACGACCGCAAGGAGACGCAGCTCTACCCGGGCTTCGACGAGTTCTACGCGGGCTTGAAGACGCCGCTCTCGCCCGACGACGTGCGCCAGATGCTGCGCGCCGAGATCCGCCGACGCGTGCAGGATGCGCGCGGTCAGGAGTTCCCGCAGGGCGACTTCGTCGAGGACCTGCAGCTGCAGGCCGGCATCCGGCGCGTGTTCGAGTCGCTCGGTCGTTCGGTCGCCGACGTCGAGGAGTACCGCGCCACGATCCAGCCGGACAACTCGCCGCGGCTCGCGGTGGCCCAGGACGACAAGGCGCGCCTGCGCGACGCGCTCGACGCGCTGAACTCGGCGCTCAAGGCCGACCGGCGCCTCTCCGAGTCGACCTTGCGCGAGCTCGTCGAGGTGATCGGCGAGTCGCTCAAGAACTAGCCCAACGGGTCGATTGCAAGCGCGAGGGGCGCGGGGCCGATCAGGCCTTGCGCCCCTCGGCCCATTCCTTGAGCGCCGGGAGCAGCAGCTCCTTGGCGAGGATCACCGAGGCCGCCGTCAGCGGCAGCGCGAGCAGCAGTCCGAACATGCCGAGCGCTGCACCGAAGATGGTCAGGCTGGCGAGCACGACGACCGTCGGCAGTCCGAGGCGCTCGCCGAGCACGCGCGGGATCAGCACGTAGGTCTCGACCGCCTCGCCGATCGCGAACACCACGCCGATGCGCCAGGTGGCGTCGAGCGGTTCGTGCGCCAGCAGGGCGAGCAGGAAGGCGAGCAGGTAGCCGACGCCGGGGCCCACTACGGGAATCAGCGAGAGGAACCCGCCGAGCATGCCCGCGAGCAGCGCGTAGGGCACGCCGAGCACGGCCATGGCCACGGTCAGGATCAGGCCCTTCAGCAGGCACACCAGCAGGCGGCCGCGGAAGAAGGCACCGAGCATCTCGGCCATCTGGGCGCCGATGCGCGCCCACTGCTCGCGCTGGCTGGCCGGGATGTAGGAGCGCACGAACGACGAGATGCGCTCGAGCTCGAACAGCAGGAACCACGTGTAGAGCGGAACGAGGAACAGCAGCGTGAGCAGCGTGAGCAGCGAGCCGAAGGCCGAGCTCAGGGTGCCCCACACGCCGCCCGCGGCCTCCGCGCCGTCGGCACTGAAGGCCCAGCGCCGGGCGCGCTGGAAGAACTCATCGAGCAGCGAGCCCTTCTCGAAGCCGCGCGGCAGCGGCTTGTCCGCGCCCTCCGGCTGCGGCGCGCCCGCCTCGGGCGCCGCGGGTGCTTCCGTCGCGGCCGGCGCGTCCTTGAGCAGCGGCTCCGTCGGCACGCCCTGCAGGGCCTGCAGGTCGAGGCCGAGCTCGATCGCGCGCGCCTCCGTCGAGGCCACGATCTCGCCGAGCTGCCGCTGCAGGCGGTCGATCGAGCCGCCTTCCTGCGAGACGTCGCGCCACAGCGCGCGCGCCTGCAGCGCGAGCGCCAGCGCCAGCAGCACGGCGACGAGGCCGAAGCTGCCGAAGATCACGTTGACCGCGCCCTTGCGCTTCCAGCCGCGCTTCTCGAGTCGCAGCACCATGGGGTGCAGGATGTAGGCGAACAGCAGGCCGAGCAGCAGCGGATTCAGGGCCGCGCGCACCGTCCAGGCGAACCACAGGACGGCGGCGAGCGCCGCCGCCAGCGCAAGGTTGCGCCGCGTCGTGCTCCAGCCCGCGATCACGGCGCCGCTTCCTTGGAGCCGGAGGCCGCCAGCGCGGACGCGAGCCGAGTCCCGTAGCTCGCGACGAACGCTTCGTCGAAGTCGAAGCCGTCGCGGAAGTCCTCGAGCTTGTCCTCGTCCTGGCGCTTGAGGAGGTTGTGGTCGATCAGCAGGAACACGATCTTGCCCCAGTCGAGTGTCTCGCGGATGCCCCACTGACGCCAGACATGGGCGGCGAGCGGCCCAAAGCGCGCGAGCGCGTGCTCGCGCATGCCGGCGAGCACTTCCTGGCCGGTCACGTGGCGCGACGCGCCCGTGCGGCCTTCCTTGCCCGCCATGCGCACGGCGACGTCGAGCGACTCGAACAGGAACACGAACGCGTCGGGCGAGTAGCGCCCGTCTTGCAGCGCGATCTTGCGCAACTGGTCCCGCAGCTCCTGCATGTCGGCCAGAGATGGTAGCCCCGAGGCGCGCCAAGCTCTAGCGCAGCAGCGCCCGGAGCCTCGCGGAGGGCCCTAGCGTGCGGCCGCTGGACGAGGGGCCGCAGTGCGCGGCGCGAGCGCGAGGAAGGCCCGATCGAGGAGCAGCGGCGGGTCGATGTTGCTCTCGACGTCCCGGCGCAGTGCGAGCAGCGTCTCCAGCGTGGCGCGCAGCGTCGCGCCGGAGTGAGCGACCGGCAGGTCGAGGGACGCGAGGTCGGCGTGCGGCAGCTCGGACTGCGGCGCCCCCTCGCGCGCCTGTGCCAGATCGCGAACGCACGCGAGGGCGAGGTCGAGCGTCGTGCGCGCGCGCGCACGCTCGATGGCCTTGGCCGTCTTGCCCTCGAACGTCCCGTCGAGCTCCCACACGGCAGCGGCGGCGACGAGCGGCGGTGCACCTCCGCGCAGGGTCTCGACGAGCAGGCCTCGCAGCTCCCACTCGCGCTGCGCGAGCGAGCGCAGCGCCTCGCCGGGCGAGCCGCGGCTCCAGCGCGCGAGCACGCGCGCACGCTCAGCCGCGACGCCGCGCTGCTCGAGCCACGCGCGCACCGCATCGACCTCGAGGCGCTCGAACTGCACTTGCACGCAGCGGCTCGCGATCGTCGGCAGCAGGTCGTTCTTGCGCGAACACTCGAGGATCCAGAGCACGTTGGGCGACGGCTCCTCGAGCATCTTCAGGATCGAGTTCTGCGCCGCCACGTTCGCGCGCTCCATCTCGCGCACGAGCACCACGCGCCAGCCGCCCTCGGCCGCTCGCAGCGCGAGGAACTCGTCGACCGTCGCGCCATCCCAGTCGCTGTCGCGCTCGCGGCGCACGAAGCGGCCGATCTTGAGCTCCTCGGGACGCTCGTCCGCCGGCGTCTCGAGCAGGTCGACCGCGAACACGTCGAGGTGCGAGGCGCTCTTCACGCGCTTGCACGGGCCGCACTGTCCGCAGGGCGCGCCGCCCTCCGCCGGCAGCCCGCGCTCGCAGTAGAGCCCGAGCGTGAACCAGCGCGCCGCACGGAACTTGCCGATGCCCGCGGGTCCGGTGAAGAGCAGGGCGTGCGGCAGGCGGCCGGCCCGGGCCGCGCGCCATAGGCCGCGCACGGCAGGGCCGTGCCCGAGGGGCTCGTCCCAGAGCTCGCCCGGAAGCTCGCCCTCAGTCGCCAATCCCGACCGCCCTTCGCACGGCGCGCGCCACTTGGTCGGCGCTCGCGCTGCCGTCGATCACGACCGTCGACGGCTGCAGCTGCGCGAAGCGCCGGTAGCCCTCGGCCACGCGCCGCTGGAACTCGAGTCCCTTGGCCTCGATGCGATCCTCGGGCCCGTCGCGGCGGCGCGCGGCGGCGGCGGGATCGATGTCGAGCAGGATCAGCGCGTCGGGACGAGGATCGTCGGCCCAGCGCAAGAGGACGGCGAGCACGTCGTCCTCCGGCAGCCCGCCGGCGATGGCCTGGTAGGCGAAGGTCGACGCATGGAAGCGCTCGCACACGACATCGCGACCCTGCGCGAGCGCTGGCCGCACGAGCTCGCGCAGCGTCTGGCGCCGCGCCGCGGCGAACAGCAGCAGCTCGACGCCGGGATCGAGCTCGTGCTCGCGCGACAGCAGGAGCTCGCGGATGCGCTCGCCGACCTTCGTGCTGCCGGGCTCGCGCAAGTGGAGCGCGGGCACGCCGCGCGCCTGCGTCAGCGACTCGGCGAGCCGCCGTGCCTGCGTGCTCTTGCCGCAGCCATCGATGCCGTCGAGGACGATGAAGCGCGCGCCGCCGGAGAAGGCCATGGCGGAATGCTAGCAGAGCGCCGCGCCCCGCCGGCTAGCCGCCCTTCTCGAGGCGCTCGAGCGCGGACTCGGCGCTCTCGCAGCCGCCGTCGAGCGCCAGTGCCTCGCGCACGAGCTCTCGCGCGAGGTCCAGCTCGCCGAGCTCGATGCGCGCGAGCGCCTCGCGCCCCATGGCGTCCGCCCGCTCCTCGTCGTCGAGGGGTTCCCCATCGTCGGGGTCGAGCTCCGGCGGCACGGCGCGCAGCACCGCGAACTCGCGCGCGGCCTCCGCGTGGCGCGCGAGCTCGGCGAGGGAGAGTCCCCACAGCCGGTGCAGCTCGCGGCGGAACGGATCGATCTCGTTGGCCTCGTTGAACAGCTCGACAGCGCGGGCATGATTGCCCTTCTCGGCGTGGTACTCGCCGAGCTCCATGCGCAGGCCGAAGTCATCCGACTCCCAGGCGATCCAGCGCTCGAGCGCAGCCGCGCGCTCGTCCTCGCGCTCCTGCTCCTCGTACAGCCGCGCGAGGCGCAGCTCGGCGCACAGGCCGCGCTCGTCGAAGCCCGGGTAGGCCCGCTCCGCAGCCAGCAGCTGCCGCTCGGCCTCTTCCTCGTCCTCGTCCTCGAGCGCGAGCTCGGAGAGCCGCACGCGCACGAGGAAGTCCTCGCCGCCCTGCGCGAGGCCCTGTTCGTACAGGCGCTTCGCTTCGGCGCTGTCGCCGCGGTCGTCCGCGCGCGCAGCCTGCAAGAACAGCGCACGCGGCGGCAGCGGGCCTGCGAGCGCGAGCTTGCGCAACGCCTGCTCGGCGTCGACCTTGCGCCCGCCTTGCCAGTAGCCCCAAGCCACCGAGCACCAGCCCTCGGCCCACTTCGCACGCGCGGCGGCCTCGGTCGGCGGCGTGTCACCGAGCTCGAATTTCAGCTGCGTCGTGCGCGCGGCGTTCCAGCGCGGCTCGATGCGCAGCGGCTCGACGGTGCGCCGCACGTACTCGGCAAAGCGCCGGTCGAGTTCCTCCGGCGTCGCGCCAAACGTGCCGCGGATCGCCTGGTCCAGATCCTCGCCGCGATCGAAGGCCTCGAGCAGCGCGATCATAGGAGGGAAGCCCTGCTCCTCGATCAGCATGCGGCACAGCTGCCCGCTCATGTAGTAGCCGAACAGGATGCGCTGGGAACGGAAGGCGCGGTTCAGGTCGCGCACGAGGATCAGGTCGCGATTCCAGTACGCGTCGAGCAGCTCGCGCCGCATGTTGCGCGTCCACGCCGCGTTCTTGTGCTCCTCTTCCCACGTCGCGAGCCCCTCGGTGATCCAGCGCGGGCAGCGGTTGTGCGAGAGCCCGAGGTGCACCACGTGCGTGAACTCGTGGAAGCTCGTGCGCGCCCACGAGAAGCGACCGCGCAGCTCCGACTGCGGCGCGACGGACGTCACCACCGGTCCGAAGCACACCCCGAGCGCGGGGAAGCCCTCGAAGCCCGTCGAGCGCACGGAAAAGTCCTGAAAGCGATCGAAGACCTCGATCACCACCGGGCCCGGCGTGTGGCCGTAGCGCTGTGAGAGCTCCTCGCGCGCCGACGAGTAGAACGGCATCCAGTAGGCGCGCAGCACGTCCGCCGCGCTCGGCGTCCACGCGTAGCGCAGCTCGCCCTCGCCGGACTCGACCACGAAGCGGCGCTGCATCGACTCCAGCACTTGGATCGTGTTCGAGCGCCACGCGTTCTGGCGCTTGCGCGCGAGCTCGTCGGAGCGCTTGAGCGCGGCCAGTCCGCCCGCTTCGTCGCCCGTGTTGGCCAGAGCGCGGCCGAGCTCGAGGAACGCGTGATGGTCCTGCGGGTCGCGCTCGCTCGCGCGGCGCGCGAAGGGCACGGCCTCCGCGAAGCGATAGAGCTCGCACAGGTGACGGGCGAGCTCGCGCTCGGGCGCCGCATCCTGCGGGCATTGGCGGGCGAGCTCCGCGAGCAGCGCTTCCGCGGCTTCGCGCTCGTGCTCGACCCATGCGAGCGCGGCGACGAGCGTGCGACGCTCGCGGCGCCCCGGAGCGAGCTTCTCGAGTCGCGCCAGCGTCGCGCGGACTTGGGGGAGCCGTCCGTCGTCGAGGTCGGCGCTCGCCTGCGCGAGCAGGCCGTCGATCGAATCGGGCACGGCGGTCAGCAACTGCCCGAGCCACTCGTGCGCGGGAGTGCTCTGCCGGTTCCAGTTGAAGCGCCCGAGCTCGAACAGGCCGAGCAGGCTCGGGGTGTGCGTGCGGTGCAGGGCCAAGGCCTTGCGGTACAGCTCGCCGGGCTTGCGCGACGCGGCTTCGGGATGCTCGATCTCGCCGTCGGCCTCGAAGAACAGCGAGGCGCGCTCGGCGAGCACATCCGGCTCGACCCCATCGCGGCAGGCATCCTCCGCCCGCAGCAGCGACGCCGAGGCGCTCACGAGGTCCCCCAGCGCCCGCTCGCAGCGCGCGCGCGCCAGCTGGCGCTCCCAGTCAGCGCTCTCGTCGCGGCTGGCGCCCTGCCAGAGCGCGCGGGCGGCCGTCAGGTCTCCGGAGAGCTCGCTCAGACGCGCGGAGAGCCACGCATCGCGGGCGTCCCGCGCCGGATCGAGGCGCGTCGCGAGTTCCTCCCGACGGGCGCGGGCCGCGTCCGCGTCGCCGACATCGAGCGCGAGCAGGAGCCACAGCCGCGCCGCTGCTCCGCGGACCTCCGCCCCCGCCTCGCGCGAGAGCTCCAGCGCCCGCTCCGCAGCTTTGCGAGCGTCACTCCAGCGTCCGGCGTCCCGCAGAGCCAGGCCCGCCATGGTCTGCAGGCGCGCGTCCTGCGGCTCCTCGGCGGCCCACTCGGCGATCTCGGCCTGGGCCGCGCGGTCGCCGCGGCGCCGACGGCGCTCGAGGTCCGCCCGCTCGAGCTCGAGCTCGGCCTGCACCTCGGCATCGGCCGTCTCCTGAGCCGCGCCTGCCAGTGCGGGTCCGACGGAGGAGAGCAGCGCGAGCAGCAGGCCCAGCGGGCCACGGGCGAGATGAAACTTGAACATGGACCCGGGGCGAGGATTGGGGCGAGCTCGTTGCTCCGGCGCTCCGCCTAATGTACACCCACGGCATGCAGCGTCCGTCCCTCCGCGCCGCCTCGTTCGCGGTTTTTACGCAGCGCTCCGCGGGACTCCTGCGCGGCCTCTGCGCACTGCTCGCCCTCTTCCCGCTGTGCGCCTGCCCCAGCGTGCCGCGCAAGCCCGCCGAGGAGCCGCCGCCGGCGGCCGAGCCCGGCACTCCGGCGTGGGTCAAGGAGCCCATGTCCTGGCAGAAGCTCGAGATGATCGAGCAGTGGCTCGAGGTCGACGCCGGGCGTCACTCGCCCGAGCTGGTGATCGAGGCCAAGCTGCAGCTCAACGAGGGGCGCCTGCAGTTCTCGCGCCGCGACATCGACAGTGGCGCCGCGCCGCGCGAGACGCTGCAGGTGCGCGTCGAGAGCGCGCGCAAGGGCTTCGAGGAGATCCTCGCGGATCCGGCCGCTTCGGCCGGCGCTCGCAACCGGGCGCAGCTCGGGCTGAAGGGCGCCACGGGCCTCGTGCAGGCCCCGACGGGCAAGGGCCTCGCCATCCTGCGACGCCAGCAATGGAACGCGCGCGCGCCGCGCGTGGCCAACCTGACGCCGCTCAAGGGCGCGTGGAGTCGCATCACCGTGCACCACTCGGCCGAGAGCACCAGCGACCCGCGCGGCGGCTCGCTCGAGGACTCGGCCGCGACCGTGCGGATCATCCAGAAGTACCACATGGACGATCCCGGCCACCGCTGGGGCGACATTGGCTACCACTTCTTGATCGACGGCGCCGGCCGCATCTTCGAGGGCCGCGAGCTGGAATGGCAGGGCGCCCACGCGGGCGGCTCCAACAATCACCAGAACATCGGCATCTGCATGCTCGGTGACTTCGAGCGCCGGGCGCCGACGGAGGCGGCCCTCAAGTCGCTGCAGGTGCTGCTCGACGACCTGCGCGGTCGCTACCGCATTCCGGCCGAGCGCGTGGCACCGCACAGCACCTACGGCACGACGCGCTGCCCCGGGCCCGCCCTCACGGCGTGGCTCAAGAAGTACAAATAAGCTTCGCCCGGCGCGCGTCGGCTGCGCCCCGCACACATAGGCTTCGCTGGGGGCCGCGCGGACGGGCGGGTGCTTGCCGGCCACGGCATGGGGTGCCATAACCAAGGGAGTCCTCCCCCATGGCGATCGCACGAACCTTCGACCGACTCCGTGTGCAGCGCCTCGAGCTTGGCGTCTGGGTGCTCTGTCTCGCCGTCGCCGGCTGCGGAGACAGTTCGTCGCCCGCCAGCGCTCCTCAGGCTCCGGGCGCTCCGAGTGCCCTGCCGAGCGGCACGGCTGCCCAGAGTCAGCGCCCGCCGGTGCGCAGGCTCGACAAGCCCGATCAGGTCTCGCGCCGCGTGCGCGAGGCCGTGGAACGCGCCGTCGCGCAGGTCGAGGCTGCCGCGAGCGATGCGCGCGCGCACGGCGAGCTCGGCATGCTCTACGAAGCGAACGGACTGTGGGCCGAGGCGCTCTCGTGCTACGGCACAGCGGCCGCTCTCGATCCGCAGGAGCCCATGTGGGTGCTGCACGGCTGTTATGCGTTCCAGTCGCTTGGCCAGCCGGGCGAGGCGCTGCAGCTGCTGAAGGACAGCGCGTCCATGTACGCGAGCTGTGCGCCGCTGCAGCAGCTGCTCGGAGATCTCGCCTACGAGTCCGGCGACGCCGCGCTCGCCGAGAGTGCCTATCGCGCCGCGCAGGCCGCGGCCCCCGAGGCCGTCGAGCCGCGCGTCGGACTCGCACAGCTCGCGTTCGACGCCGGGCGGGCGGAGGAGGCGGCGGCGCTGCTCGAGCAGGCCCTTGCCAGCGATCCGCGCTACCGTGCGGCGCACTTCCTGCTCGGGTCGTGCTATCGCTCGCTCGGTCGCGAGGCCGATGCGGAGCGCGAGACGCGGCTCGGCGCGGGCGGCGCGCGACGCCGCATGCGCGACCGGCTCTCCGAGCGCGTCGAGGGCTACGAGCTCGATCTCGAGCGCATCATGCAGCGCGCGACGGCGTTGCTCGATGCGCGGCGGCCCGACGCGGCACTCGCACTGCTCGAGCGGCACGCCGCGGCGTTCCCGAAGGACGCGCGCGTCCCGGTCAACGCGGGCAACGCATGTCTCGCGCTCGGCCGTCCGGCGGACGCGATCGCGTGGTACGACAAGGCGCTCGCGCTCGCGCCCGACCAGTTCCTCGTCCACGCCAATCGCTCGAACGGCCTGCTGACGCTCGGTCGCGCCGACGAGGCGCGCGCCGCCGCGCAGCGTGCTCTCGAACTCTCGCCCAGTCATGGTGCGAGCTGGCTCGCCCTCGCGCGCGCGCAGGAGTCGCTCGGCGCAGCGCCGGAGGCGGAAGCCGCGCTTCGCAAGGGAGTCGAGCTCGACCCGCGCAATCCGGCCTTGCGTCAGGCGCTCGCGCAGGCGTGCACGAACGGCGGCAAGTTCGAGGAAGCGCTCGAGCACGCGCGCGTGCAGGCCGAGCTCGTCCCGCAGGAGTGGCGCGTGTTCGCGCAGCTCGCCTTCGCGGCGGCCGACGCGAAGCAGGCTGACGAGGCGCGCGCCGCGCTCGCCAAGGCCCGCGCTCTTGCGCCCGACGATCCCGACCTCGCCAAGGTGGAGGCCGCGGTCTTGGAGCTGCTCCCGAGATGAGAGCGCTGCGGGCCACGCTCGCGCTCTGGTGTCTCGCCGCGTGCGGCGACTCTTCGTCTCCCGTTCCTCCTCGTCTGTCTCCCGAACGACCCTCGCCCAGCGGTGCAGCGACGTTCTTTCGCGAGTGTGCCCGCGAGCGCGGGCTCGACTTCCGCCACCGCGATGCTCCCCAGCGGCGGCACCACTTTCCCGAGATCATGGGCGCGGGGCTGGCGCTGCTCGACTTCGACTCGGACGGCGATCTCGACGTCTTCTGCGTGCAGTCGGGCGACCTGCTCGATCCGAGTGGACCTCCGGGTGATCGCCTGTTCGAGAACGACGGGCAGGGGCGCTTTCGCGATGTCACCGAGCGCGCCGGTCTGCGCGAGCACGCCTACGGCATGGGGGTCGTCGCCGGCGACTATGACTCGGACGGCGACGTCGACCTGTACGTGACCAACGTCGGGCCGAACGCGCTCTGGCGGAACGAAGGTGACGGCACGTTCAGGGACGTCACGGAGTTTGCCGGAGTCGGCGATCCGGCGTGGAGCACGAGCGCGACCTTCGTGGACTACGACCGCGACGGGCTGCTGGATCTGTTCCTAGCGAACTACATCCGCTGGGCGCCTGAGCGGGAACTCGAGTGCCATTTCCGCACGGGACGTCGCGACTACTGCCACCCGAACAACTACGGCGCTCCTGCGCGCGACACGCTGTATCGCAACCTCGGTGCAGGACGCTTCGAGGACGTCAGCGTCGCCGCGGGGCTGGGCGCCGCCTTCGGCAACGGCTTGGGCGTGGCGGCCGCGGACTTCGATGGCGATGGCCGCACCGATCTCTTCGTCGCGAACGACATGCTGGCGAATCAGCTGTGGATCCAGGGCGCGGACGGCCGCTTCCGTGATCGTGCGCTCGCGCTCGGCTGCGCGCTCTCGAGCCGCGGAGAGGCTGAGTCGGGAATGGGCGTGCAGGCCTTCGACTACGAGGAGGACGGCGACCTCGACCTGTTCATCACGCACCTGCGCGGGCAAGGGCACGTGCTGTTCCGCTGGAGCGGCCACGGGTTCGTCGATCGCACTGCGCCCGCGGGCCTCTCGGCCTCGACCCTCGGGGACACCGGCTTCGGCTGCGGCTTCGCGGACTTCGAGCACGACGGGGACCTCGACTTGTACGTGGGCAACGGCCATGTGATTCTCGAGGAGCCGTTCGCCGACGAGCGCCAGCCCTACGCCCAGTATGACTTTCTCGCGTTGCAGGGAGAAAATGCGCGCTTCGAGCGCGTCGCCGCGGAGCGCGTCACGAGTCCGAGAGCTCTCGGATCGACACGTGGCGTCGCGCTCGGCGATGTCGACGGCGACGGAGACATCGATGTGCTCACGACCGACTGCGGTGGCGACCTCAAGCTGTTGCTGAACGAGGCGCCCAAGCGCGGCAGCTGGATCGCGGCGCGCGTGCTCGAACGCTCGGGCTCGGATGCGCTCGGAGCGCGAGTCCGACTGCGCGCGGGAGGACGGGACCGCTGGCGCATCCTCGACACGGGCTCGAGCTACTGCTCCAGCCAGTCACCCGTCGTGCACTTCGGGCTCGAGCCGTCGGCACGGGTCGAGGAACTCGAGGTTCACTGGACGGATGGCACGCGCCAGAGCTTCGGGGCGCTCGCCGCGGAGCGCACGCACGTGTTGCGTCGCGAGCGCTGACCCGGGGGCTCAGTCGCGCGGGCGCGAGAGGCGCTCGAGGTCGCTGCGCGTCATTGTGCGCACCAGCTCCTCGAAGCTCGTCTTCGGCGCCCAGCCAAGCTCCGAGCGCGCCTTCGATGCGTCCCCGACGAGACGCGAGATGTCCGCGGGGCGCAGCAGGCCCGGATCCACGTCGACGTGCTCGCGCCAGTCGAGACCGGCCTCATCGAAGGCGATCTGCACCAGCTCGCGCACGCTGTGCTGGACTCCGGTGGCGATCACGTAGTCCTCGGGCGTCTCGCGCTGCAGCATCAGCCACATGGCTTGGACGTAGTCGCCCGCGAAGCCCCAGTCGCGCTGCGCATCGAGGTTGCCGAGCTTGAGCCGCTGCTGCAGGCCGAGCCGGATGCGCGCTGCCGCGAGCGTCACCTTGCGCGTCACGAACTCCGGTCCGCGCCGCGGCGACTCGTGGTTGAACAGAATCCCGCAGCACGCGTACAGGCCGTAGGACTCGCGGTAGTTGACCGTGATCCAGTGCCCGTAGAGCTTGGCGACGCCATAGGGACTGCGCGGATGGAACGGCGTGTCCTCGCGCTGCGGCCAGACCTTGACCTCGCCGAAGAGCTCGGAGCTCGAGGCCTGATAGAAGCGTGCCTTGGGGCACACATGGCGCATGGCCTCGAGCATGCGCGTCACGCCGAGCGCGGTGAATTCCGCCGTCAGCACGGGCTCCTGGAACGACGTCGGCACGAACGACTGCGCCGCGAGGTTGTAGATCTCGTCGGGCTGCGCGGACTCCATGGCGCGCACGAGGCTGGTTTGGTCCAGCAGGTCGCCGCGCACGAGTTCGAGCCGCGGCAGCAGGTGCTCGATGCGCTCGAAGCCACCGGTGCTCGAGCGTCGCACGAGGCCGAAGACCTTGTAGCCGCGCTCGAGCAGGAGCTCGGCGAGGTAGCTGCCATCTTGCCCGGTGATGCCGGTGACGAGAGCGCGACGTGTCACGCGGCTCCCCATGCGCCCGTGAGCAGCAGCGTCGCCACGAGCGCGGCGAGGGCGATGCGCCACCATCCGAACAGCGCGAGGCCGCGCACCTGCAGGTAGCCGACCATCCAGCGCACGCTGGCCCACGCGCTCACTGCGGCCACGGCGAATCCGACGACGATCGCGGGCCAGCCCACTTGCTCGACCATCACGGCACCATCGTCGAGCGCCTTGTAGGCGGTCGCAGCGCCGAGCGTGACGAGCCCGAGGAGGAAGCTGAACTCCAGCGCTCCCGCCAGCGAGAGCCCCGCGAGCACGCCGCCGAGGATCGTTGCGAGGCTGCGGCTCGTGCCCGGCCACATGGCGAGGCACTGCATGCAGCCGATCGCGAACGCGGCGCCGAGCCCGAGCTGCTCGAGTCCAGGGGCACTCGACTTGGGGCTCACACGGCGCGACAGCGCGAGGATCGCCACGCCCCCCACCGCCCAGGCGGCCACGATCGGCCACAGCCCGAACAGCTTCTGCTCGATCCAGTCGTCGAACAGCACTCCGAGCACGGCCGCGGGCAGGAAGGCGACGCTCACGCGCAGCAGCAGACGCCGCCCGGCCGGATCGCTTCCCGCGACTCCGCGCAGGATCTGCGCCACGCGCTCGCGATAGAGCAGCGCCACCGCCGCGATCGCGCCACCCTGGATGCAGATCGCGTAGGCGTTGCTCGCCGGACTCGCCTCGATGCCGAGCGCGCGCTGGACGACGATCAGGTGTCCGGTGGAGCTGACGGGCAGGTACTCCGTCAGGCCTTCGACGAGCCCGAGGAGTGCCGCCTGCCAGAGTTCCATCGTCGCCCTGCGCTCAGCCGATCTTGGCCGCGGCCTCGATCGGGTCGGTGTAGGTGAGCTGGAAGCTGTCCGCCACGCCCTTGTACGTGAGCATGCCCGCGACGACGTTGGCCGCGGTGCGCAGCGGCGTGTTCTCGCGGATCGCGCGCGCCGCGCCGAGCTTCGCGAGCTCGACCGCGTAGGGCAGCGTGGCGTTGTTGAGCGCGAAGGTGCTCGTCCGCGGCACGGCACCGGGCATGTTCGCGACGCAGTAGTGGATCACGTCGTCGATCACGTAGGTCGGCTCGGCGTGGCTCGTCGGCCGCGCCGTCTCGATGCAGCCGCCCTGGTCGATCGCCACGTCGACGATCACGCTGCCCTTCTTCATCAGCTTGAGGTCTTCGCGACGGATCAGCTTCGGTGCCGCGGCGCCGGGGATCAGCACTGCGCCGACCACGAGGTCGGCCCACGGCAGCAGCTCGCGGATCGCCATCGGCGTCGAGTAGAGCAGCTTGCAGTTCTTCGGCATCACCTCGTCGAGGTAGCGCAGGCGGTCGAGGTTGACGTCCATCATCGTGACGTCCGCACCGAGGCCGCAGGCCATGCGCGCGGCGTTGGTGCCGACGATGCCGCCGCCGAGGACGAGCACCTTGGCGCGGTCGACGCCGGGAACGCCGCCGAGCAGGATGCCCGAGCCGCCGCGCGAGCGCTCGAGCCACTGGGCGCCAGCCTGGATCGCCATGCGACCCGCGACCTCGCTCATCGGCGTCAGCAGCGGCAGCGTGCGCCCGACCTCGAGCGTCTCGTAAGCGAAGCAGTGGGCGCCGCTCGCGAGCATGGCCTTGGTGAGCTCGAGGTCCGCCGCGAGGTGGAAGTACGTGAACAACGTCTGGCCCTTGCGGATGTGCGGCCACTCCTGCTTCAGGGGCTCTTTGACCTTCAGGATCAGGTCGCAGCTCTTCCACACGTCGGCCGCCGACGGCGCGATCTTCGCGCCCGCCTTGATGTAGTTTTCGTCGGGGATCAGGCTGCCGACGCCGGCCTGGGTCTCCACCCAGACCTCGTTGCCCGCCGCGATCAGGCGCTCGGCGCCGGCGGGGGTCAGGGCGACTCGGTTCTCGTGGACCTTGATCTCGCGGACGACGCCGATCTTCACGGGGGAATCCTGCAGGGGACTTGGGGGAAGGACGCGCCGGGCAGCGTCCTCGGGGCTTGCAAGGGCGAAGAGTCTAGCGTCGGCCCGCCCCGATCCCATCCGCGAGCGCCCCCTTGTACGAGACCCGCTCGGTCCCTAAGCTCTCTGCCCTTCGGTCGCCGTTCACGGCCGCCGAGGCGTGGACCCATAGCTCAGTTGGCTAGAGCACTACCTTGACATGGTAGGGGTCACAGGTTCGAGTCCTGTTGGGTCCACCATCCTCCCCCTCCGCGGGCCGTCGAGCATGGCTCCGGCCGCAGTCCTCGGGGGAGCGCGCTCCGCCCCTTGGTGCGCCGCCTGGCCGCCGGACCTCCGCTCACACCCTTGGACGCGGCTCCGTAAGGTCTAGGGTCCTGCGCGCCCCCACGGAGATGCCATGTTGACCCTGCTGCTCGCCTGTTTGCCCAGCCTGGCCGTCGTTGCGCAGGAACTCTCGTCCTACGAGCGGCGCCTGACGCCGGAGGCGATCGTGGCGCGCGACGTGCGGCCGGCGGTCGTGTTCATCGAGTCGACGCGGCCCGTGCTGAAGGGCTTCGACCTCGTCGGGCGCCGTGTCTGGGGCGAGGAGACGCGCACGGGCTCGGGCGTGGTCGTGCATGCGTCGGGCTACATCATCACGAACCACCACGTGGTCGGCGACGACGCGCGCACGATCACCGTGCAGTTCGACACCACCGTGCAAGGCTCGACCGAGACGGATCCGAGGGGAGCGGTCGTGTCGCGCCGCTTCCCAGCCAAGCTGCTCTCGACCTCGCGCGAGCAGGATCTCGCCTTGCTGAAGGTGGACAGCGAGCTCGCGCTCACCACCGTGCGCATGGGGACTTCCAGCGACCTGATCCTCGGTGAGCGCGTGATCGCGATCGGCAATCCGCTGGGACAGCGCCTGACGATCAGCTCTGGGATCATCTCCGGCCTCGGGCGCGAGATCTCGGTCAACGCCGGCAACGAGGTGACGCTGAAGCTCGGGGACCTGATCCAGACGGATGCGGCCATCAACCACGGCAACTCGGGCGGTCCGCTGCTCAACATCCTCGGCGAGATGATCGGCATCAACACCGCCGTCAACGAGGCTGCCGAGAACATGGGCTTCGCGATCCCGGTCGACCGCATCGAGGAGGTACTGCGCGACCAGCTGCTCGCGCCCGAGTCCTCGCGCTCTTGGTACGGGTTCGATGTCGACGATGCCGGCACGCTCTGCATCCAGCGCATCGTGCCGGGCAGCCCTGCCGCGCAGGCGGGCATGGAGACCGGCTACAGGCTGCTCGCCATCGACGGCAATCCCGTTCGGAGTCGCGAGGAGTACCGCCTCGCTCGCCTGCAGCTCGTGCCCAACCGCGCCGCGCGCTTCCGGGTGCAGGCTGCGGAGGGCGAGCGCGAGTACGAGCTGCGGGGCTGGAATCGCGTCGACGGTGCCGTATTCGAGCGCACGGGCATGACGGTCGATCGCTGTGCCATCGGCAGCCAGCCATCGATCTGCGTCGTCGCCGTGGATGGCAGCGGCCCCGCGAAGGAACTCGGCCTGCAGCCGCGCGACATCATCGACTCGCTGCGACTGCCGGACCACAACGTGATCTTCTCCGTGAAGGACGGCGCCGAGCTCGCGCGCCTGCTCGCCAAGCTCGAGCCGGGCACCACGCTCGACGTCGACATCCTGCGCGACGACGACCAGAACGGGCGCATCGACCTGCGCAACGAGCTCTACAAGGGCACGCTCAAGCTGCGCTAGCTGCGCTGCTCCCGCAGTCGGGAAATTCTTTCCCGCTGCAGCGCTTTCCACGGACGGGGTGCCGCTGCTCGTGCACTGCGGAGAGTGCGCCGCGAGCGACCGATATACTCAGGACTGCGGACCGTCCCCATGCAGGCCATCCTCCATTTCTCCGAGCGCTTCGGGAGCATGCTGTCCCGCGTGCTGCTGACGGTGCTGTATTTCGGCCTGCTCGGTCCCTTCGCGCTGCTGTACCGCCTGTTTGCCGATCCGCTGCGCCTGCGGCGACCCGCGAGCAACTGGGTGGCGTGGCGCCGCGACAACGAGACGCTGCGCCGCGCGCGGCGCCAAGGCTGAGTCGCGATGAACGTCCTCGGCCTCTCGTACTACTACCACGACTCCTCCGCCGCTCTGGTGCAGGATGGCGTGCTCGTCGCGGCCGCGGAAGAAGAGCGCTTCAGCCGCCGCAAGCACGACTCCGGCTTCCCGAAGCTGGCGATCGATTTCTGCCTGAAGCAGGGTCGCATCTCGCTCGCCGACGTCGACTTCATCGTGTTCTACGAGAAGCCGTTCGTGAAGCTCGAGCGCATGCTGCTCTCGGCCATGGCGACGTTCCCGCGCTCGTCGGCCGTGTTCCGCGAGTCGATGCAGCGCTGGGTCTCCGACAAGCTGTGGATCAAGTCGCTGATGCAGCGCGAGCTGGACGTCCCGGCCTCGAAGCTGCTCTTCGCCGACCATCACATGTCGCACGCGGCGTCGAGCTACTTCACGTCGCACTTCGGCGAGAGCGCGATCCTGACCGTCGACGGCGCCGGCGAGTGGAGCACGGCGACGATCGGACACGGGCGCGACAACCGCATCGAGCTTCACAAGGAGCTGCGCTTCCCCCACTCGCTCGGTCTGCTCTACTCGGCCTTCACCGCCTACTGCGGGTTCGAGATCAACGAGGGCGAGTACAAGCTCATGGGGATGCACCCCTACGGCAAGCCGCGCTTCGTCGACGAGATCTACAAGTTGATCCACGTCGCCGAGGACGGCTCGCTGTGGCACGACATGCGCTTCTTCGAGTACCACTTCTCGCGCGACACCACGCTCGCCGAGGCGTTTGGCCAGCACTTTGGCCGTCCGCCGCGGGATCCGAAGGAGGGCGACAAGTCGCTCGATCCGTACTACTGCGACATGGCGGCCTCGATCCAGGTCGTCACGGAGCAGGTGCTCATGAAGATGGTGCGGCACGCGCACCAACTGACGGGCTCGCGGAACCTGTGCCTCGCCGGCGGCGTCGCGCTCAACTCGGTTGCGAACTACAAGCTCCTGCGCGAGGGCCCCTTCGACGACGTCTACGTGCATCCCGCCCCGGGCGACGACGGCGGTGCGGTCGGCGCGGCGTACTGGGCCTACAACCACCTGCTGCGCCAGCCGCGCGGGCCGGTGCTCACGAGCCCCTACCTCGGCTCGAGCTACACCGACGCCGAGATCGAGGCCTTCCTGCGCAAGCACGACATCCCCTTCGAGCACATCGCGGATGACGAGCGCTTCTACGACTTCGTCGCGCACAGGCTCGTCGAGGGCGCCGTCTGCGGCTGGTTCCGTGGCCGCTTCGAGTGGGGCCCGCGCGCGCTCGGTGCCCGCTCGATCATCGCCGACCCGCGCAAGGCGGAGATGAAGGACAAGCTCAACGCGACGATCAAGTTCCGCGAGGCGTTCCGACCCTTCGCGCCGAGCGTGACCGTCGAGGCTGCGAGCGAGTTCTTCGACATCGACGACGCGGCGCGACACTATCCCGCGCGGTTCATGCTCTACGTCGCGCCGGTGCGACCCGCGAAGCGCAGCGTGCTCCCGGGCATCACCCACGAGGACGGGTCCGGTCGTTTGCAGACCGTGTTCCCAGACGTCTCCCCCGCCTACCACGCGATCATCCGGCGCTTCGGCGAGCTCACCGGCGTCCCGGTGATCATGAACACGAGCTTCAACCTGAAGGGCGAGCCGATCGTCGAGGACCCGAGCCACGCCTTCAACACCTTCAGCCTGTCGGGGATGGACTACCTGTTCCTCGGCAACTACGTGGTGCGCAAGGAGGCGAAGAAGAAGATCGCCGAGACGCGCTTCGTGCTGCGCCACGAGGGCGACAGCGTGACGGAGATGGTGAGCTGACCATGCGCGCGCTCAATGTCCTGCTCTCGATCGCGGTGAGCCTCGTCATGGCCGCGCTCGCGTTCGAGCTCGGCCTGCGCGCGATCGGCAAGGGACCCGTCGAGACGCTGCTCCAGCACGACGAGCGCACCGGCTGGTCGAAGCGTCCGAGCGCGAGCGTCGAGCGCTCGGGCCCCGAGTTCGACGTGCGCATCGAGACCAACCAGCTCGGGCTCGTCGACGACTCGATGCCGACGCCGACCAAGCCCGCGGGCACGTTCCGCGTGCTCGTGCTCGGCGACTCGTTCACGCAGGGATTCACGGTCTCGCGCGACGACCTGTACGTCGACCTGCTCGAGCGCCGCTGGCGCGCCGAGGGTCGCCCGATGGACGTCGTCAACGCGGGTACCGAGGCATGGTCCACGGACCAGGAAGTGGCGTGGTTCCTGAGTCAGGGCGAGCGCTTCCAGCCCGACTTCGTGCTGCTCGCGGCCTACGAGAACGACCTGTACTGGAACGGTCAGGCGCGCTACATCACGCGCGGTGCCGCCAAGCCGCTGTTCCGCGCGGACGGCTCGCTCGAGATCGCGCACTGCGCGGACGTCGGTCCGCTGCCTTGGACGGAGCGCTTTGCCACGACGCGGCTCCTCAACGGTCTCGTGTCGCCGCAGCGCGTGCCTGACGAGCACCTCTTCCAGCCCGAGGGCGCCTCGCGGTCGATCCTGCGCGAGTTCGCGCCGCTGCTGAACACCAAGCCCGCGTTCCTCGATCGATCGATCGAGGGCACGAGCGGTGCCCTGATCGCCTTCCGACGCGAGTGCGAGCGCATCGGCGCGCAGCCGCTGTTCCTCGCGATCCCCTCGCACGCCGCAGTTGATCCTGCGCATGCGGAGCGCTTCGCCGATGAGGCGCTCGGCGGCCTCGACCAGCACCTCTGGGCACCCGACGCACCGCCGGAGTTCTTGTTGCGACTCGCGCAGGCTTCGGGAATCCGTGGCTTCGATCCCCGCGCTGCCTTGCGCGCGGCGCAGCGCGAACGCGCCCAGTACTTCGACGTCGACTGGCACCTGAATCCCGCCGGCAATCGCACGCTGGCCGCGTTCCTGCACGACGAACTCGACCGCTCGGGCCTGCTGCCCGCGGCGTGCGCGCCCCAGCGCGACGTGCCCGCCGACCTCGCACCTGCTCCGCGCGGGCTCGACTGGGGCTTCGTGGGGCTCCTGTATGGCGCGCTGCTCGCCGTCCTCTCGACTCTCTACTGCCTGACCTACCGCGATGCGCCGCGGTCGCGCGTGCCCCTGCAGGTCGGTGGACTGCTCGCGCTGGTCTTCGCGATCTTCCTCGGCGCGCGTGCACTGCTGGGCGTCCTGCCCCCGGCCGCGGCGGGCTGGGTGCTGCCTGCACTGGTGCTGGCGCTGCTCGGCGTGGTGGCCTGGAAGCTCGGTCGCCGAGTCGGGACGATCCTCGAGCTCTTGCGCTGCTTCGCCCTGCGGGGACACTGGTACTTGATGCCGCTGCTCGTCGTGTTGCTCACCATCGGCAGCCTGCTGGTGGTGGCGGCCAGCTCGCCGCTCATCGCGCCCTTCATCTACACGCTCTTCTAGACCGGAGGAACCCATGGCTCGCACCTGCCCCGCCTGCAGCAAGTCCGTCGAGGTCGAGAGCGCGCACAACTGCATTCACTGCGGCGCGTCCATGGCCGGCGCCGGCGCCGCGCCCTCGCGCGGGTTTCTCGCCGAGAACTGGCCCTGGATCGTCGGGCCCATCGTGGTCGTGACGGTCCTCGTGCTGCTGCTGCTCTACTTCATGGGCAGCGAGGGCGACTCGGGCTTCAACTACAAGATCTACTAGGCGCTCACTCGCCGAGGTCGAGGCCGAGCTTGCGCAGGAGCTCGAAGCCGCCGCAGGCTTCGGCCACGAGCAGGTGCAACCTCGCGCTGCCGTCGATCGCGACGCGGTGCAGGTCGTAGCGCGGCGTGGCGCTCCGATTGATGCCGGCGTGCATGTTCACCGCGCACGTGAAGCCTGCTGCGCGAGCGGCGCTCCTGCTGGAGTCGTCGTAGTCCCAGCGGCGGCCCCACGGGTAAGCGAACGTCGTGGGCGCCTTGCCTAAGCCACGCGCTAGGCTCCGTGCGCCCTGCTCGATCTCGCTTCGCTGCACGTCGGCCGGGAGCTTGGACAGGATCGCGTGCGTGACGGTGTGCCCTCCGAGCTCGACGCCGCGCGCCGCGAGCTCGCGCGCCTCGTCCCAGCTCATGTACAGGTCCTCGCACAGCCGGCTCTCGTCGCCGCCCGCCTCCGCGAAGGCGAGGTCGAGCGCGCGGTCGCGTTCTTCCGGTGGCGCGTCGTACTTGAGGATGCGCTTCAGGTGGTAGCGCTCGTTGCCCCGGCTTTCCGCGATCATCTGGTTGAGCGCGAGAAACGTGTGCGTCGGGCCCGAGTGCGCGCCGTAGCGCTCGACGAGTGCCTCGGGGCCGAGCTTGGCGAGCAGCCAGAAGTACTTGTGGGACCAGTTGACGCGTCGCTCGTCGAGTGGGCGTGACTCGAGGAACACGGTGGCTCCGACGCCGTTGCGCTCGACCAGCGGTCCCAGCACGCGCGCGTTGTCGCGATAACCATCGTCGAAGGAGAGTGCGAGGAAGCTGCGCTTGCCGCTTGCCTCGAGCTGCGCCACGCCCTCGCCGATCGATCCCACCTCGTAGCGGGGCTGGAACCAGCGCACGATGGTCTCGAGCTGCGCTTCTCCGATCCACATGTCGGGCGAGAGGTGCTGCCCTGCGGGCCACTCGCCGCTCGCGGGCTTCACGCAATGCCCGGCGAGGATCACGAGACGCCGCGGCATCAGGACGTTCACGAGCGCGTGCAAGCCCGTGTGGAACAGGATCCGGGCGTAGGTCTCGCGCAGTCCCAGCTTCAGCTTGTGCTTGAGGCTCATCGCGTTTCCTAGCCTACGGTCTCGTCGTCGCGGTCGCCGTCGGTGAAGTACCACTTCGCGGTGTCGCGGGCCGCGGCGACCAGTGGATGCGCGGCCTGCAGCGGGTGCAGGATCACGCTGAGCGCATGCTCCTCCCCGCGCGGCGCGAATCCGGCGCGCACGAGCTCGCTCTCCCACCAGCTTCCCGCAAGAGCGGTCGCCTCCACGAACGAGGCGCCCGCGCGCTCGAGCTCGTTGAGACCCACGGAGATGGCGGCCGCGAGTGCTGCGTCGTCGCGCGCGAGCAAGTCGACGAGGAACCCGCCGTGCTCTCCGGTGCGTGGCACCTGGATCACCACGTACGCGGCCAGCTCCGTCCCGTCGAGCAGCGCGAACGCCCGGTGCAGTCCGGAAGGCGTGCCGATGAAGCGCCAGTTGAGGTACTCAGCGCTGCGGCGGACCATGAACCCGAAGCGTGGCTCGATCACCCTCGAGAGTGCCGTGACGCGCTCGTCGAAGCGCTCGATGGTCTGGATGTGCAGCTTGCCCGGGCGACCTGCGAGCGCCTCGCGCGCTCGTGCGCAGCGTCGCGCCTCGAAGCCCGTCGTCCAGCGCTTCCAGCGGCCTTCCTTGCCCCGCGCAGCTCTCGCGGCTGCATCGTCGCGCAGCACGAGCAGGTGCGATCGCACGCTCCCGACGCGCTCCCAACCGAGCTCGAGGAAGATGTGCGCGGAGCGGCGGTTGGGCAGGCCTAAAGCGAGCGCCCAGCCGCGCGCTCGAGCCGCTTCCATCGCCGCGCGATCGAGCCGGCTGAAGAAGCCGCGCTTGCGCCACTGCGGATGCGTCATCACGTCGCCGGTCTCGCCGACGGTCGCGAGCGTGCGCTCGTCGCCTGCGGTGATGGCGACACGCGGCGAACACGCATAGCCGGAGATCGCGAGCCCATCGGGCTCGCGGGCCACGAGGCTCACCGACTCCCCCATCGGGCTCGCGTCATAGCGCCAGTGCAGCCCGCCTTGCGGCAGCGGCTTCTTGAAGCACGCAGCGTAGAGCCGCGCCTGCTCGTCGCGGTGCGCGCGCGTGCAGGCTGCGACGTGGATGTCCTCGTCGCGCGTGGCGAGCGGTGCAGCCATGGCGGGATCATCGGCCCGCGCGGGGGATGGTGCAAAACCAAACCCGCCGTGGGCGCTCGCCCGTCCCGGATCAGGCGCTCTTCGGGGTGTCTTCGGTCGTCATCAGCGACGTACCGTTGGACTTCAGGTGGGTCATGGCCGACTTCGGCGGCGGCACGAGCCCGAGGGCGCGGCCGAGGCGCTTCTTTCCGAAGTGCGGGTTCTCCATGTAGTACAGCGTGCGCTCGAAGAAGCGCTTGGCGCGCTGCCCGTACGCGTAGTACCAGCGCTCGTAGCTGCGCACCATGTTCTTGCGCAGCTCCTCGAGCTCGACCTGATTGAAGTGCTCGTGCACATACGCCGAGCGGTTCGACGAGACGTAGTTCTCGCGCAGGTCGTTGACGTCGATGCTCGCCTGGTAGTTGTCCCAGCTCTCGGTGCCGATCAGCGGGTTGAACACGCTGACGCGCACGAGGTCGGGGCCGGCGAGGCGCAGCACCTTCTCGGTCTCGGCGATGTCCTCCGGGGTCTCGCCCGGGCTGCCGACGATCAGGTACACCTTGGCCCAGATGCCGGCGCGGCGCGTCATGCGCGCGGCTTCGACGATCTGCTCGGGCGTGAGGTCCTTCTTGAGCACGTCGAGCATCTTCTGCGAGCCGGATTCCCAGCCGTAGTAGATGCGGCGGCAGCCCGCGCGATGCATGTGCTTGAGCAGCGGGTAGTCGACGCAGTCGGCGCGCGTGTTTGCGATCCACTCGAACTTCAGGCCGCGGCGCAGGATCTCGTCGCACATCTCGTGGATGCGCTTGCGACGCAGGGTGAGGATCTCGTCGACGAACAGCACCACGCCGGGGTTGTACGTCTTCACCACGTGCTCGAGCTCGTCGACGATCATCTGCGTCGAGCGCACGCGGAAGCCGCGACCGGTCAGCTCCTTCTGGCAGAAGATGCACTTGAAGGGGCAGCCGCGCGTGGTGAACACGTAGGCGAGCTTCTCCGGGTTGAGCTTGAAGTAGCTCTCCATCGGAAGCAGGTGGCGCGCCGGGAGCGGCAGCTCGTCGAGCTTCTTGATCAGGGGCGGCGCCGGGTTGTCGACCCAGATCTGGCGGTCGCGCACGCCGGCGAGACCGGCCACCTGGCTGAGGGCCTTGTCGTCGTTGCCCTCGAGCGCCTTCAGGAACTCCGGCAGCGTCTCTTCGGCCTCGCCCTTGAGCACGTAATCGAAGTGTCCGCTGTCGAGGAAGATCCCCTGGTCGACCGAGGCGTGCGGACCGCCCATGATCGTGATCTTGCCCTTCTCCTTGGCGTACTTGGCCCAGGCGATGGCGCGGCGGATGTTCGGGGTCAGCGCGCTGAACCCGATGATGTCGTTCTGCTCGATGGCCGCCCGCATGGCCTGATCGTTGACGATGCGCTCGTCGACGAGCTGGACCGGCAGCTTCTCCTTCTCGAGGCACGCCCCGAGATAGGTGATGCCAAGGAGCATCGCCAGCGGGTCTTCCTGGACGTGGGGCTTGACGTAGGTGAGCAGCGTCTTGCGCATCGTGGTGTTCGCTCGAGGGGCGGTCGCGCTCATCGACCGGAACCGGGCTCCGGCACTAGCGCGAGTCAAAAATGTACCGTGGACGGGAGATTTCGGCTATCCGGCCCGCCAAGGCTCGCCCGAGGCCACGGAAGGCCCTTCCTGCGGCCTCCAGCGGGCTCTCAGCCCCGTGCCGCGAGGGCGCGCTCGTACTCCTCGGCGAACTCGGAGCCCAGCCGGTCGATCCGGAAGCGCTCGATCAGTCTGAGCCGACCGGCCGCCCCCATCCGCACGGCCTGTTCGCGATCCGAGAGCAGCTCGACGAGCGTGTCGGCCAGCCGCCGCGTGTCGAACGGGTTCACGATGCGCCCCGTCACCCCGTCTTCGACGACCTCCGGGCTGCCGCCGAAGCACGTCGCCACCACGGGGCGGGAGTGCTCCATCGCCTCGAGGTTGACCATGCCGAAGGTGTCGAAGCAGATCGACGGGGTCACGAACACGTCCGTGGCTGCGTAGGCGCAGGCGAGCTCGGCTCCGTCGAGCCAGCCGGTGGGAACGATGTGGCGAGCGACCCCGAGGCGCTCGGCGAGCTCTGCGAACTCGAGGTCGTAGACCTTGCGGTGCCCCATCACGAGCAGGCGTGCCTCGGGCACGCGCTCGGCGACGCGCGCCAGCGCCCGGAAGAGCTGGTGCACGCCCTTCTGCTCGTGGAGGCGTCCCGCGATGGCGAGCACGCGCTTGCCTTCGAGGCCATGTCGGGCGCGGAACGCGGCGAGCGCGGCCTCGTCCGGCAGGCTGGCGCTCTCCGCGATGGCGTTCGGAACGACGCGGTCGACGCGGATCCCGTTGGCGCGCAGGGCGACGGCGAGCTCCTGCGAGACCGCCGTGAAGCGGTGCACGTCGCGCGCGAGCCTGCGGCGGATCGCTCCGTTGCGGCCGGGACGATAGCGGAAGCGCTGGCAAGGGACGCACTTCTGCCAGTGCGCGGTGTAGTCGCGCAGGACTCCACCGTGCTCCTCACCGCCGTGGAAGCACGTGAGCTTCTGGTAGCAGAACGTCATCACGTCGTGGGCCGTGAACACCACGCCCGCGCCCGCACGACGAGCCGCGGCCAGCGACTCATAGGAAAGGTGCGTGTGTACGAGATGGCTGTGCACGATGTCGGGCCGGAAGACGTCGAGGAGGCGCTGGAACGCGGAGCGCACGCGCGGGTTGTCGAGCGAGACCCACGCCCGCCAGCGCACGTCGTAATCCGAGTGCAGCCGGAACACTCGCAGCCCCTCGATTTCCGTCTCCCCGACCAGCGCGGGATCCTGCACGGTGGTTGCCAGCGCCGTCTCGTGGCCCTGCGCCCGCAGCCACGCCGCATGCTGGTACATCAGCCGGATCGACGAGCCGATACGCGGATCCCAGAGGTCGTTCAGGAACAGGATGCGCACGCGGCCTAGCTCCCCCACTCCGTGGCGTGGCGGTTGTTGCGCAGCCAGAACGCGATGTACGTGAAGTGCACCAGCGACCAGGACAGGTAGATCGCCTGACCCCAGACCGGGCCCTCCTCGGGCCACAGCATGGTGATGTAGACGTTGATCGGGATCGTGACGATCGCCCCGACGAGCGCGAGCAGCAGGTTCGCGCGCATCTTGTTGGTGAGGATGTAGAACGGATCGAGCGCGATGCCGAAGCCCGTCGGAACCATGCCGATGGCGAGGATCCAGCAGCACTTGAACACCGGCTCGGTGTAGTCCTCCGGATAGAAGCGCGCGATCATCGCACGCGCGACGAGGAGTCCCAGCCCGATGGCCACGGCGATGGCTCCGCCCCCGATGAGGCTCGCGCGCCAGTACAGCTTGCGGAAGCCGGGGAAGTCATTCTTGCCGCGCTTCTCCGCGAGCGCTGGCAGCACGTTGCGCGACACGCCCTGCATGGCGATGGTCGCGAGCCCCATGATCTTCTGCGCGATGTTGAAGTAGGCGACCCACGCGAAGCTCGCGAAGCCTGAGAGCAGGAGGCGCGGGAGCACGTTGATGAAGATCGTCGTCGCGTTCTTCAGCAGCCCGAGGCGCAGCCCCAGCCGCAGGCCCTTCTGCAGCGGGATGCTCGGGACCTTGGCCCAGATCTCGCGCCACGACGGCAGCCACGTGGCTCCGTCGGTGCGTGCATTGCGATACATGTTGAGCGCGAGATAGGCCGCGCACATGCGGCTCGCGATCTCGCCGAGCACCGCGCCCGCGGGCGAGTTCGTGATGACCACGCCGCCGAGCGTCAGGAACAGGCGGATGAACTCGTGCGAGGCATCGAGCTGCGCCAGCGGAGTCATGCGGCGCGTGGCGTGGAAGGCAACCTGCGCGACGGCGCGCGGCGTGTCGATCAGGATCCACCACGTCAGCCACCAGGCCCAGAGGCCGAGGTCGCGGGCTTCCTCGACGGGCAGGTCGTCGCCGTAGATGCGCTCGCACAAGGCCGGAAGCGCGAACCACCCGACGCCGATCATCAGCGCGCCGGTGACGAGGTACGTCTTGACGAGAAAGGCGAGCCACGCCGTGACCTTCTCGTTGAGGTCGCGCGAGCTGGCCGCCGCGACCTGGCTCACCGTGGCCTGCACGACCCCGACGTTGACGAGGTTGAAGAGCAGCGCCTGCAGCGTCACGGCCATGACGAACAGGCCCTGTCCGTGCGCGCCGAGGGCAAAGGCCAGCACGGCCGAGGCCGCGAAGCCGCTGGCCTGCGTCAGGAATCCGCTCGCCTGCAGAGTGAGCGTGTCCTTGACGAACTTCGTGCGGATCGCGGCGAGCAGCTTCTGCTTCACGGCCGCCCCTTCCGCCGTGCGAGGGCCTCGTCGTAGAGCTGGAGCACGACGCGCGCGTTGGCACGCCAGCTCGAGCGGGCGGCGTGCGCGCGACCGCCTTCGCCCAGCCGAGTGCGCAGGGCCGCATCGCTCAGGATCCGCTCGAGCGCCTGCGCGACGGACGGCGCATCCTGCGCGACCAGGTAGCCGGTCTCTCCGTCGACGATGGCATCCTCGGCGCCGCAGCCCAGCGTGCCGATGCACGGGATCCCGGCCGCGGAGGCTTCGAGGTACACGATGCCGAAGCCCTCGAACCCGCCGTCGCGAGCCGTCACGGGCACGTGGAGGAAGAGCTCGGCGCGCTGGAGCAGATCGATCTTCTCCGGTTCGCTCACGTTGCCGAGGAACGTCACGCGTTCCGAGAGGCCCGCGCGCTCGACGATGGCGTGCAGCGAGCGCTCGTAGTCGTCGCCCGCTCCTCGCCCCACCACGTAGTGATGGAGCTCCGGGTGATGGCGAGCGACGGCGCACCACGCCTCGAGCGCGAGGTGATGGCCCTTGCGTTCCTTGAGCTCGCCGATCGAGAGCGTGAAGCGCTGCCCGTGCCACGGCCGCGCCTGCGGCTCCGGGATCGCTGCGTAGCGACTCGCGTCCACGGCATTGGGGACGACATGGAGCCGGGACAGCAGCGCGTGACCCCTCGGGAGCAACTCGCGCACGCGCTCGGCCGTGAAGCGACTCACGGCGATCATGGCGTCGAAGCGCGCGTAGGCTTCGCTCGCTCGCACGGCGTGGCGCGCATCGACGAGCGGCTGCACGGTGTAGGTCCCGTGGCCCGTCGCGATGCAGGGCTTGCCCGCTCGCTGTGCTCCGAGCAGCGCCGCGAGGTTGTGCGGATAGTCCTTGATCGCGTGCACGAGGTCACAGTCCGCCGCCGCACGTGCGATGCGGAGCTGTGCGATCTGCAGGCTGGCCCAAAACTTCAGGCGCGACATGTAGAAGAAGTAGTCGGGCGGGAGGGCCACCTCGACCTTCCAGTGCGCCGGCACGTCGGCGGACGTGGGTCGGTGCTTGCGCGAGAGAAGCACGCGGACCTCGAGCCCCGGACGCTCCTCCTCGAGCGCGCGCAGCAGGCGCACGGCATAGCGCCCAACCCCGTCGAGGTCGGAGAGGGAATCGGTGAGGAACAGGACGCGCATGGCGGAACCGCTGCGAGAGGATCGGCTCAGGGAGCCCGATCCCCCATCCAGCGCACGAGCCGGCGCGCCCGCGCGTCCCACGTGTGCTCCGGGGCGCGCGCGCGGAAGGCTTGGGCGAGCCGTGCGCGCAGGCGCTCGTCGCCGAGCAGCTTTTTCAGGCCACCGGCAAGTTCTTCCACGCTGTCTGGACGCACCAGCCAGGCGTCCGTCCCGTGCGTCAGGAGCTCGCGCAGCGACGGCAGGTCGCTCGCCACGAGCGGGAGGCCGACGGCCATCGCCTCGAACACCTTGAGGGGCGACGTGTAGCGGGCGCTGATGGCGGGCGTCGAGCGGTTCGGCGCGACGCCGACATCCGCCGCCGCGAGGTACAGCGCGACCTTGGCGGGCGGCTGGAAGCCATCGATGCGGATGTTCGAGAGCCCCGCTGCGCGCTGCCTCAGCGCGAGCACGTCTTGCTCCATGCCGCCGGCGATCACGAACAGCGCGTCGGGCAGGACGCGGGCTGCCTCGACAAGAAGGTCGACGCCCTTCCACGCGAGCAGGCCGCCCGTGTAGGCCACGATCGGACGATCGAGTGGCAGCCCGAGGCTGGCCCGTGCTTCGGAGCGCGTCGGGAGCGAGACGAAGCGCGTCGGCTCGAACGCGTCATGCTCGACCACGACCTGCGAGGCCTCGATGCCGAGCGCGAGAAGGTCCGCGCGCACTCCGCCGGAGATCGCGATGACTCCGCGGGCTCCCCGAGCCGCGCGTTGCAGCAGCCGGCGGCGCCAGCGCCCGCCGGGCACGGAGTGGATTTCGAGGAACACGGCGGGGTGCTCGGCGCGCACGAGCCTGTCCGCACACTCGATCTCGCGGGAGAGCACGATGCGCGGGCTCGCGTCGCTCCGGAGCCTCGCGGCCGCGTTCGCCGAAAAGCTCCACTCCTGCAGCCGGGAGGGCCAGAACTGCAGCGAGCGCGGAAACCGCTCGAGGATGTCGAAGCACTCCACGGCGCTGATCCGCGTCCGCGGTCCTTCGGGCACTCCGCAATGCGAGAACAAGTCGCTGCCCGCTGGCAAGGCGACTTCCCGCGCGCGTCGTGCATGCAGGATCTCGACCTCGAGTCCCGCGCGTGCGAAAGCCGCGGCGCTCTGCACGACCTGCAGCCCTTGGGC
>CAITGX010000117.1 GCA_903892045.1 uncultured Planctomycetota bacterium | reverse complement strand
GCTTGCAGCGTGAAGTCGCGCGCTGGGTCGTTCCAGCTCGCACGGAGCCGCACGTCGCGATCCTCCTCCTCGAGCCGCGTGTAGTTCGCCTCCACGCGCGCCCGCTCGCCGAGCCGCTGGCTCGCGTTGGCGCCGATCAGGTCGCTCGAGTTCGCCCCGAAGCGATCCTCGTCCTCGACGTGCATCCAGTCGACCCGCACGCGTCCGCCCTGCCACGGCTGGGCCTCGCCCCACAGTCCGAACATGGCGTCGCCGGTGGTGGACGACTCATACAGTCGCACCGGTACGCCACCGTAGGTGCCCCCGCGCAGCTTCCACGTGTCCGCCGTCTTCGAGACGAGGCTCACCCCGTCGAAGTGCGCGAACACCGGCGTCTGCGTGTCGACCTGCCGGCCGGCGCGCAGCGCGGCGAGGCGTGGCGGCGCGCTGATGTCGACGTAGGCCTCGTACAGGAGGCCCGTGACCGGATCGCTCCAGGTGTCCGCGAGGCTGGGATACACGAACTGATTGTCACGATCCGTCTGGCCATCGAGATCGGCCGCGACCCGTCCGAGCACGTGCGCGGTCACCGGATCCTTGCGCGCGTCGCCGACATCGAGGCTGACGGTCTCGTACAGGTCGTGGTCCGTGGCATCGCCACTCCAGCGACCGCGGTAGCGACTCGCCACGCTGCCATGGATCGCGAGCTCCTCGTCGACGGCTGCTGCGGACTTCGCCGCGCGATCCTCGATCGGGGTGCTGGGCACGACCTGCGAGCCATCGGCCCGCGGCGCCACAGCGGCCATGCCCGCGTCTTGAGGAACAGGGCCCGGCGCGGCCGAAGGCGCGGTGCTTGCGCAGCCGCACAGGAGCATGGCGGCGACCGCGACCAGCTCGCGCTCGCGCCAGCGGCTCGGGATGGATGTCGAGTCCGGTCGTCGCATCGGGAGTCCTTTCCGCGCGGGGAAGCACTGCGCTGCGGCGCTGGTGCGACCCGTGCCCGCAGTTCGCATTCGCAAGCTCCGTGCCGTGGGCCTCTTCATTCGCCGTCCCCGAAGCGCTCCTCGAGACCGAACTTGTGGATGCGATAGCGGATGCGGTCGCGATTGAGGCCGAGCAGGCGTGCCGCACGCGTGCGGTTGCCGCTGCAGCGCTCGAGCGCCTGGCAGAGCAGGTCGCGCTCGAGCTCCTCGAACGACAGGCCCGACTCCGGGAGCGTGAAGCCGCCGCTGCGGCCAGATGGGGCGCCGACGGCGACGAGCGGCGCAGCCGGCACCGCGCTGGCTAGGAGTCGCAGCTCGTGCGGCAAGTCCTCGACGTTGAGCTCGGTCCCGTCGGCGAGCAACATGGCGCGCTCGATCGCGTTGCGCAGCTCGCGCACGTTGCCCGGCCACTCGTAGGCGAGCAGACGTTCCTCGACTGGTGACGAGAGGCCGAGCACCGGCTTGCGGAACTCCATGCCGTAGTGCCGCACGAAGCCGCGCGCGAGCGGGAGAATGTCCTCGCGCCGCTCGCGCAGGGCCGGGATGCGGATGGGAATCACGTTGAGGCGGAAGTAGAGATCGCGCCGGAAGCGTCCGGCCTCGACCTCTCCGGCGAGGTCCTTGTTCGTGGCGGCGATCACGCGCACGCTGACGTGGATGTCGCGCGTCCCTCCGACGCGGCGGAAGGACTTTTCCTCGAGGAAACGCAGCAGCTTGCCCTGCATCGCGGGCGAGAGGTCCCCGATCTCGTCAAGGAACACGCTGCCGCCATCGGCGATCTCGAGCAGGCCCTTCTTCTGCGTGCGCGCGTCCGTGAACGCCCCGCGCTCGTGACCAAAGAGCTCGGACTCGAGCAGGGTCTCGGTCAGCGCCGTGCAGGTGATGTCGACGAACGGCTTTTCGTGAATCGAGCTGCCGTAGTGCAGCGCGTGCGCCACCAGTCCCTTGCCCACGCCACTCTCGCCGAGCAGCAGGATCGTGCTCGCCTCGCTCTGAGCGACGCGCTGGACGAGGCGCGTGACCTCGCGCATGGCCGGGCTCTCCGCGACGATGTTCTGCACCCCGAACGTGCGCTGGCCCTGCTCGCGCGCACGGGCCACTTGCTCCCGAAGCTTGCCCATCTCGAGCGCGCGCTGCACCGACTGCAGCACGTCTTCCACCTCGAAGGGCTTGGACAGGTAGTGGAAGGCGCCTTCCTTCATCGCCTCCACCGCACCGTCGATGCTCGCGTGGGCGGTGATCATCACCACGGGCAGCCGCGGTGCGGACTTCAGCAGCGCGCGCAGCACCTCGATGCCGGTGCGATCGGGGAGCCGATGGTCGAGCAGCACGACGTCCGGCAGCTCCCGACCGGCGACCTCGAGCGCCTCCGCGCCCGACGCCGCTTCATCCACCTGATAGCCGGCGCGCTCGAGGGCCTGCCTCAGGCTCCAGCGCACCATGCGTTCGTCGTCGACGACGAGGATGCGGGATGTCATGGTCTTCATGGCGGCGCTGGTGCGGAAGAGTTCGCGGCGGGCGGGGAGCTTTCCCCGCTCGGGCCGCCGGAATCGTTCCGGTGCGCGCGCGGAAGCTCGTGCATGCACAACCTATGCCCGCCCTCTGCGCCAACGCGCTACGCACCCGTGCCCATGCGACCCCTTCCAGAGGGCGCATACGCTCCACGCCATGCTGATCGAGCGCGCGCACGCCATCGAAGGACCGCCCTTGCCCGACCGCGACGCGCTGCTCGCCCTCGAGTCCGCGCTGCGCCGCTGCTGCGACCTCGAGCATGCGGATCGCGTCCTGTTCGATCTCGGTGCCCGGGCCGGACGGACCCTTGCGTCCAACGTGAGCCGGGAAGGCTCGCTGCGGGAGCGTGTGCAGCGCGCGTTCCTCGCGGTGCGCGCTGCGGGCTATGGCACCGTGCAGCTCGTCGACCTCGACGCGGACCTTTCGTCCGGGCACTGCCACCTGCATGGCGAGATCGAGGACGACCTCGAGGCGACACTCGGCCGGTGCTCGTCCCATCGTCCCCCGCACGCCGCGAGCGGCTTCACCTCGGGGCTGCTCGGCGCGCTCGCCAGCGCGCTCACCGGCCTCGATCTCGCCTGCTCCCCCATCGGATGCTCCGGCTGCACCAGCCTGCGCCAGTGCCTGTTCGAGATCCGCCCCTCGCACCGCTTTGGAGAGCTGACGGGCCCGCGCCATGCTCCGCCCGGCAGCCCGCGCTTCTTCCTCGGTGCCGTGGGCTTCTCGCTCGGCGGCAGCGAGGTCTCGCTCGACGACATGCTCGAGTCGACGGACAGCGCCGTCATCCTGATCGGCACGGACGACATCGTGCGCTACTGGAATCGCGCTGCCGAGCGCATGTTCCAGTTTGCGCCCGAGGAAGTCGTCGGACGCCGCATCGGCCGCATCGTGCCCGCCGACCTGCTCGCGTCCGGAGAACTCGACGAGATGCGCGCGCGCCTCGACCGGGGCGAGCCCGTGACGCAGGTCCTCACCCGGCGCGTGCGCAAGGACGGCGTCGAGCGCTGGTGCCACGTGACGCGCACCCCGCTGCACGATGCTCACGGACGAGTAGTGGGCTCGACGGCGATCCTGCGCGACGTCACGGACCAGCGCCGCACCGAGGCCGAGCTCGCGCGCTCGCGCGCCCTCGCGGCCGTGGGCGAGATGTCCGCGAAACTCGCGCACGAGGTGAAGAACCCTCTCGCCGGCATCTACGCCGCCGTGCAGGTGCTCGCACGCGACTTCGCGCCGGGAGATCCACGGCGCGCGATCTTCGACGAGATCGGAGCGGAGGTGCGCCGCGTGGATCAGACGGTCATCGACCTGCTGCGTTTCTCGCGCCCCGTCCCCCCGCGCCTGCGTCCGACCTCGCTGCGCGCACTCGCGCGCGACATCCTCGAACCCCTGCGGCGCGCGTACCCAAGCGTCGAGCTCGTGCTCGACGTACCCGAGGACCTCGTCATGCCGCTGGATGAGCGCATGATTGGCCAGGCGCTGGAGAACCTCGTGTCCAACGCATTGCAGGCGGTGGAGGGACGCGGCACGCGCGTCGCGGTCGTGGCGGGTCGGGAAGGGGACGAGATCGCGATCGAGGTCCGTGACGATGGACCCGGCATCCCGCCCGCGCGTCGCGACGAGGTGTTCGAGCCGTTCTACACCACCAAGACGCGGGGCACGGGGCTCGGGCTTCCGATCGCGCGCAAGAACGCCGAGGCCCACGGGGGCTCGCTGGCGCTCGATGACGCCCCGGAAGGTGGAGCGCGCTTCACGCTGCGCCTCCCCGCACCGCTGTCGGCCTCCTGAGCGACCCGCACTGCCCATGTGCGGACACGGCCCGCCGTGGCGCCGTCCCCCGACCCAGCTCGCGCGCCGGGCGGCGGCCTCGGCGGGAATTGCACGTTCCAATCGGCCACGCACCCACGGCCTTGGTTCCGCGCTACCCTATCTGTCCTACGTCGCGCGGCTCCGAGTCTCCTCCTACCGTCGAACACGCCCCATGAACCGCACCGCTCTCCGCCTCCTGCCCATCCTCCTCGCCGGACCGGCTCTCGCCCAGACGGGCTACTTCCCCCGCCCCACCGTCTACGTCAATGACTCCAACTACGACAAGGTCATTCGCCTGCGGGACATCGACGGGAACGGCAACTACGGCGGCGCCGGGGAGAGCAGCGTCTTCTACGACGACACGCTCGGCTTCTACGCGCTCACGAACAACATCGGCATCGTGTCCCTGCGCGACGGCACCGTGTTCATCAACGACTCCAGCAATGACTACGTCCTGCGCCTCAAGGACCTGAACGGCGACGGCAACTGCCACAGCGCGGGCGAAGCCACCATCTACTTCGAGTCGTTCACCAACGCCGCGGGCCTCGGCATGCTCTCGGCGGCGGGCATGCATGAAAAGGATGGTGTGCTGTGGGTGGCGGTCGCCCAGTCCAGCACCGCGGGCAAGGACTACATCCTGCGCCTGCAGGACCTGAACGCCGACGGCGACGCGCAGGACGTGAACGAGGCGCTCGAGTACTACGTCGTCTCGAACCCCTCCGTGAGCGGCGCCGCGAACGACTCGATCCCCCAAGACGTGCGCGTCGGCCGCGACGGCTTCGTCTACTACCTCGAGCAGTCCTCGAATGGCGTGTGGGCCAAGGGCATCTACCGCCTCGTGGACACCGACAACAACGGCATCATCACGGCGGGCGAGTCGATCCCGTTCTTCACGCCCCCGGCGCTGGCGAGCGCCGCGTTCCACTGGGGCATGGACCAGGACGACAGCGGCGCTTGGTACATGGCCGACACCACCAACGATGTCATCTGGCGCGCGCGGGACACGAACGGCAACGGGCTGGTCGAGTTCGGCGAGTACCAGCTGTGGTGGCAATCTCCCGCCGCGAGCCTGATCTGGAACGTGCGCTGCGGTTCCGACGGGGCGCTGTATGTCGGCGAGACCCAGAACAACGAGCGCCTGTTCCGCATGGTCGACGCCAACGGGGACGGCCAGATCAACGTGCCCGCGGAGGTGACCACGCTGTACGACGAGCTCACGACGCTCGGCACCGTGATCGGCCAGCAGCGCGGCTTCAACCTCGACGGCGCATGGCTCCAGCCTTCGGTGTCCTACTGCACTTCGCAGTCGAACTCGCTTGGCTGCAGCGGCCAGATGAGCTCGCTCGGCACGCCGAGCGCGAGCTTCGGCTCCGGCTTCTTCATCCGCGCCGCCCCGATCCGCAACCAGAAGCAGGGCCTGCTCTTCTACGGCACCACGGGCCGCGACAACGTGCCGTTCCTCGGCGGCACGATGTGCGTGCAGGGCCCGCTGCGTCGCACGCCCGTGCTGCTCTCCGGCGGCAGCGCGGCAGGTGACGACTGCACCGGTGCCTTCAGCATCGACTTCAACGCGTACATTGCCACGGGCGTGAACCCGGGCCTCGTGTCGGGCGTGACGCTCAACACCCAGTTCTGGTCGCGCGACTCGGGCGCGCCGAACAACACGAACCTCACCAACGGTCTCGAGTTCACCATCCGCAACTGAGCTCCGCGTTCCGCTCGCGCGGCGCGGTCCAGCCTCCGGGCGCGGACCGCGCCGCGCTTGCTTTCAGCGCCGCTCACGCCGACGAGCGAGCACGCGTCTCACGAGCTCCGGCAGCTCGCGCTCCTCGACGCTGCCGTCGCCATCGAGGTCCCAGCGCTCGACGAAGCCGTCGGGAGCCGCCTCGACGCCCTGCGACTGCACGAGCCGAACCCGACCGACGAGTTCCTCGGGCTCCGCGGTGCCATCGCGGTCGAGGTCGAGTTCCTCGAGCAACCCGGGCCGCGTCTTCAGGTCGCGTGCCCCGAGCGCGCCGTCGCGATCGACGTCGAACGTCTCCAGCAACGCCTCGAGCGTGATGCGGGGCGAGAGCGACAGAGCCACCGCGCGGCGCATGGGCCACTCCGAGCCGCGCGCGAAGTGACCGCGCGCCTCCCAAGCTGGGCTGGACACCGGACCCAGCTCGACGAAGCCGCTGCGATCGACATCGAGGGCCAGCAGCTCCTCGTCCGCCAGCTTCAACTCCTTGGACTGGATCCGACCATCCCCGTTGGCGTCCAGCCGCGCGAAGCGCACCTTGGCGACCTCTCCACCGAGACGCAGCTGCCGCAGCTCCCCAGGATGGCGCGAGAGCTCGTCCAGCGAGAGCGAGCGATCACCATCCAGATCGAGGGCGGCGAGGAGCACGCGCGACAGCTCGCCGCGATCGAGCTTGCGATTGCGGTCATCGTCGAACTCCAGAGGAGAGAGTCCGTCGAACAAGCGTGCCAGATCGCCGTCGCGATCGACGCGCGTCTCCAGAAATGCGGGCGCTCCCGCTTCCGCCTCGGTCCGATCCAGCTCGACCAGCCCCGCGAGGGGCGCAAGATCGCGCAGCAGGACGCGCCCATCCCCATCCACGTCGAGCCCGGACCCCGCGCGGCGCAACTCCTCTCCTTCGAGCACGCCGGACCGATCGGAATCGCACGCGCTGAAGTGCATGCGGGCCCCGGCTCCAGGAATCTCGCTCGCAGTCCGTGGGGCCCCGTTGCCCAGCAGGTTGGAGGGCACCAGCATCAGTCGCTCGATCTCGGCCAGCGTCAGCCAGCGTGACCCGACGTGGCTCACATCCTTCAGCAGTCGCCCCGCCTCGTCGAGCATGCGATCGAGGGGAAACTCCTCGAGCGCGATGGCGTAGCACTCGCGCAGCCCGCCGAGCACGCCGAGCTGTCTCGGCTCGGCCGAAACCGAGACATCCGTCGCGACCACGCCGTCGCTTCCAGGTGCGAGCGCGATCGGCTGAAGGAACGGCGCGTTGTAGTAGGCGCCGACGGCGAGCATCTCCGTGGACTCGCCCGCCGGCAAGGCTGCGACGCTGCGCACCCGCCGTGGCTCCGTCACGTCGAGCACGAGCAGGCGCGACTGCGGATCCGCGTTGTCCGCGTCGGTCTCCACGAGCACGTAGGCAAAGTCGCCCTCGCGCGTGCGCGAGCCACCCTGCGGCTCCGCGAGATCCACGTGGCTTCGCACGGAGAGGCCGCGGAACGCACCCTGTCGCCGCTGAGCGCGACTGCGCTCCTCGGACGGTGGCCAGAGCTTCTCGAGCGCGGCGGGCTCCGTGGCGTTGAAGAGCACCAGGCCTTCGCGCTCGTCGAGCACGCACAGCAGCGCACGCGCCGGGGTGCGGCGGTCCGCCACCACACCGTCCTCGGCAACCGGCCGCGAATTCTGGAACAGCATCGTCACGCTGGCGGCCGCATCAGCCCGAGCCGGATCGCTCGACATGCGCGCGCCGCCGACGAGCTTCGGCTCCGCTGGCTTGCGCACATCGACCACGAGCACGCCTCCGAGACCGTCGGCCACGTAGGCGAGCGGCCACTGCACGTGCACATCGCGGGCATCGAAGGTCGGCAGGCGTGAGAGGGGCGCGAGCCGCCCGCTGTCCTCGATGCGGAAGATCCGCAACCCACCTGCGCCGTCGGCGAGATACAGGTGCTCGCCGGCCACCACCATGCCGCCCGGCTGCACCGTCGCGACGAACTGCTCGCGGCGCGGCTGGGCGGGATCACGCACGTCGACGACATGGACGCCGCGGTATCCCTCCGCGACGTACACACGTCGCGCGAAGCCCTGCAGCGGGTCGCAATCGAGCGCGAGGTCGACGATGTCCGGCTGCACGAGCTTCGCGATCGGAACCGATGCGGACACTTGCGCCCGGTCGATGGCGACGACCTCGAGCCCACGACGATCGGCGACGAAGGCGAGCTGGCGTCCGAGACGGAAGTTGACCGATCCGAGACCCCACGTCGCGGAGCTGCGGTGGCACTCGACGCAGGCGCGCGACGTGCCGCGGATGGTGTGCATCTGGTGGTGGATCTGCGTGAGGCCCGAGAGCCCCGCCGCGGTCACTGGCAACTCCTGATCCAAGATCACCGCTCCCGACTCGTCGCGCACGGTGCCCATGGTCGAGAAACCCGTCAGGTAGGGCGCGTAGCGGCCGGACTCGTCGAGACCCGCGTAGAAGCTCTTCCACGACGAGAACACCTTCTCCTGCGTCGTCACACGCCCCTTGGTGCGTTGCCCGGAGAGCAGGTCGAGCTGCGTGAGCGATTCATTCCGATCGAAGTGGAATCCCATGAAGTTCGGATTCCACGCCGAATGGCACAGGTGACACGCGAGCTCGGCGTGCTCACCCGTCATCGCACGCGCGGCGCGCTCGTTGTACTCGGGACGCTTCGGGTCGAGCACGTGCACGACCTGCGGGACGACGTGCTCGCGCCCGTCGACCTTGCTCTTGAGCACCACGC
>CAITGX010000116.1 GCA_903892045.1 uncultured Planctomycetota bacterium | reverse complement strand
TTCCGATTGTTCTCCCGTTGATCGTTAATGGCTCAAGTGCGACCGTCTCATTGCCTGCCTTACTTGATCCTTCGTCTTCGGATGTGGTTGCTTCTGCTCGTGTGACGTATTCATTTGCGGGGCAGCCCTTCTCGACCCCCGAGCTCCCAAGTGCGGTTCGGTGGGTTGTTCCGAAGATAGGCAGCGCGTCGCCTTCAAACGCTCCATTCGATCAAGCGACGGCCGTCGTTTTTAGTCTTGTCGACCACGTTGCGACCAGCGGCTACGGTACGGCTACGTTCGGTAGCCAGCCTCCGCAGCCGGCCTATCTCACCGTGATCGGTGGGCAGACACTCGTGACGACGATCGCTCCGCCGCAGCCGACTCCGGGGCCGGTGAGCGTGCTGCTCAAGTTCGGGAGCGAGTTCACGCTCGCCCAGCGCGGCTTCGTGTATCTCGCCCCAGGCATCACGGGCCTCTCGGCCACGGACGGTTGGCAGGTCGGTGGCGAGACGCTCGACATGGACCTCTACGGATTCACGCCCGGCGTGGCTGTCGACGTGCTCTTCGGTACGGGCAGCCAGCTCGCGTCGGCTGTCGGGGTCCCGACGGGCGTACCTGCGGCGAGTCGGGTTTCCGTGCTCACACCGTTCCAGTGGAGTGCCGGCGTGCAGGACCTCGAGGTCGTGCAGAACGCTGGCCAGCCCGGCGAAAAGCGAGCGCGCTCGCCGGGAGCGTGGCTCGCGCGTGCGCCTCAGATCTCCAGTGTCTCTCCCGCCACGGTGTTCCAAGGCGGCGGGGAACAACTGAGCCTGGCCTTGAGCGGATTCACGCCTGGGGTACCCATGAGGGTGGAGCTAGGCGGTCTCGCCTACTCGGCCACCAATACGGGCACGCTTGGTTCTTCTTTCCTTTCCATCACGACGACCCTCTCGCCGGTCGCGGGGCCTGTGGATGTCCGCGCCTTCCAAAGCTACGGGCTTCCGACGCAGGCAGGTGCGACCTTGCCCGGTGGGCTCACCTTCAGCCCTCCCGACTTCACGAGCCTGCTGCCGACGAGCGGACCGCGAGAGGGGGGGACCGTGGTGGTGGCGCGGACGCGCGGATTTGATCCCAACACTTCCGTGACGGTCGAGATTGGAGGAACGACTCTGTCCGGTGTCGTCGCGGGGAGTGGTCCCAGCCAAACCGTGACGTTCCAGACCACGTTGGCCACGGCGAGCGGGCCGACCGACGTGGTGTTGCGGCAAGGATTGCTCGTGGCGACGCGGCCGGCTGCCTTCAGCTTCGATCCGCCGCGGGTGACGACCTACTGCCAGCCCAAGGTGACAACCGCCGGCACGACTCCGGTGATCGGCTTTTCGGGATCTCCCTCGGTCTCCACCGACAACTTCGCGCTCACTCTCGCGAACGCGCTGCCCGACAAGTACTGCCTCTATTTCTATGGCACGAGCTTCAGCAACGTGCCTTTCTATGGTGGCAAGCTCTGCGTGGCGACCAACGTCATGCGTGGCCCTACCGTGCAGACGAATGGGCAGTCCTTCGCGACCTGCCCCTTCGATGTGACGCCGGCGCTCGTCGGTCAGAATCGCTACTTCCAGTGGTGGTTCCGCGATCCCGCCGATCCGTTCTCGGTGGGGCTCTCGGGCGGCCTGCGGGTTCTTGGCTTCTACCCCTGACGCAGCTTCGCCGGAAGCGCGCCGCCCCCAGACACGGCCGTCTCGGGCGGCGCGCAGCCGAGGCGCGTGACCCGCCCCCAGCACGCTTTCCGTCCGGCTTTCCGAGCAAGACATGCTGCAGCGCATCCACGATCAGAACTGGATCCGCGAAGGAGACTCGCCGGCGGGGGCGATCGAGCTCGAGAGGGACGGGTTCTACGTCCTGCGGAACGAGTTCGACGAGCGCGAACTCTCGGTTCTGAAATTTGATATCGAACGTGTGTTCGAGCGCATTCCGCCCGACATGCGCCCTGGGCGGATCTCGGCCGAAAATGCGGCCATGTTCCGCTACGAGATGTTCAATCGGAGCCTGCTTTGCCAGCGTGCGATCGCGAGGCCGAACGTGCTCGCAATCGTCGATGCGCTCCTCGGCAGCGACGCTCACGTCATCAACTGCACCGCGTGGCGCAACCCCTCCGATGTCGAGCACGCCCCGCTGGGGCAGGAGTGGCACATCGACGGCGGTCCCCACGTACCTCGCAGGGCTGGCACACCGTGGCCCAGCCACATTCCATATCCGATCTTCGTGATCGCGACGCACATCTTCCTCGAGGATGTGAGCTTGGATGACGGGCCCACGGCTTGCGTGCCGGGAAGTCATACTTCCGGGTGTCTGCCGCCGCGCGAGCGGATGTGGGACCTCGAGCTCGAGTACCTTGGCCGCGGCTCCGAGCCGATGTTGGCCAAAGCGGGCGACGTGGGCTTTTTCGTCTCGGATGTCTGGCATCGGCGGTTGCCGCCGAGCCGACTCGGTCGCGGCCGCTTCTTCTTGCAGACCAACTACGGCCGGCGCGAGATCGCGCAGCGAGTGCGAACGACGGACGTCTGCAATCAGGTCACACCCGAGGCGGCAGCGCGCGCCGTGACCACTCGCGAGCGAGACCTCCTCGGATTGCACCGCGCCGTGTACTACGACGGCTGAGGCCCGGGGTTCGAACGGAGGCTCAGCTCGCCGGTCAGGCGAGCTCGCGGAGGCGGGTGGCTTCGTGTTCGGCGAAGCGGTCGGTCATGCCGGCGAGGTAGTCGCAGACGGCGCGGGGGAGGCCGACCTTGTCGGACCACTGGCGGTACCAGGGGGCCATTTCCTGCGGGCGGGCGAGGTAGGCGCGGAAGAGTTCCTGCAGGGTGGTGGCGGCGTGGCGGGTGAGCTCCTGCAGGTGGGCGTGCTTGTAGAAGCGCTTGTCGAGGAAGCGCTCGAGCTCGGCGACTTCCTTCTTCAGGCCCTTGGAGTGGCCGATCAGCATCGTGCGGTGCGAGCGCGCGTCCTCGGCGCAGGTGAGCTTGGCGGCGACGATGCGCTCGGCGCTCGACTGGATCAGGTCGTTGATGCAGATCTTGAGCATCTCGTTGGCGATGCGCTTGATCCGCAGGCGCTGGTCGGCGGAGGCGTCGAGGAAGTTGGGGTGGCGGTGCTCGACCTGCTCGCGGGCGCCGCGCCACAGGGCGCTCGACTCGCGCAGCTCCTCCTCGCGGAAGATCCCGGCGGCGAGGCCGTCCTCGACGTCGTGCATGTCGTAGGCGGTCGAGTCGGCGAGGTCGACGACCTGCGTCTCGAGATAGGCCTTCTCGGGGCGCGGCCGGAACTCGTCGGGCCAGTCCTCGTCCTTCTCGTGCTTGAGCAGCGACTCGCGCAGCTCGCGCGTCAGGTTGAGGCCGGGGTAGTCGGGGCTGCGGCGCTCGAGCAGGTCGACCACGCGCAGCACCTGGAAGTTGTGGCGGAATCCGCCGTGCTCCTTCATCAGGTCGTCGAGCGCCCACTCGCCGCGATGCCCGAAGGGCGGGTGGCCGATGTCGTGGCACAGCGCGAGCGCCTCGCAGAAGGGCTCGTTCAGGCGCAGCGCGCGGCCGATCGAGCGCGCGACCTGCGCGACCTCGAGCGAGTGGGTGAGGCGCGTGCGGTAGTGGTCGCCCTCGCGGTTGACGAAGACCTGCGTCTTGTACATCAGCCGCCGGAAGCCGGTGCAGTGGATGATGCGGTCGCGATCGCGCTCCCAGACCGTGCGCAGGTCGTCCTCTTCCTCCTCGTACTTGCGGCCCTTCGAGCGCGCGGACTTCAGCGCCCACGGCGCGAGCTCGCGCTCTTCGCGCGCTTCCTTGGCGTGGCGGTCGAGCAGGTCGTACATGGCGAGAGCGGGGCAGCGAGGTCGCGAGCGGACCCGGCCGGGCCGCGCGCGAGTGGGGGAAGAGTCGGCCGGGAGAGCTTAGGATGCGCCAGCGTGACGTCGCACTCCAGCCCCTCCCGACTCGCTTCCCTCGCCCTCGCCGCGCTCGCGACGGCCTGCGGCGCCGAGCCGCCGCCTCCCGCGCCCCGAGCAGCGGCCGCGCGGCCCGCGATCGACGATCCCAGTCGCTTCGGAGGCACGATCGAGCTGCGCGGCGCCCTCGAGCGGGCCGAGCAGGGCTCGGTGCTCGTCATGCTGCGCGGCGTCGGACAGTCCGCGCCCCTGTGGGCCTATTTCGTCGACTTGCGCGATCCCGCGGCGGAGCGCAACGGCCTCGTGCGCCGCGACGACGGCTCGCGCGCGCTGCAGTTCACGCTCGATCGCACCACCACGCTGATCGGCGCGCCGCTCCCGCATGACGTCGCGTTCGAGATCGCCACGGTCTACGACCCCGATGGCGACATCGACAGCAAGGAAGGCCAGCTGCGCGCGAGCGCGCCGGCGCGGCGCGGGGATCTCGCCATTCGCATGGAGCTCGGTACGCCGTGAGTGCCGCCTGGTTCGAGGAAGCGTTTCGCGCCGACTACCGGGCGGTCTATCCGCACCGTGACCTCGAGGCCGCGCGGCCCGAGGTGCGCTGGCTCGTCGAGCACGGCGTGCAGGGTCGCACGCTCGACCTGTGCTGCGGCTTCGGCCGGCACACGTTGCTGCTGCGCGAGGCGGGCGTCGACGTGTTCGGCCTCGATCTCTCCGCGGACTTGCTCGCGGCCGCGGGCACGCTGCCGGGCGCCGAGCGTCACCTCGCGGGCCGGCTCGTGCGCGGCGATGCGCGCGAGCTGCCGTTCGCGCGCGCGAGCTTCGCCTCGCTGGTCAACCTGTTCTCGTCGTTCGGCTACTTCGGCGAGCTCGGCGACGAGCGCGTGCTGGCCGAGGTCGCGCGCGTGCTGCGCCCCGGCGGCCTCGCGGCGCTCGACCTGATGAACCCGTCGTTCGTGCGCGCCAACCTGCGCGACGAGACGACGCGCGAGGGCGAGGACTTCCTGCTGCGCGAGCGGCGCTCACTCGCGGACGGCGGTCGCCGCGTGATCAAGGACGTCGAGCTCGTGCGCAACGGCGATTCGCGGCGCTGGCGCGAGGACGTGCGCCTCTACGAGCTCGACGAGCTGCGTCCGAAGCTCGCGGCTCACGGCCTCGTCGTGCAGTCGACCTTCGGCGGCTTTGCCGGCGAGCCCGCGAGCGCCTCCGCGCCGCGGCTCCTGCTCCTCGCGACGCGCGCGTAGCCGCTAGCGCGGCGTGAGCCCGCGCTCGCGGATCCAGCGCTGGACTTCGCGCGCCACGACGGCGTTGCCGACGCGCGGGTCGGAGTTCGCGACAGCTCCGAGCGTCACGGAGAGGTCGAGGCAGGGAACGCCGCGCGTCTCAAATACCTCGACGAGCGGCGCCTGCCAGTAGCGGTCGCCGCGCGCGAGTGCGCCGGTGAGAGTTGGGCGCGAGGGCCGGATCAGCACGGGCGCGACGCGCGCGCGCGGGCTGCGAGGGCCTCGATGAGCGGCGGCTGCTCCTCGCGATGCGCGCGTAGCCGCTAGCGCGGCGTGAGCCCGCGCTCGCGGATCCAGCGCTGGACTTCGCGCGCTACGACGGCGTTGCCGGCGCGCGAGAGGTGCATGTTCTGGAACAGCGGATCGACGTTGCGCGCGTTGGAATCTGCTGTGCGTCCGAGCGCGAGCGAGAGGTCGATGCACGGGATGCCGCGTGACTCCAGCGCGTCGATGAGCGGCGCTTGCCAGTAGCGATGGCCGCGCGCGAGCGCGCCGGTGAGATCCGGGCGCGAGGGCCAGATCAGCACGGGCGCCGCGCGCGCGCCGGCGGCGAGAGCCTCGCGGTGGAAGCTCTCGAGGATCGCGAGCGTGAGTCGCAGCGGCTCCCCTTCCGCGTCGAGCCACAGGTCGCGATGGTTGCGGCGGCCGCGCTCGCTCGCGAGCACTCCGAGACGCACGGCGCTCGAGTGCCAGAGCCAGTCGGGCAGGTCCGGGTCGGCCCAGTATTCGTGCTCGCGCAGGCGGCGCGCGACGCTGCCGTCGAGGATCGCGTCGAGCAGCTCGCTCTCGGTCGCGAAGCCTGTCGGCACGAGCTCGAGCGCGCCGTCCGTGAGCACGAAGCGCGGCTTGGCCGCTGGCGAGCCGTGCAGCGTGGCGAAGCACGGCTTGTAGCGATTCACGTTGCGCCCGATGTTGTCGAGCATCAGTCCGATGCAGACGACGTCGGCGTCGAGCGCTCCCACGCGCCGGAAGCGCAACAGCGCCTGGTCGGTGCCGTAGCCATTGACGCCGAAGTTGGGCGCTTCCCAGCTGGGCTCGAGCGCCTCGAGCTGCGCCTGCCAGCTCGCGTCCCACGGCACCTCGGCGCCGTGGGTGAAGGAATCGCCGAACGAGACGACGCGCAGCGTGCCCGCCGGCCGCTCGCTCGCGTACTCGCGCGGGCCGCGCGCGGCGAGGGAGTTGAACTGGCGCGGCGCGGCCTCGGCGGACTGTGGCAGGTCGACCCAGCCGAGCTCGGCGTCGAAGGGCGTCGTCGCGCCGCGCGCCTCGCTGTCCAGCGTCGCGCGCCGACGGCGCACCTCGGCCCACTGCTCGGAGTCGAGCGTCGTCCCATGCGGCGGCAGCGCATGGACGCCGAGCTGGCCCTCCCGCAGCAGCCAAGGCCCGACGGCGAGGTCGAGCGAGACGAGCAACGCCAGCGCGAGGGCCGCCGGGCGTGCGAAGCGAGCGAGGCGGGAGCGCGGCGAGCCCATGGGTCAGGGCCATGCTCGGAAATCGGCCCGGGGGGCACCAGCCCGGCGCTCGGGTCCCGCAGGCCGTCCGCCGAGGCGGGGGGCCGGGAGCGGGCTCGGCGGGTGTCCGTGCAGCGAGCGGGGCTCCCGGCGGGCCCGTCGCTATACTCCTCGGCCCTCGAAGTCCCCCAGAGACCCCCGGAGTCGCCATGCGCGAGAACATCGTTTTCAGCGAACAGGCCAAGGAACTGGCAGCCAAGGCGCGCGAGATCGCGGAGAAGCACGTCCGCCCGAACGCCGCCAAGTACGACAAGCTGCAGCAGTACAACTACGACGCGGCCAAGGCGGTCGCGGAGGCGGGGCTCTTCAAGACCTTCATCCCCAAGCAGTACGGGGGCCACGGCGCCGGCATCCTCGCGCTGGCGATGGTCACCGAGGAGCTCGCCAAGGCTGACTCGGGCTTCGGCGTGGCCTTCGCGGTCAACGCGCTCGGCTCGTTCCCGATCATCCTCGGCGGCACCGAGGAGCAGAAGCAGAAGTGGCTGCCCCAAATCGCCCGCGGCGAGAAGTTCGTGGCCTTCTGCCTGAGCGAGAAGTTCGCCGGCTCCGACGCCAGCGGCCTCGCGGTGACGGCGGAAGAGGACGGCGACCACTACGTCATCCGCGGCGAGAAGAAGTGGACCACCAACGGCGGCGTGGCGGACATCTACTCGGTGTTCTGCGTCACCGATCCGACCTCCAAGTCGCGCCGCATCAGCGCCATCGTGGTCGAGAAGGGCACGCCCGGCTTCTCGGTCAAGAAGGTCGAGGACAAGATGGGCATCCGCACGGTGCCCGTGGTCGAGACGCACTTCGACAACGTGCGCGTGCCGAAGTTCAACCTGATCGGCGGCCGTCCGGGCATGGGCTTCACCCACGCCATGCAGACCCTCGACTGCGCCCGCCCGGGCGTCGCGGCCCAGGCCGTCGGCGCAGCCCAGGGCGCGCTCGACCTCGCGCTCGTCTACGCCAGCCGCCGGCGCCAGTTCGACGCGCCGATCTCGAGCTTCCAGATGGTCCAGAAGATGCTCGCGGACATGGCCATGAAGACCGAGGCCGCGCGCTGGCTGGTCTACGCCACGGCCGCGGCGGTCGACGCCGGCCGCAAGGACACCACCAAGATGGCGGCCATGTCCAAGTGCTTCGCCACGGACACCGCCATGGAGGTCGCCACCGACGCGGTGCAGATCTTCGGCGGCTACGGCTTCATGGAGGACTACCCGATCGCCAAGTGCTTCCGCGACGCGAAGATCCTCCAGATCTACGAGGGCACCAATCAGGTCCAGCGCATGGTCATCGCCCGCAACCTCGTGAAGGAGGTCAGCGAGCTGTCGCACCTCGTGCCGTACATCCCCGGCGAGGTCCAGCAGACCTACAAGAACGGTGGCACTATCAGCGCCGAGAACCAGGGCCAGCCGGCCGTCGCCGCCAAGGCCTGAGCAGCCCCTGCGCGCGGCCCGAGCCGCCCCCCATATGGCCCCGTCGGCTCAAGCCTGAGTCGACGGGGCCGTTGCTTGGCATGCGTGAAAATCGCCGCAGGCAAGAATGTTTCGCACTTGGAATGTGCCATTTTGGCGCCCAAGTGTACCTTCTGGCATGAAAGCGACTTTCATGGGCTTCGTAGTCGCTTTCGTGGTCGTTTTCGGCCGCGGCCGATCTTGGACGCAAGTCGTTTTCTAGAAACATCTTGAGCGAATCGAGGCCGCCGGTCTGGATCCGGGCGAATGGTTGGCCCGAAACGTGCATGGGGCGGTTCGTCGCCGCCGCAAGGCTGCGAAAAAGAACTAACGTGAACGTGAGCTTGCCGTAGTCGTTGTCTGGGGGAGGGGTCCCGCCCTTAAGGGTGGGGTGCCTCGCACAGAAACCCAACACGGGACGCTCCAACGTTCTCGCCCTTGTCACGAACTCCCGGGAGTCCCTCCCGGCTTGCAGAGGAGCCGCTCGGCCACCTCGGAGCCCTCACGGGAAGAACAGGCAGAGCCACCATGACCAAGATCCTGACCCACGCCCAGCTCGACGCGAAGCTCGACCTCCTGGCGGACAAGGCCCTCGAGGCCTTCGCCGCGGGGAAGCCGGACACCTTCGTTCCCGCGGCGACCAAGCTCGCCGAGACGCTCGACAAGAGCGGCACGGCGCTCGAGGTCAGCGATCCCTCGAGCTGGCGCCAGCCGGTCAAGTCCGGCAGCGGTGGCCAGCGCCTTGCACTGAGCCAGCAGTTCCGGGCCGAGGTCGACTCGATCGTGCCCCTCGACCGCGAGGCCGAGCAGCGGCTCGCCCGCCGCATCGAGTTCGCGCGCCTGCGGCTCGAGAAGGCTTTGGAAGAGACCGGCGTGTCGCGCGACCGGCTGCCGAAGGGCGCGGGCTCGCCCGGCCTTGCCCTGCCCTCGGCCACCGGTGGCTGCACCCTGCCGGCGCGCATCTGCCGCCGCTGGTTCGAGCTGCACGCCCTGCGCTCGGAGATGGTCGAGCGCAACCTGTGGCTCGTCGGCGTCAACGTCGAGCGCTACTCGCACACCTCCGCCAGCCAGGCCGACCTGATCCAGGAAGGCTCGGCCGCCCTGTTCCGCGCCGTCGACGGCTTCGACTGGCGTCGCGGCCTGCTGTTCCGCACCTACGCGGTGCACTGGCTCAATCAGGCCTTCCGCAGCTACCTCTACAACTTCTCGAACACCGTGCGCGTGCCGGTCTACCTCCAGAAGGCGCTCAAGCACGTCAACGACGCCAAGGCGTCGCTCGGCGACCAGAGTGCCGCGGCCTCGGCGATCGCCGGCCAGGCGGGCATGGACGAGCACCTCGTCGAGTCCGCCATGGGCGCGGTGCGCTCGATGCGCTCCCTCGACGCGACCTACGACGACGAGGACAGCGGTCGCCTGCGCGACTTCCTCTCGGCGCCGGAGAGCGAGGACGGCCCCTACAGCACGGCGCTGGAGGAGCACACCCTCGCGGGCAGCATCGAGGACGCCCTCGCGGCCCTGTCGGAGCGCGAGCGCTTCGTCATCGAGCGCCGCTTCGGCATCAACCAGCCGCGCGAGTTCACGCTCGCGGAGGTCGCGCAGGAGCTCAAGGTCAGCCTCGAGCGCGTGCGCCAGATTCAGGTGCGTGCGCTGGGCAAGCTGCGGACCCCCAACCTGCGCAAGGTGGTCGATCCGTTCCTGAACTAGGAGCCGCTCGGCTTCCAGAACTTGGCCCACGGCGCCGGGAGGCCGCTCCTGACCGCTCGAATGCCGTGGTGACCTGCGCGGGCCCGCCCTCCAGCCAGAGGGTGGGCCCGCGCTTCTTTTTGTTGCAAGTTCCTTGCGCGCAAGGACTTGCTGCCTCGCGGTGCCCCCTCTTGGCGGGAATCTGTGGAACGGCCGAGGCCCCTTGGCGCTTGCCTCTCCTTGCGCCGCCGTGCCCCCTGCTCGGCGGTGCCGTCAGCCCCCAGCGCCGCCTGCCTGCGCCGGGATGTCGACACCGGAACCCACCGCCAGCCGGCCTCAGGAGCCCGCTCGCGGTCCGCGCGCCAACTTCAGGGGCCCCTCAGGATCCGACTCTTCCAAGCACCCATGACGCACCCGACCCCCCTCGTCCTCCGTCGCCTGTCCATCGCGGCCGCCGCCGCTGCGCTGTGTGCCTCCGCGGGCGCCCAGAGCCTCAGCATCACCCACGGCACCGTGATCGCCACCAACGGCGACGTCGCTCCCGGCCTCGGCGGCGAGGTCTTCGGTGGAGCGGGCACGTTCGACTCCGGCGTCCTCTCGGACAACGGCGCGGTGTTCTTCCGCTCGCGCCTGACCGGTGGCACCACGGTCGCCACCAACGAGCGGGCGTACTTCTACGGCTCCAGCCGAGCCAACCTGCAGCTCGTGCTGCGCGCCGGCAGCCCGGAGCCGACCGGCACCGTCCCCGGCGCGACCATGAACACCGCCTCGTCGGCCGGCATCTCGAGCGGCTTCCGCATCAGCTCCGACGGTCGGATGCTGTTCGGCATCTCGATGACCGGCGGCGGCGTCGCCACGACCAACGACACCGGGATCGTCGTGGGCACCCCGGGCAACTTCCAGTTCCTCGTGCGCGAGGGAGACGCGGCCCCGGGCACGGTCGGCGCGACGATGAGCTCGAGCTTCAGCTCGCCCAGCCAGCAGCAGTCCGGCATCAACGCCCTCGGACAGGGCTGGTTCACCACCGCCCTCACCGGCGGGGACGTCTCGGGCACGTCCAACAACCTCGGCATGTACTGCGGTACGCCGGGCAACCTGACCCTCGTCGCCCGCACGGGCGGGAGCGGTCCCAATGGCGAGGTGATCAGCAACATCTACGCGGGCTTCGTCGCCCAGATCAACGCCTCAGGCCAGTTGTACTTCGACGTGAGCTACCAGACGGGCACCGGCTCGCCCGCGGTGGGGGCGACCAATGACCGCGCCATCTGGCTGTACACGCCCGGGCAGGGCACGGTCGAGATGGTGCGCGAGGGCGACGTCTGCACGGACTACCCCAACTGCGTCTACCTGAACGGCACGGGCACCACGGCGCCGTTCTCGTTCGCCTCCAGCAACTTCCTCAACTCGGGCAAGGCCATGTCCGCCACGAACCTCTCGGGAGCGGGCGTGACGAGCACGGACAACGACACGGCGCTGGTGCTCTTCAGCGCGACGACGGACAAGGTGCTTGTGCGCGAGGGCGACCCGGCCCCGGGCCTTGCGGGCATCACGCTGGGCGTGTTCAACAACTCGAACGCGCTCATCAACAACTCGGAGACCATTTGCTTCACGTCCCAGCTGGTGGGCGGCTCCGTGACCACGGCCGATGACGGCGCCATGTTCACGGGCACGCCGGGCAACTACCGGCTGGTGATGCGCGAGGGCGACATCGCACCGGGCACCACGTGGGCCTTCGGCAGCCCGCTGGGCCAGTCGACCATGATGAACGGCGCTGGCCAGATCCTGTTCGTCAACTCGATGACGGGCACGGGCGCTCCGACGAGCACGACCTGGCTGTATGACCCGGCCACGGGCCTCAAGCTGTTCTCGGCGGCCGGCGAGCAGCTCGAAGTGCAGCCCGGCGTCTTCAAGCCCGTCTCGACCCAGGGCGGCATCCAGTTCAACAACTGCGACGCCCGTCCGCTCAGCTTCACCAACGACGGCAAGATCGCGACGCGCATCAACTTCGCGGACGGCACGAGCGCCATCGTGATCGTGAACTACCCGCCGACCGCGCTGCCGGAGGCCTACTGCACCGCTGGCACCACGACCAACGGCTGCGTGGCCTCGATCACCGCCAACGCCAACCCGAAGACCGACCACAGCAACGCGGTCACGGTCGCGGTGTCGGGCGCCGAGGGCCAGAAGGCGGGCCTGATCTACTACGGCCTCACGCGTCACGCCGCGCCTTGGTGCGCGAGCGGCGGCACGAGCTTCCTGTGCGTGAAGGCGCCGACGCAGCGCACGGCGGTGCAGGACACCGCCGGCACGGCCAACGCCTGCGACGGCGCGATGACGCTCGACTGGAGCGCGCTCCAGCTCGGCGGCGGCACGCTCGGCAGCCCCTTCACCGCGGGGAACAAGGTCGATCTGCAGGCGTGGTTCAGGGATCCGAGCGCCTGCCGGACCACCAACCTGTCCAACGCGGTGGAGCTGACCTACCAGCCCTGATGCTTGGGGTCCGCGGGGCGCGCGAGGGGCGCGCTGGCGGAATCGGGGCCGTCTCGCGCGCGAGCTCGAGGCGGCCCCGGTTGCTTTTCATGGCCTCAGCGGGAGAGCGCGCGCAGGGCGAGCTCCTTGGCCGCGCGCAGGTCGACCTTGCCCGTGCCGAGGACCGGCAGCGCTTCGACCTTGATGAACGCGTCGAGGCGCGGGACGAAGAGGTTGGGGAGGCCGGCGGCGGAGAGCGCGGCGAGCAGCGGCGGGATCGAGGCGAGCTCGAGCGTCGTGAGCACGGCGAGGCGCTCGCCCTTGGACTCGTCGGGGATCGCCGTGACGAGGAACACCTGCACGGACGAGCTCGCGGCGCTGTGGAGCTCTTCCTCGACGCGGCCGTGCGGCACCATCTCGCCGCCGATTTTCGAGAAGCGCGCGAGGCGGTCGGTGATGCGCAGGAAGCTGTCGTCGTCGAGCAGCGCGATGTCGCCCGTGACGTACCAGCCGTCGCGCAGGGCCTTGTGCGTGAGGTCGTCGCGACCGAGGTAGCCCTTCATCACGTTCGGGCCGCGGACGAGCAGCATGCCCGGCGTGTTGGGCGGGAGGTCGACGAAGGTGTCGGGATCGACGACGCGGCATACGATGCCGGGCATTGGCTGGCCGACGTAGCCGCGGCGCCACCCGGGCTGGTAGAGACCCGCGGCGCGGAAGTCGGCGTGGCTCACGGCGACGACGGGCGCGCACTCGGTGGTGCCGTAGCCTTCGAGCGGCCGGATGCCGAACTGGTCCTGGAACGCGTCGGCGAGGCGGTCCGTGAGCTTCTCGGCGCCGGCGAGGACGAGGCGCAACGAGCCGAACTGCTGCGGCGGCACGCGGCGCAGGTAGATCGAGAGCAGCGTCGGCGTCGCGAGCAGGAAGCTGATGCCGTGACGCTCGACCTGGTCGCCGATCGCGGGCGCGTCGATCGGGCTCGGATGGAAGACCGCGCCGAGGCCGCTCGTGGCGGGGAACCAGATCGTCGCGGTGTAGCCGAACGAGTGGAAGAAGGGCAGGATGCCGAGCACCTTGTCGGTCGCCCGCACGTGGAAGGTCTGCTCGAGCGCGGCGCAGTTCGAGGCGATGTTCGAGTGCGCGAGCATCACGCCCTTGGGCTCGCCGGTGGAGCCGCTCGAGAAGATCACGGTCACGATGTCATCGGAGCGCACCGCGCGCTCGGCCCCGCACAGCCGCTCGAGCAGTCGCGTGGGCGCGAGCCACGCCAGCGCGAGCGAAGAGAGGCGCGCCCACGTTCCGACTTCCTTCGCGACGTCGTCGATCCAGATCGGCTCGACGCCCTCGGGCAGCTCGAGGTTCGCGCGCTCGAGGAACACGCGGCTCGTGACCACGGTGCGCAGCCCGGACTGTCTCGCAGCCGAGGTCATGCCGGCGCGGCCTGCCGTGTAGTTGAGGTTCACCGCCGCGCGCCCCGCGAAGGACGCCGCGAGATTCACGAGCGCGCCGCCGACGGAGGGTGGCAGCAGGATGCCGACATGGCGCTGGCCACTCCAGCGCGGCGCGAGCAGGCGTCCGAGCGCGATCGCGCCGGCGAGCGCGCGGATGCGAGTCACGCGCGGGCGCGTCGCGTCGGCGAACAGGAAGCGCATGGGTCGCGTGCGCGCGCGGTACACGAAGGTGGAGTGCAGCGGCGGCGCTGCGACGTAGCGCTCGCGCCATGCATCCTGACCGAGCATCTGCACCGCGCGCCGCACCTCGTGCACCGGCGTGCCGGCCTCGAGCGGAGCACCGAAGGAGACGCTGACGGGATAGGGGAGGCGCCGCGGCAGCTTCCACACGAAGCGCCCGCCGTCGTAGCTGAACACCGAACCCCACACGCCCTCGAGATAGACTGGAATCACGGGTGCGGCGCGGCCCTTGACGATGCGCTCGAGGCCGCGGCGGAACGGCAGCAGCATGCCCGTGCGCGTGATCTGGCCCTCGGCGAAGATGCACACGAGGTGTCCCTCGTCCAGGTAGTCCCCGGCCGAGCGCAGGCCGCGCAGGATCATGCGCGGGCCGCCTGTCGCGGAGATCGGAATCGCGTCGAGCCAGCGCAGCACGGGCCCGATGAAGCGGTGCTCGAAGAAGGGCGCGTCGACGAGGAAGCGCACGGGCCGGTCGGTGCTCGCGATCAGGAACAGGCCGTCGACGAACGAGACGTGGTTGGGGACGAGCAGCGCGCCACCCTTCTCTGGGATGTGCTCGAGGCCGCGGATCCGCAGGCGGTAGACGCTGTGTGTGAGGATCACGAGCGCGAGTCGCAGCAGTGCCTGCGGCACGAGCCAGCAAGCCCACGCTGCGCCTGCGATCACGATGGCTGCGGCGACGAGGAACAGCGTGGAGGTGCTCGCACCACGGTCCGCGAGCACGGCACCGAGCGCACCGCCGACGAGAGCGGCCAGATAGACGAGGAAGTTGGAGCTCGCGACGACCGCTCCGCAGCCCTGCGCCGGCGCACGCCACTGCACCAGCGCGTTCAGCGGGACGACCAGCAAGCCTGCCGCGAGGCCGACGAAGCCCATCAGGGCCAGCGTGCCGCCGAGCCCCGGCAGCAGCAGCCCGAAGGCGAGCGAGAACAGCGCGAGGAGCAGTGCTCCGAGCGGCAGGAGCCCGAGCTCGACCTTGCGACCGGACATGCGGCCGGCGAGCAGCGAGCCCAGGCCGATGCCGATCGAGAGCGTCGCGAGTGGCAGGCCGACGCGACGCTCCTCGAGCGCGAGGTCGACCTTGGCGTACACCTGCAGGTTCTGCATCAGCAGGCTGGCCACGCCCATGAAGAGCGCGTTGCCGAGCACCGCGAGCCGCAGCACTCGATCCGAGCGCAGCGCGGCGAAGGCGGTGCGCACGATCGCTCCGGCGGAAGCTCCTTCGGAGGAGGCCGGGACTCGCGGCACGGAGAGCGCGGCGAGCAGGCCGACGAGTCCGAGGACGGAGAGCGTCGCGCCCACGAGCCACGTGGCGTCTCCGGCCGAGTGCAGAAGAACGGGTCCGCAGGCCGTTCCTGCGACGATGGCGACGAAGGTGGCGAACTCGAGCGCCCCGTTCGCGCGCGACAGGCGTTCGTGCGGCACGAGCTGCGGCAGGATGCCGTACTTGGCGGGCGAGAACAGCGCGCTCTGCAGGCCCATCGCGCCCACGATCGCGAGGGCGAGGCTGCCGCCGGCGGGCTCGACGCTCAGGCTCCACGTCGCCGCCAGCATCAGCGCGAACTCCAGCGCCTTCGTGGCCACGAGCACGCTGCGCTTGCTGAAGCGATCGACGAGCGGAATCGCCGGGAGGGTGCCGAGCGCGAGGGGCAGCAGGAACACGACCGTGACGAGGCCCGCGATGCGCTGGGCCTGCGCGTCCGGTGCTCCTTCGCCGAGCTCGCGCTGCAGCAGCAGGGTCACCGCGATCTTCCACGCGTAGTCGTTGAACGCGCCAAGGAACTGCGCGACGAGCAGGCCGGCGAGCGGGCGGCGGGCGGGGGTCATGGCCACTAGGGAGCCATCGCGCGGGCCCGAGCGCAACGAGTTCGCGCTGATCCCGTCGATAGGCGCCGCGAAGCGACCGCCCGGGGGCGTCCCGGACTGCTAGGATTCGGCCGATGCGTGCCCTCGGGCTCTCGCTCGCGCTGCTTGGATTCGCGCTGGTCGCGAGCCCGCCGGCCCGTGCCCAGTCGGGTGCGACGGAGGCGGCCCCGGCGCGGGCGCTCGACGACGCGGCCCTGCGCGCTGCGTGCTTCGACCTGCTCGGACGCCCGCCGCTCGAGCCCGAGCGCGCCGAGTGGCTCGGGCGCGCGCGCCACGAGTTTCTCGACCACTGGCTCGCGCGCCGCGAGACGTGGGCCAACTGGGTCGAGGAGCAGCTCTACTTCTTCCTCCTGATCGACAACTTCCGGCCGGAGAACGAGCGCGTGGCGGAGCTGCCGACGCTGCTCGCCGCAGGCAAGCTCGACGTGCGCACCGCGATCCACCGCATCGCGCTCAGCCCGAGCTTCGACCAGCGCAATCCGGGCGCGGACACGTTCGTCACGGTCGTGATGGAGCAACTGAACGGCCTGCGCGTGCAGAAGAACGTGCGCGAGCTCGAGGTCGGCAAGGGGATCTACGACGGACGCCCCGGCACCTTCCTCGGCAAGAGCGGCTCGACGCAGGCGGACGTCCTGCGCATCGCGATCGAGGATCGTTCTTTCTCGCAGCAGTTCCTCGTGCGCGAGCACAGGCGCATCGTGCGTGCGGAACCCGAGAAGGGGACGCTGGCCGAGCTCGCGCGGCGCTTCCAGCGCGATCCGGCGGAGTTTCGCGCCATCCTGCGCGAGTGGATGCTCTCGAGCGCGTGGGACGAGCGCGTGCGGAGCCGCACGAGCGCGCCGAACCGCATGTGGATCGCGGCGTTACACGTCGACCTGCTCGGCCGCGAGCCGCTGCCGGAGGAAGCGCGACGCCTTCGCACGGCGCTCGACGGCTTGTCGGACACGGGGCCCCTGAGGTCCGTGCTCGCGCGCGTGCTGATCGACTCCGGCCAGGTGAAGCTGCCCTCGAAGGAAGCGATCGCGGATCCGACGCGCTGGATCGCGGACCTGTTTGCGCGCCTGCTCGGGCGCGCGGCGAGTCCCGACGAGCTGCGCGCGTTCGTCGCGGCATTTCACGAGCCCGAGTGCCGTCCCCAGACGGTGCTCTACGCGCTCGTCACGCATCCCGAATACCAGACCTACTGAGAGCAGCCATGGCGCATCGCAACGACGTGTCGCTGGAACACACTGGCCGCCTCGGCGCAGATCGCCGCGCGTTCGTGCTCGGTGCCGCAGCGGGTGCGCTCGCACTGCCGTCGCTCGCGCGCGCCGCGCTGCTCGCTCCGCAGGAGCGCAAGACGAAGCACGTCGTGCTGGTCGCCTTCGCCGGCGGCGTGCGCACGCGCGAGACCTTCGGGACGCCGGGAAACGTGCCGACGCTCGAGGCGCTCGCCAAGGACGGCGTGCTCTACAAGCGCGTGAAGTCCTCGAATCTCGGACATTTTGGTGCCGCGCTCTCGATCTTCACCGGCATCAGCGAGGCGCGCGGCATTCGGGAGAACGCGCGCGGCGGCGATCCCACGCTGTTCGAGTACGTGCGCAAGGACGGAGGGCTGTCGGCGAGCGAGGTCTGGATCAGCACGTCGGGCGGCGCGCAGCAGACGAACTACAGCTACGGACTGCACCCTGACTACGGCGCTCGCTACGGCGCGAACACAGTCGACGGCGACGGCCTGTTCAACGCGGAGTTCAAGTCGATCCTCGATGCTTGGGGGCGCCCGAAGACGCTCCCGCAGCGCGAGGCCGAGCTGCTCGGGCGCATGCGCGGCGCGATCGGCGGCGGAGCGAGCGGCGCCGGGGATGACTCCGCGCGCGTCGAGAAGTACATCCTCGACGAGCTGACCAGCGGGACCGCGGACATCCGTGGCGCCAATGCGGCGGACGCGAAGGCGATCCGTGTGGCGCGCAACCTGCTCGTGCTCTTCAAGCCGCGGCTCGTGTCGATCGTCCTACAGCAGGCGGATGCCGCGCACGGTTCGTACAACGGCTACGTGGAGATCATCCGGCGCAACGACGAGGCGCTCGGAGACCTGTGGCGCGCCGTGCGCGCCGACCCGGAACTGCGCGACTCGACGGCCTTCGTGATCCTTCCCGAGTTCGGTCGCGACGCCGACCTCAACTCGCGGCGCGGGCTCGACCACGGCGATGGTTCGAACGACCTCGAGTACGTGACCGCGACGTGCTGGGGGCCGGACTTCGCGCGCAACCGCATCATCGAGGACGACGTGCAGGCGATCGATGTCTGCCCGACGGTGTGCGAGCTGCTCGGGGCAAGCGCGACGAAGGCGCGCGGCAAGCGGCTGCCGCGGCTCTACGCCTGAGCATGGAGACCTCGCGCTCTCGCTCTGTCGCGCACCTGCGCAACCTGGCGGCGCTCGTGCTCGGCGTCGGCGCCTCTTGCGTGGCGCTCGTGTCCTTGCAGGGCGGCGCGCGGCCGGCGCTCGCTTCGCCGTCGAAGTCGGATTCGAGCGGCTGCCTCACCTGCCACGCGGGCATCGAGGAGATGCACCCCGAGGCGGAGCTCACCTGCGTCGACTGCCACGGTGGCGATGGCGCTGCGCGCACCAAGGCGCAGGCCCATCCTCCGCGGGCGCAACGCGAGGCAGGCGACGAGCGCGTGGCCGGCATGACCGAGGACCTCACGTGGCGGCGCTTCGAGAACCCCATGGACTTGCGGGTCGCCGCGACCACTTGTGGACCCTGTCACGAGAGCGAAGTGGGGCGCGTGCGCACCAGCCTGCACGCGACGACGGCGGGGCACCTGTCGGACGGCTACTACGAGAGTGGCGTCACCAAGCGCAAGGGCTCGCAATTCGGCGTGTTCGCCGTGCCTTCGCATCTCGCGGAAAAAGGGGACATCGAGGAGCTGTTCCAAGTGCCCGCATTCCGCGAGAGCGGCGAGCGGGAGTCGCTCGGCACCCACTACGCGGACCTCGCGCGCAAGGAGTGTCTGCAGTGCCACCTGTGGTCGGAGGGGCGCGCCGTCGAGGGGCGCGTCGGGTTCGACGGCGACTACCGCGGCGAAGGCTGCGCGGCGTGCCACGTGCCCTATGCGCTCGACGGGCTCAGCGAGAGCGGCGACCGCAGCGCACCGCAGGCGGAGCCGGGTCACCCGCGCGCGCACGTGATGACGCGCGCGCCGACGACCGACACCTGCACGAGCTGCCACTATGGCGATGCCTCGATCGGCCTCAACTTTCGCGGCCTTTCCCAGCTTCCGCCCGGTGCGCCCGGCGGGCCGGAGATTCCGGGCACGACGGATGCGCTGCGGAACCGCCAGTTCTATCTCGACGATCCGTCGATGGTGCCGCCCGACGTTCACCACGAGCGCGGAATGCACTGCATCGACTGTCACACCGAGAACGACGTGATGGGGGATGGGCGGCTGTATGGCTCGATGGAGCACGCGGTCGAGATTGCCTGCACCGACTGCCACGGCACGTTCCAGGCGGTCGCGACGCTGCGCACGCAGCGCGGCACGCCGCTCGCGCACCTGCGCCGCAAGGACGGTGGCGTGGTGCTCAAGAGCAAGGTCGACGGGCGCGAGCACGTCGTCCCGCAGGTCGTGCACGTGCTCGACCCGAAGCGGCCCGAGTACAACGAGCGCGCCGCGCGTGCGATGACGGGTGAGCACGCCGAGCTCGCGTGTCACCTGTGCCATTCGGCGTGGAATCCGAACTTCATGGGATTCCACTTCGATCGCAACGAGTCGCTCACGCAGCTCGATCTGCTCTCCGGGCAGCGAACCAAGGGGCGCGTGACGACGCAGGAGAAGGTGTTCTCGTCATGGAAGAGCTTTTACGCGGGGCTCGACGAGTCGGGCCGCTACGCGCCGTACCTGACCGGCTTCTCGACCATGGGCACCGTGCGCGACGAGTCGGGTGCGGTGATCTTGGATCAGGAGTTGCCAGTGACCGCGGCGGGGCTCTCGGGCCTCACGCAGATCCACCACCAGATGCACACCATCCGCGGCACGTCGCGC
>CAITGX010000115.1 GCA_903892045.1 uncultured Planctomycetota bacterium | reverse complement strand
TCGGCAGCGTGGCGAGCGACCTGCTGCGACGGGCGGAGACGCCCGTCCTCGTGCTGCGCAACGCCGAGGGAACCTGAGCGGCTACTTGCTCGAGGCCAGCATCAGGTCGCTGACGAGCTTCGAGAAGCGCGGCGCGTCCGGAAGCGGCGAGCCTTCGGCCAGCAGCGCCTGCCCGTAGAGCAGGTCGCCCCAGTCCTTGAGCTTGCCGCCCGCGTCCCCCGCGTCGACGAGCGACTTGAGGCGCGCCGCGAGCGGGTGGTCCGCATTGAGCTCGAGCACGCGCTTGCGCGGCGGCACCGGACGTCCGGTCTGGCGCAGCATGCGCTCGTAGTGGATGCCGTGGGCGTCGACATCGTCGACGAGCACCGCCGGGCTCTCCTTCAGGCGCGACGACACGCGCACGCTCGCGACGGAACCCGAGAGTTCCTGCTCGAGCTTCTCGAGCACGCCGCGGTACTCGCGCTCGGCATCCTCGCGCTTCTGCTTCTCGGCCTCGCCCGCGAACTGGGCCTCGCCGCGCTCGAGCGCGACGAGCTTCTTGCCCTTGTACTCGGTGAGCATGTCGCGCACCCACTCGTCGACGGGCTCGACCATGCACAGCGCCTCGCCGCCCTGCGCGGCGAGCGCCTCGAGGTGCGGCGAGCGGCGCACAGTCGCGAGGTCCGCGCCGCCGATCACGTAGATCGTGTCCTGCCCGGCCGGCGCGCGCGCGATGTATTCATCCAGCGTGATCGCCTTCTCGTCCTTGCTCGACGGGAACAGGCACAGCCCCGCGACTTGCTCCATGCGCTCGCGGTCGACGACGATGCCTTCCTTGAGCACGGTGCCGAACGCAGCCCAGAAGCGCTCGTAGTCCTCGCGGCGACTGTCGCGCAGCGCGCCGAGCGCCTCGAGCACCTTGGTCGTGCAGCGCTTGCGGATCTGCGCCAGCGAGCGGTTCTGCTGCAGGATCTCGCGCGAGACGTTGAGCGGCAGGTCGGAGCTGTCGACCACGCCGCGCACGAAGCGCAGCCAGCTCGGCAGGAGCTCCTCGCAGTCCCCCATCACGAAGACGCGCCGCACGTACAGCGACACGTGCGACTTGTCGCGGCCCGGGTCGAACAGGTCGAGCGGGCGCTCGGACGGGACGTAGAGCAGCGCCGTGTACTCGTTGGAGCCCTCGTTGCGGAAGTGCACGGTCTCGAGCGGATCGCTCCAGTCGTGAGCGAGGTGCTTATAGAACTGCGCGTACTCCTCGGGCTTGAGCTCGTCCTTGGAGCGCATCCACAAGGGCTTCTTCGAGTTGAGCTCGAGGATCTCCGTGCCGTCGGCGAGCTTGCGGCGCACGAGCGCGCCTTCGCTCTGGAGGCGCTCGGACGGCATCACGATCGGCCACTCGACGAAGTCCGAGTACTTGCGCACGAGCTCGCGCAGCAGGCCCGCGTCGGCGAAGTCCTGCGCTTCCTCGTCATCGGCGGGCAGCGCCTTCAGCTCCAGCGTGATGCGCGTGCCGCGCTCGAGACCGGCCACGTCCTCGAGCGTGTACTCGCCGTCGCCGCGCGAGGTCCAGCGCACGCCATCTTGCGTGCCGGCCTTGCGCGTCTCGACCGTAATCGAGTCCGCCACCATGAAGCTCGAGTAGAAGCCGACGCCGAACTGGCCGATCAGCTCCGGTGACTGCGCACCCTTCGCGCGCAGTGCCTCGAGGAAGCGCCGCGTGCCCGAGCGCGCGATCGTGCCGAGGTTCTCGACCACCTCCGCGCGCGTCATGCCGATGCCGTTGTCCGCGAGCACGATGCGCCGGCGCTCCTCGTCGACGTCGAGCCGGATCAGGAGCTCGTCCCCGGCGTCGTGCAGCGCCGGCTGGGTGAGCGCCTCGAAGCGCAGCTTGTCGAGCGCATCGCTGGCGTTCGAGATCAGCTCGCGCAGGAAGATCTCCTTGTGCGAGTAGAGCGAGTGGATCATCAGGCCGAGCAGTTCCTTGACTTCGGCCTGGAATGCACGGGTCTCGGTTGCGTTCGTCATGGGCGTTCTCGCGGGGAAGCGCGCGCGGTCCGGCGCGCGGATTTCGGGCGAAAAAGATAGGCCGCGGCGCGCGCTCTTGGAAGTGGCGCACGGCGCTTCCCGTCCGCTGCGGACGAGAGGCGCCGTGCGTGGTCGGACCCGACGGGTGCGCGCTACTTCTTGCGCCGGCCCGAGACGTCGGCCTTGGGATTCACGCGCTCCGGCAGGTTGGGCACGTTGGAGCCGTCGGCAAACGTGATCTGGAGCTTCAGCGGCCCGCTGAAGCGGCTCTGCTGGGAATAGCGCTCGGGCTTCGGCCGGTCGAAGCGCGTCTTCGTCACCGTGCTGACGTAGCCTTCCTGCCCTTCGAGCTTGAGCGAGAGCGCGCGACCGCCCTCGATGTCCCACAGAAGCTCGCCAGTGCCGAGGAAGGTGTATTCGAGCGGCACGTCCTCGACCTTGGCGTTCTCGCGCCGCTCGGTCTGGGGCATCGCCATGCGGTACAGGTACTTGCGATCGGCAAGGCTCACGAAGTTGACCGCCAGCTCGATCACGCCGGCCTCCACGACGAGCGGCGGCGTGCCCTCGACCACGGTCACCGGGCGCCGACCCTTGTACGTCGCGACGATCTCGCCGCCCTGCGGCACGTAGAAGTCGGCGAAATCGCCACCGACCCCGATCTCCATCATGCGCCCGAACATCGAGCCGCCTTCCGGCACGAGCTTGAGGTCGCCTCCGGGCACGAGCACCTCGCGGAAGCGCTGCAGGTCCACCGGCCAGCTCGCGCCGGGCTCCACCGGGCCGGGCGGCAGGAGCGCGAGCAGCTCGAACTCGCCGCGCAGGCCGTCGAGCAGGTCCTCCTCGCCGTCGACCTTCGCGAAGGCCCGCGACCAGTCGCGCTCCTCCTCGACGTACTGGAACTCGAGCACCTGTCGCTTGAGCGCCGACGACGAGCGCGACGCCTCGGGCCGCACCTCGCCGGTCGCGAACACGACCTTGGCCTCGCCGACACCCGACGCGTCGCGCACCGCGCGCACGAAGTCGCGCGGCAGGCCGTCGCAGTCGAGCTTGTACTCGTCGACGTACTGCACCTTGTGCGTGGAGCTGACCCAGCCACCCGTGCCGTCGGAGCGGAACGGCAGGTCGCCCTCGATGGCGCCCATGTCGTCGATGCGCAGCTCGTGCTTGAGCTCGAAGCTCTTCAGCACGCGCGTGCCCGCCTTGGCCTTGAAGCGCAGCGTGTCCGCGCCGCCGGCGTGAGCCAGCGAGGCGAGCAGGGTGAGCGACACGAAGGAGAGAAGGTGCTTCATCGCGGGCCTCACTGCTGCTTGACGCGCCGGTCGTTCTTGAACTCGCCCGAGAGCGTCTCGTCGGGCGTGCCGTCCTCGTTCCACGCGCGCCACGTGCCCTCGCGCTTGCCTTGGCGATACTCGCCTTCTTCGCGCTTCTGGCCGCTTTGGAACCACGTGCGGTAGGGACCGTTGAGCGTGCCGCCGACGTAGATCTGCGCGCGCTCCTTCTGACCGTTGGGATGCCACGACACCCAGTCACCGACCATGCGGCCCTGGTCGTAGTTGCCCTCCGCGGCGAGCTGGCCGTTGTCGTGCCAGCGCTTCCACAGGCCTTGCTCGCGCCCCGCGTCCCAGCCGCCCTCGAACTCCTTCTGGCCGTTCTTGTGCCACTTGGTCCACAGCCCCGACTGCGCGCCGAGCTCGAACAGCCCCTGCGACTGCATCTGGCCGTTGTCGTGCCACGTGGTCCACTTGCCCTCGGCCACGCCGAGCACGTAGTTGCCTTCCTGGAACTTCGTGCCGTTGGCGTGATGGAAGATCCACGCGCCATCCTGCATGCCGCGGTTGTAGCTGCCCTCCATGTACGACGTCTTGCCGTCGGGGTGGTAGAGCTTCCACAGCCCGTGCCGCGCGCCGTCCTGGAAGCGGCCCTCCGCGCGTACGGTGCCCTCGGGATAGAACTCGCGCGCCGCGCCGACCTGCACGTCGTCCTTGAACTCCATCTCCTCGAGCAGCACGCCCGTCGGATGCCAGCGCTTCCACGGGCCCTCGCGCTTGCCGTTCTTGTAGGCACCCGCGCGCTGGGCGAGCTCGATGCCGGGGTGGAAGTAGACCCACTCGCCTTCGCGGCGGTAGTCGCGATACGTCCCGACCGCACGCTTCTTGCCATCGTTGTAGAACAGCACCCACGCCCCGTCGCGTCGGCCGTTCTTCATCTCGCCCTCGGCGGCCTTGGTGCCGTCGGGGTGCGTGAGCACCTTGTCGATGCGCGCGGGCAGCGGCGGCAGCGTGAGCTGCGGCACGGCGCGCACGCCGCGCCCGGCGCCCACCTGATCCGCCGTGATCGATCCGGGCCCGAAGGGCGTCGGCGTCGCCGGGGCCTTGCCCGGGTTGGAGGAATCCTGAGCCTGCGGCACGCCCTGCGGACGGAGCGGCTCAGGCGACGGGCCGAGCGCCAGGGCCAGCCCCAGCGCGGCGAGAAGGACAGTGGACATGGGTGCGACGATACCTGCGCGAGTCGGGAGGGGCGAGCCGGGGAGGCCTACGGACGAGGGCGGGCCCTGTGAGCCCGCGGGTCGGTCGTTATCGGCCCGGCGGCTCGCTGGCCTCGAACATCAGGTAGTGCGACTCCTGCATGCCCAGCCGCCGGTAGGTGGCTTGGGCCGGAAGGTTGTTCCGCTCCACGTAGAGCCGCAGGGCCACCACGTCGCCCCGCTCGCGGGCGAGCTCCAGCACGCGTCGGTGCAGCGCGCTGTAGACGCCATGGCGCCGCGCCGCGGGCATCACGTACACGCTTTGGATCCACCAAGCCCACCCGTTGCGCCAGTCGCTCCACTCGGCGGTGACCAGCAGGCAGCCCGAGGGCGCACCGTCGAACTCGGCCACGAGGTAGAAGCCCCGGCCGGGGTCGGCGAGGGCCGCCTCGACACCGCGCTCGAGCCGCGCACGGTCGAGTTCGAGGCCCTCCGACTCGCGCGCCATCGACAGGTTGAACTCGACCAGCACGCGAAAGTCAGCGCTCGTCGCGGCCCGGGCCCGCACGCGCGAGGAAGAAGTTTCCATGGGAGCCCAAGTCTAGCTGCGACAAGCGCGACCGCTCGCGCGCCGTCCCCGGCTCCCCGAATTCCAAGCTTCGTGCACCGGCCCGATTTGCCCAACCTTCCAACGTGGGGCATTCTTCCTCCCGAGGGGAGCCAGCGCGCGCAGTGCTGGTCCACCCCCAAGCTCTCGATGCGCCGCCTCCTCCCCTACCTCGCGCTGGCCGCCCTGCTGGCCGCCGCCCCTCGCGCGCAGGCCCAAGTCGGGCCCTCGGTCCAGACTCAGGTCTCGTTCACCTACGACACCGGCTGGCGCTCGAACCCCTCCCCGAGCGAGGCCGTGCTCGCGTCCCACACCGTGCGCGTCGGTGGCGCGACGTGGCTGCGCCTGCGCTTCCAAGTCGCGAGCCTGTGGCATCCCGGCGACGAGACGCAGGGCGCGTTCCTGCGCATCACCTCGCACCAGGACGGGGCCGTGCAGGAACTCCGCACGCGCTCGCTGCAGGAGTGGCAGCTCTCGACCGCGTACTTCAACGGCGACACGGTGCAACTCGAGCTCGTCGCCCCGCCCGGCGCGGGCCCTTCGCGCGTCGTGCTGCGCAACGTCTGGATGGGCCCGCTGCTCTACGCGCCCATGAGCCAGTGCGGCGCGACCGACGACCGCGTGCCCACGACCGACGCGCGCATCGCGCGCACCATGCCCGTGCAGTGCACCGCGTGGATCTTCGATGACTGCGCGAGCTGCATGACGACCGCCGGTCACTGCTACGCCAACGCGACCAACCTCGACGTGGCGCAGTTCAACGTGCCGCTCTCCACCGCGCAGGGCGTGATCCAGCATCCACCTCCCGAACACCAGTACGCGATCGACGACACCTCGCGCCAGTTCCAGAACGGCGGCGTCGGCAACGACTGGGCGAGCTTCGGCTGCTTCCCGAACTCCAATACGGGCCTGACGCCCTACCAAGCCCAGGGCCGCAAGCGCTTCCGCATCCTGCCCCCCACCGCCCCCGCGGCTGGCGACGTGATCCGCGTCAGCGGCTACGGCTCCGACAGCAACAACCTGAACTGGAACCAGGCGCTGCAGACGCACACGGGCGACTTCACGCTCTTCTCGGGCTCCACGGTGCGCTACACGCCCGACACGTACGGCGGCAACTCGGGCTCGCCCGTGATCCGCTCGAATCTCGGCGAGGACGTCGCGATCGGCGTGCACACGCACGGCGGCTGCAACACGACGGCGCCGATCAACTCGAACGCCGGAACGGCGAGCACGCAGGCAACCTGGAGCGCCGCGCGCGCCGCGCCGCTCGGCGTGTGCGTCCCGGTGCCCAGCGTGCAGGCTTACTGCATGCCCAAGGTCAACTCGCTCGGCTGCACGCCGCTGATCGCCGCGATCGGCACTCCGCGCGAATCGACGGGCGCCGGCAGTTTCACCATCCGCGCCACGAACATCCTCAACCAGACCTCGGGCATGCTGTTCTACGGCTACCTGCCCGCGGCCATGCCCTACCAGGGCGGGACGATGTGCGTGACGAGCCCGATCCGTCGCACGCCAGTCCAGTCGACACAAGGCTCGACGACGGGCACGAGCTGCAGCGGCGTGTTCGCCTTCGACATGGGCGCCTACATCGCCTCAGGCGTCGACGCGAGCCTCGAGTGCGGCGCGATCGTCTACGCCCAAGTCTGGTCGCGCGACCCGAACTCCACGTTCGGCACCAGCCTCACCGCCGGCCTGCGCTTCACCATCGGCCTCTAGGTCGAGGGCGCGCTCAGCGCCGCTGCAGGACGTCGTCCCAGTACGTGCCGGTCGTGTCCGCGTCGGGTGAGCCGTCGTAGTTCCAGCAGCGCCACGGGCCGAACTGCTTGCCGTCGCGATACTCGCCGGCCGCGCGCTGGGGGCCGTGCTCGTACCAGAACTCCCACCAGCCGAAGGGCACGCCCTCGACGAAGGAGCCCTCGCAGCGCGGCACGCCCGAGTCCCACCACACGCGCCACACGCCGGTGCGCTGCCCGCCGACGAACAGGCCCTTGGTCTCGACGCGGCCGTTCTTGTGCCACGTGGTCCAGATGCCGTCGCGCTCGCCCTCGAGATACTCGCCGTGGGCCCCGATCGAGCCGTTGGGGTGCCAGCTCGTCCACGGGCCCGTGCGCAGTCCCTCGCGATAGAGCCCGCGCTCGCCGACGCGGCCGTTGCGATGGAAGAGCACCCACTCGCCGTGACGGCGCCCGCGGTCGAAGGCACCCTGCGACTCGAGCTCGCCGTTGTCGTGCCACGTGCGCCACGGGCCGCACTCGATCCCGCACAGGTACTCGCCCTCGCTCGCCATGCGGCCGTTCTCGTGCCAGCTCGTCCACTTGCCGGTGCGCAGGTCGCGCTCGAACGCGCCCTCCGCGCGCTTGAGGCGCGTGCGCTCGTGCCAGCTCGTGTGCCAGCCGTGGCGCTGGCCGTCGACGAACTCCTCCTCGGCGAGCTTGCGTCCGCTCTCGCTCCAGAAGAGCCACGTGCCTTGCCGGCGGCCGTCCTCGAACGGACCTTCGGCCGCCTTCGCGCCGTTTTGGTGACGCAGCGTCTCGCGCATGACGCTCGCCCCTACGGACCGACGCGCGCGCCCGCGCGGTACTCGCCCGACTGCGCGGCATCGAGCGCGCCGTCGCTCTTCCAGAAGCTCCAGCGTCCCTCGCGCTGGCCCGCCGCGAGCGCGCCCTCGCACTCCTTCTGGCCGTTCTCGTGCCAGCGCGCGCTCGGTCCCTCGGGCTTGCCGGCGACGAAGGTCGTCTCGGTGCGCAGCGCGCCGTCCGGCCAAAACTCGCGGTGCACGCCGGCAGCCTTGCCGTTCTCGTAGCTGCGCTCCGCGGTCTTGCGACCCTGCTCGTCGTACTCGGTGGTCACGCCATGCAGCGCGCCCGCGCGGTAGCTCTCGACGAGCGCCAGCCGATCCTCGCCCGAGCGGTACGTCCACGTGCCCTCGCGCCGCCCGGCCACCGACTGGCCCTCCTCCGCGATCACGCCGTTGCCGTGCCAGACGCGTGAGGGCCCCTCGAGCACGCCGAGGCGGAAGGTCGAGAGCGTGCGCGGGTTCTTGTCCGGCCACCACGTGCGCTCCTCGCCGTCGACCTGGCCGTCGACGAGCTCCGCCTCGTAGAGCAGCACGCCGTACTCGCCCCATTCGCGCTTGCGCCCGTGCTCACGACCGGCGCGGTAGTGAATCTCGCTCTTCACGAGCCCGCTCTCGTGGCGCGTGACGTAGGGCCCGTCTTTCTCACCCGCGCGGAACGTGCCCTCCTCGAGCAGCACGCCGTTGGTCGCCCACTTGCGGAACGGCCCATGGTTCTCGATCCCGTCGTCGGTGCGTCGCACGCGCCGCGAGAGCTTGGGCTTGCCGTCGGCGAAGCGCTCCTCGCGCAGCTCGGTGCCCGCCCACTCGTCGACGGTAGGCACCGCAGGCGTCGGCCCGGAAGCAGCGGCTTCGCTCGCCTGCGTGGAGAGCCCGCGGGGCAGCTCGATCGGCGCCGGCGCCCCGACCTCGCTGACCTCGAGCACTTCGACCGGCGGCGCCGGCTCGACGGGCACGGGCGGCACCGGAGCCGCTCCGCCATCTCCGCAGGCTCCGAACAACGCCAGCGCGCACGCGGCGAGCGCCGCGACGCGAGGATCCGTCGAGCGAGGAGCGGGGGCGCGCTTCATCAGGGGCTCCGTAGAGCATAGATCGCTCCACAAGCGCCCCCCACGCTCGTTTCCGCTCCCGCGCGGAGCGCCTCCGCTGGGAGCGTGGCTCAGACGCCCGATCGCCTCACACGCTCGATCGCCTCACTCGCCCGATCGCAGGCGCGCGCCGGAGAGAGAAAGGGCCGCCCGACGCCTGGCGGGAAGCCGAAACGGCGGGCGACCCAACTCTCCTAGACATGGACGGGAGCTTGCGAGTCCCCCGTCCGAGAGGGAGAAACGAAGGACGCCCACGCAGCGCCCCAAAAAATCCAAGAACCGTCCTCCGCGCTTCAACTTCCCGAGAACAGGACGGCCACATCGGTCCAGCTGCCCCGCAGCGCTCGCGCTCCCACCCTCCGCGCCACCGTCTCGCGACAAGCCGCGCCGCGCGCCGCCCCGCGCGAGCTCGCCCCGTCGGCACCGCCCTCCGCCTGCTTCTACTGCCAACGAGCAGCACTCCCGCGCTCCCACCAGCTCGCCCGGCGCGCGAAAGACCCGCGCACCCACCAGCGCTCGGCGCGCGAAAGACCCGCGCACCCACCAGCGCTCGGCGCGCGACGGATCCGCGCGCCAACCAGCTCGCCCGGCGCGCGATGGACCCGCGCGCCAACCAGCACGAACGAAACCGGCCGGCGCCCGAAGGGCACCGGCCGGTTGACCGGCGCGCGATGGACCCGCGCGCCAACCAGAAATTGAAACTGGCTGGGGCCCGAAGGGCACCAGCCAGTTGAAAGTAGCGCGGGCAGGATTCGAACCTGCGACCTCCGGGTTATGAGCCCGACGAGCTGCCAGACTGCTCCACCGCGCGTCGCGAGGCGGGAAGGTTAGGGTCGAGGAGCTCGCGGTTCAAGGGTCGAGGCGTGAAACCCCGCGCCGCCCGCGCGCTGGCGGATCCTGTGGGGTCCGGCACGTGGTTCCGGGGGCCGCGGGAGCCTCGAAGCCCGGGCGCTCTCGTTGGGCGAGACGCTCGCCCCGAGGGCCGAAGGCGAACCGTGGCCGCCTAGCGACCTGAGCAGGCGCCGTCTCGCGACCTCGGCGAGCTCGTCCGTGACCGTCGCGCCGCACCGTCCCAACGCCAACGCGCGGCCGCAGAGAGCCTCCCGCGGGCTCGTTCCGCGAACGACGCGTGCGTCGGCCCTACACGCCGGTCGTGGCAAGGCTCTCCGCGATGCGACGGGCGAGAGCGGCGGGGTTCGCGCCGCGGGCGTCGAGGACCAGCTGCGCGACCTCGCGGTACAGCGGCTCGCGGCGGGCGGCGATGGAGTCGAGCTCGTCGACGGGGCTCGCGCCGGTGAGCGACGGGCGATCAACGCTGCGCGCGAGGCGCTCGCGCAGGACGGGGAGCTCCTCGCGGATCCACACGACGCGCGCACGCTCGCGCAGGAGGGCCCGATTCGCCGCGCGCTCGACAACGCCGCCGCCGGTGGCGAGCACGAGCGGAGCTCCCGAGCCGAGGACGCGCGCGAGCTCGCGTGCCTCGAGGTCGCGGAAGCCCTCCCAGCCGAGCGTCTCGATCACGTGCGCGACCGTCGGGATGTGCTGCGCACAGCAGCCTTCGCTGTCGGCCCACGCGATGGCGTCATCGAGGTCGACGAAGCCCAAGCCCAGCGCGCGCGCGAGCTCGCGTCCCACGCTGGTCTTGCCGACGCAGCGCAGGCCGACGAGCGCGATCGGCGCGGGCGTGCTCATCGCAGCGCGTGCTCGAACGCCGCGCGCATCACCGCGTCGTCCGCCTTCTGCTGCGTGAAGAGCTCGAACTGCGCGCCAGCTTGCCGCACGAACCACTCGGCGCCCGGCACGGCGGTGCAGCCTTTGGCCATGGCCGCGACGAGCAGCGGCGTCTTGATCGGGCGGTAGACCGCGTCGAGCACCAGCGTGCCCGGCCGGATCCACGCCGCGTCGATCGGCGAGCGCTCCGGCTCGGAGAGCGAGCCGACCGGCGTGGTGTGGACGAGGATGTCGTGCGCGCAGTCAGGAATCGCGCTCCACGCGATCGCCTCGCAGCCAAGCTCCTTCGCGACCGCCGCGCCCTTCTGCGCATCGCGCGCCGCGATCGTCGCCCGCCCGCCGCCCTGCTTCACGGCGCGCACCACGGCCCGCGCCGCGCCACCCGCACCGAGCACGAGCACGTGCGCGCCCGCGAGCGGCCCGCCCATCGCGAGCACCGGCTTGCCCGCCTTCTCGCGGTGGAACTTGTAGCCGCGCTCGAGCGTGTCGCGCACCGCTCCGACATCCGTGTTCGCGCCGCGCCAGCCCTTGCGATCGCGCACGAGCGTGTTGCACGCGCGCGCCGCGCTCGACTCCTCGTCCTTCGCGTGCGCCGCGCGGAACGCGGCCTGCTTGTGCGGCGCCGTGACGGAGAAGCCGCGGAAGCACTCGTCGTCGGCGAGCTCGAGGAAGCGCGCGAAGTCGCGCGTCTCGAACGCGAGGTAGAGCGCGTCGAGGCGCGCCGTCTTGAGCGCCATGTCGTGCACGCGCGGGCTCAGGGAATGCCGAACCGCGTCACCGACGACCCCGAACACCGAAGTGGTCGGCGAGATGCCGCCGGGAGGGAAGAGCGCGCGCAGGTCGTTGACGCGCAGTTGGCCGGGCGCCGTCGGCTCGGGCGCGGGCTCGCCCGGGATCAGCGCCGGGGCCGCGTAGGTGAACGCCGAGCCGAAGATGCGGCACAGGACGCGCGTGAACGCGCCGGTCTCGCCCGAGCAGAACGCGATCAGGCCACCGCGCGCCGTGCGCAGGTGGCGCAGCACGCGCAGGCCTTCCTCGGTCGTGCGAGCGTGGGTCACGAGCTTGATCAGGTCGCCCTCGTGCAGCACCGCACGCACGGACTCCTCGAACTCGCCGAGGTCCTCGGGCGTGCCCTCCCACGCGTGGCGCGAGACGATGCGATGGCACTTGGTCCCTTCGAGCGGCCCGAGCGCGAGCGAGTGCTCCGCGTCGACGTCGACGAACATCGCGCCGGCGCGCGCTGCCGTGCGCAGGATGTCGAGCTGCTCGTCGACCGAACCAGCGAAGTCCCCGCGCTCCTCGCGGTTGCGCACCGCCACGATCGCCGGCTTCTTGAGCTCGCGCAGCAGGCCGCGCAGGCGCTCCTCGCCGGGGTTGCCGATGCGGTCGAGCCGCAGCTCGATCACGTCCGAGAGCGGAACCTGGCGCAACGCCTGTGCGGCGAGCGCCTCGAACGAGGACGCGATGTGGGAGACGACGACGGCCATGGCTGGTCCGCGCAGTCTAGCCCCGCGCTACCGCGGATCCCCGCCCCGTCGCTCCCGACGCCAAGGCGCACTCTCCACGCCGCCCGCGCGTCAGCGCGCCTCAATCGGCGCATTCGCCCCACCGCAGCTCGTTCGGAACCGCGTCCATGAAGTGGTCGTCGCGTCCCTCGAAGCGCGGCGCCACGTCCGCCTGCCGCGCCGCGCTCTCGCCTCGACCCGTCGTCCGGACTCGTGCCCAAGTCCGCGCGCGCTCGCTCCACGCGCTCGTCGCGGAACGGCGCAGCCGCGCCCAAGACTCCAGCGCGCGCGCCGACGCGCCTCAGTCGGCGTACTCGACCCGCTGCGGATCGTTGGGAACCGCGTCCATGA
>CAITGX010000114.1 GCA_903892045.1 uncultured Planctomycetota bacterium | reverse complement strand
TCGCCGCGGGCGGAGTCAACTTCGTGCAGTCGAATGGACAAGTGATGCGCATGGTGCGCGAAGGCTCGATGGCCTTCGGGCTCACGGACACCGACGACTACTGGGTCGCCAAGAAGGCCGGCTTCCCCGTGGCGCAGGTCGTCCCCGACCAGCGCGACGCCGCGCATCAAGACGCGCGCGGGACGTTCCTGATCCCCAACACGATCTGCCTGCTGAAGGACGCGCCGCGCGCCGAGGCCGGGCGCAACTTCATCGACTTCGTGCTGTCGCGCGATACGGAAGCCAAGCTCGCCGCAGCGGACGGGGCGCAGATCCCGCTGCGCACCGGCGTCGCGAAGCCCGAGCACGTACTCGACATCGAGACGCTTACGCTCATCCCGGTCGACTGGACGCTCGTGGGCGAGCAGATTTCCGCGCGCATGGACCAGCTCAAGGGACGTTTCCTCCAGTGAGCCGGCCGCTGGTCCTCCTCGCGGTGGCGCTGTTCGCGCTGCTCGGCTTCGCGCCGCTCGCGGTCATGGCCACGCGCGTGACGCCGGAGGACCTCGCGGCGCTGTTCACCGCGAATGCCGCCACCCTGCTGGGCCGCACGGCACTCTACGGTCTCGGTGTCGCCGCCTGCGCGCTTCTCGTGGGCGTGCCCTTCGGCTTCCTCACCGCGCGCACGGACATGCCGCTCGCGTCCGTGCTGCGCCCCTTGGGCGTCGTGCCGCTGTTCCTGCCGCCGATGATGCTCGCCATGGTGTGGACCGCCGTGGCCGAGATGCGCGGAGCTCCGGCGGCGTACTTCGTCTCCACGCTCAGCACGTTTCCCCTGGTTGCGGTGTTCGCCGCGCGCGCGTTCGAGCGCATCGACGGCCGCCTCGAGGACGCCGCGCGCCTTGCCGGCGGAACGAAGGCCGTGCTGCGCGCGACGCTGCCGCTGGCGCTCCCGCCCGCCCTGTGTGGCGCATGCCTCGCGTTCGTCTTCACGATCAACGACTTCTCGGTACCCGACTACGTGTCGTGGCTCGGCCTGCCGAAGTTCAGCGTGTACGCCGACTCGATCTACGCGACGTGGCGCATCGACGCGAGTCCGGGGCGCGCCGTCGCCATGGCGCTCCCGCTCGTCGCCATGACGCTGCTCATGCTGCTGCCGGCGCTGGCCCTGCGCCGTCGCGGCGCGCTCGCCTCGATCGTCCCCCACTTCCGCGCTCCGGCCCCCATCGCGCTCGGACGCTGGCGCTGGCCCGCGTTCGTCTTCTGCGCGGGGCTGCTCTCGCTCGGCGCGTTTGTGCCGCTCGGACGACTCCTCTGGGAGGCCGGCGGCGGCCCGAAGGGCTGGTCGACCACCGAGCTCGCAGCCGCGTTCTCGATGGCGCTCGAGCGCAGCCGGGGGGATGTCCGCAACAGCGTCGTGAGCGCGCTCGTCACCGCCAGCGCCTGCGTCGCGCTCGGTCTCGTGCTCGGACACGCGTTGGAGCGCGCGCGGCGCGGACGCCACCTCGAGCCCTTGCTCGTCCTGCCCCTCGCCGTGCCCGCGGTGCTGTTCGGCATCGGCATCATCGTGCTCTGGAACCGCGATGCGACGGCGGCGCTCTACGACAGCAACGCGCTCGTCAGCGTGCTGCTCACGGGTCGCTTCGTGGTCTTCGCGGCGCTGATCACGGCCGGAGCGGTCGCTTCCCTCGATCCGAGCCTCGAGGACGCCGCGCGCGTGGCCGGCGCCGGCCCCCTCTCGCGCCTCGCGCGCATCGTCGCGCCCGCCCTGCGCTCTTCCCTCGCGGGCGGTTTCGTGCTGGTGTTCGTGCTGGCGCTGCGCGAGCTGGATGCGACGCTGCTCGTGCCCGCGGCCAACCACACGGCGATGTTCCGCATCTTCAACCAGATCCACTTCGGTCGCGACGCGTTCGTGGCCGCGCTCGCTCTGCTGCTGGTGTTCCTGATCGTGCTGCCGGGGCTCCTGTGGTCCCTGTTCGCGCGCAAGCGCCTGGAGCT
>CAITGX010000113.1 GCA_903892045.1 uncultured Planctomycetota bacterium | reverse complement strand
TCTCGCGCGCCTTGGCCCGCAGTCCCTCCTTGCGGCTCTCGTCCATCGCTCACGCCCCGCCGAACAGGAGCCCGAGCACGCGGTCGTGCACGCTCGTCATCGGCAGCACGCCATCGCGCGGCTCGTCTCCGCAGGCGCCGAACGGCCGCGAGCAGAGGAACACGGGCCCGTCCTTCGGATCCTCGGGGATGCGTCCATGGCTGCCCTTCACGAGCCGAGCGTCGAGCGGGATCACGTCCATCAGGTAGCGCATGCCGAGCAGCTTCTGCGCGAGACGGCGCGCGATGCGCAGCTTCGGGAAGGAGAGTGCCGGGTCGAGGAACAGCTCGCACGGGTCGTAGCCCGGCTTGCGGTGGATGTCGACCGTGCGCGCGAAGTCCGGCGCCTGCGCATCGTCGAGCCAGTAGTAGTAGGTGAACCACGCGCCCTTGCGCGCGATCGCGACCAAGTCGCCGCTGCGCGCGTGATCGATCCCGTAGCGCCGCTGCGCCGCGCGATCGAGCACTTGCTCGACACCGGGCAAGTTGCGCAGCACGAGCGCCGCGTGGGCCCGCGCTTCTTCGTTGCGCGTGTACACGTGCGCCACCTGGTGATCCGCGACGGCGAAGGCCGCGCTCGCGAACGTGTCGAGCGACTCGCCGGCCGGACCGGGCCGCACCTCGAGCAGACCTTCGCTGCGCAGCGCGCGGTTGATGTGGATCGGCGCGTCCACCGCCTCGAGGCCGTACTCGCTCACGACCACGACCGTCGCCCCGATCGTGTCCGCCGCCTGGACGATCTTCGCGACCTGCGCATCGACTTCGCCGAGCGCCGCGAGCCCGCGCTCCGACTCGGGGCCGTCCTGCTGATGGCTGTAGTCGAGGTGGGGCAGGTAGACGAGCGTCAGCTTCGGCGCGTGCAGCTCGAGCGTGCGCACCGCGACGTCCGCGATCCAGCGGCTCGAGGCGAGCCCCGAGCGCGGCCCCCAGAAATCGAAGAACGGGAAGGCCCCGAGCTCGCGCTCGATCTGCTCGGGAAACGCCGGCGGGCGGCCGTACACGGCGAGGATCTTGCGCCCGTCGGCGGGGTAGAACGGACGCGGCGTGATCGACCAGTCGACCCGCGCGCCCATGTTCCACCACCAGAAGAGCTTGGCGCAGCTGAAGGCGGGATCGCGCTCGCGCGCCGTCTCGTAGAGCTTCTTGGCGCCGACGAGCGCGTTCGACTGGCGCCACAGGGCCACCTCGCCCGTGTCGCGGTCGAACCAGCCGTTTCCGACCGCGCCGTGCACGTTCGGCATGCGACCGGTGAGCATCGTGGCCTGCGCGCTGCAGGTCACCGCCGGCAGGATCGACGCCATCGGAGCGCATGCGCCGCGGCGCGCGAGCTCCGCGAGAGCGGGCGTGCGCGGCCCGATGTGGCGCGCCGTGAGACCGACGACATCGACGAGGACGACGGTTTGCATCGAAGCGCGGATGCTAGCATCCGCCCATGTTTTCGAAGCTGTTCGGGATGTTCGGCGGCAAGCCGGTGCTGGTGAAGGGCGCGGGCAAGCTCGCGGAGGGCGAGTCGAAGCGCGTGGCGATCGGCGATCCGCTGGCCGATGGCTTCGAGGTCATCCTCGGTCGCGTCGACGGCAAGCTGTGCGCGCTCGACCGGCTCTGCCCGCACGAGGGTGGCCGCCTGATCGACGGACCGCTCGCGGAAGGGCGCTACATGGTC
>CAITGX010000112.1 GCA_903892045.1 uncultured Planctomycetota bacterium | reverse complement strand
GGCCGTGCGGCTGCGCAAGGAGCTGGCGCGCACCAACCCGTGGGTCCCGGGGCCCTACGAGAGCGCCGATGGAGCCGTGCAGGACGAGGCGGCAGCTCGCGCTCTGGCGGAGCTCGGCTACACCTCGGGGCAGACGGTCGATCCATCGTGGAGCTGGACGTGCCCGGAGCACATGGACGAGTCGCTCGAAGGTCCGAAGGCGCGTTGCGGCAAGTGCCAGTCGCCGCCCCTGATGATCAAGCGGTAGAGGCTTCGCCGTGCTTTCCGTGGCGCTCCTCACGCTCGCGCTCGCGCCCCAGAATGGGGACGTGAAGGGCGAGGAGCAGCCGCCGTTGCGGCAGGACTGGCGTGTCCCGGCGCCCGCTCCGCGCTCGCCCGAGGAAGCGCTCGCAAGCTTCCGCCTGTCGCCAGGACTGAAGGTGGAGCTCGTGGCGGCCGAGCCGCTCGTGGTTGCGCCCGTGTGTGCCATGTTCGACGAACGCGGTGCGCTCTGGGTGTGCGAGATGCGCACCTACATGCGCGATGCCGATGGCTCCCGCGAGGACGCGGCCGAGAACGCCGTGATCGTGCTGCACGATCGAGATGGCGATGGGCGCATGGACGAGCGTCAGGTGTTCCTCGACGGGCTGGTACTGCCGCGTGCGGTGGCGCCCACGCGCGGCGGCGCGCTGGTGCTCGCTCCGCCGAACTTGCTGTTCGCCCGCGACACCGACGACGACGGACGTGCAGACGACGTGCGCGTCGTCGACACGGGACTGCAGGGCATCGCGAGCCCCGAGCACGCGATCAACGGCCTGCTGCACGGTCTCGACGGCTGGTTCTGGTGTGCCAATGCGCCCTGGCGTTACCGCTGGGAGGGCGAGCGCCTCGTGCGGGGCCGGACCGCGGGCGGCGGGCAGTGGGGGATCACGCAGGATCGCTTCGGACGCATCTACTTCAACGACAACTCGACTCCGCTGCGCACGAACGCCTACGCGTCGCACTACGCGGTGCGCAATCCTGCGCTGGGCGTCGCGCATGGCATGGGCGTGTCGATCGCGCGCGGAGCGCGGCCGAATCCCACGCACCTCACGCCGGGCGTGAACCGCGGCTATCGCGGCACGACGCTCGTGGATGGACGGCTCAACGAGTTCACTGGAGCGTGCGGACCGCTCGTGTACGAGGGCGACGCCCTGCCGGAGCGCTACCGCGGCTCGGCGTTCGTCTGCGAAGTGACGGCCAACCTCGTGCACCACTTCGAACTGCAGCATCGCCCGGGTGAGCTACCGGTGGCGACCACGGGGCCGGGCGGAGGCGTGTTGCTCGAGTCCGACGACGAGCGCTTTCGGCCGGTGAATCTCGCCGAAGGGCCCGATGGGGCGCTGTACGTCGTCGACATGTACCGCGGAGTGATCCAGCACCGCCTGTTCGTCACGTCGTGGCTGCGCGCGCAGATGGAGGAGCGTGCGCTCGAGGAACCGGTCGATCGGGGTCGCATCTGGCGCATCACGGCGGCAGACGCGAGGCCGCGCGAGCGCGTGCAGCTCGCCGAGTGCTCGTGGACGGAGCTCGGGAACGCGCTCTCGTTGCCGAATCGTTGGACGCGCCAGACGGCGCAGCGGCTGTTCGCGGAGGATGGCGATTCCTCGCGGGATGCTGCGGAGGTGCTGCAGGAGGTCGCGCACGAGGGCGACGAGCTAGCGCGGCCGCACTTGGCTGCGCTCGTCGCGGCACCGGTGGATGTGGCGCCGATCGCCACGGGCGACGCGGGTTCGCTCGAGCGCGTGCTCGCGCTCGGGGAGCTGCGTACGCCGGAAGCTGTCGACGCGCTCGTAGGGATCGCTTGGACGGGCAAGCTCGACGCGACGCGACGCGGAGCGATCGTCTCGGGACTCGCCGGCCGTGAGTTGGAGTTTCTGCGGCGGACACTGGAACGGACCAGCGGTGCGTCGCATCCGCCTTCGGCTGCCGAGTGGCTCGGCGATGAGTCGCTCGAGCCTTCGGCGACGCATCCGTCTCCGTGGTTTGCCGAGGCCCCTGCTACCCCGGACGCACTCGCGCTGGTGGAGCTGATCGGAGCGTGCGCGGTTCAGGACGGGGGCGAGCCGTTCGTCGCTGAGCTTGTCGACTGGATCAGCGGCCACGCCAAGGGCGTCCGCGTTCCCGAGGAGTGGCGCAACGTGCTCGCGAAGGGCGCACTCGGGGCGCGAGCCAAGGATGCGCAGGGCAACTCGCGTCCGATTCGTGTGACGAAGGAGCCCGCGGCGTGCGCCGATACCCTGCCGGGGGCGCTCGCGTTTGCGGAAGCGCTCGTGTGGCGTGGCAAGCCCGGCAGCGAGGGCCTTTTCCCGCGGGATCTCGACGCGCAGGAACGCGCGCGCTTCGAGCGCGGGCGCTCGATCTACGAGCAGAGCTGCGCGGCGTGCCATCAGGTGTCGGGACGCGGCGACATCGGCGTGGCGCCGCCGCTGCGCAACTCGCCGTGGGTCACGGGCGACGCCGAGCGCACGGCGAAGATCGTGCTGTTCGGCTTGCGCGGGCCGCTGACGCTCGACAACGTCACATGGGATGCCGAGATGCCATCGCACTCGTTTGACGACGAGGACACTGCCAGCGTGCTCACGTACATCCGGCGCGCGTGGAATCACGGCGCCGATCCGGTTGCGCCGGAGCTCGTGCGACGCGTTCGCGATGCGAGCAGCTCGCGGCGCGGCCCGTGGCACGTCAGCGAGTTGCCCTGACGGTCACGGCAGCGGCGTGAGCCGCAGGTTGCGGAAGCGCACGCGCGTGTTGTTGCCCGAGTGGACCTGCAGCGCGATGAAGCCCGAGGCGTCGGCTTCGTCGGTCGTGTCGACCGCGGGCACGCTGTTGACCCACGTGCGGATGCGGTTGCCGCAGAGCTCGATGCGGTAGTGGTTCCAATCGCCGTTGCGGAACGACGCGCGCGCCTCGGGACGCTCCTTGAGATCGAAGAGCCACCCGCGGCGGCCCTCGTCATAGAGGCCGCCGGACCAAGCGCGCTCGGACGGGTCGATCTCGATCTGGTAGCCGTACACGCGGCCCTTCTCGTTCTGGTGCGAGCGCACCTGCACGCCCGAGTTCCCCGGCAGCTCGTTCTTGAGCTCGAGTTCGAGCACGAAGTCGGAGTACTCGCGCTCCGTGGCGAGGAAGCTCTGGGATCCACCGCCGATCGAGCCCACGAGCTCGCCATTCTCGACCTGCCAGCGTGCATCGCCGATCGCGCGCCAGCCCGTGAGGTCGCGGCCGTTGAAGAGCTCGATCGCGGCCGGTCGAGTCGGCGCCGTTGCGCAGCCGCCCAGCAGCAGGGCGAGTGCGAGGAGGCGCATCAGCGTGCCGCTCCGGCGAGCATGACCTCGTCGGCGGCCGCGAGCAGGCGCTCGAGGTCGGCCTCGGTGTGGTCGCCCATGTGGCCGATGCGGAAGGAGATGTCCTTCAGGTCGCCGTATCCGTTCGAGATCGTGTGGCCGCGCTTCTTCAGCTCCGCGAGGAACTTCGCGACGTCGAGCGGGCCCTTGCGAATGCAAGACACGGTCCACGAGCGGTGCTCGGGCGTCGGGATGTACTCGAGCCCGTGGCGCGTGGCCCAGTCGGCAGTGGTTCGGTACATGCGTTCATGCTTCGCATAGCGCGCGGTCCAGGCCGCTGCGCCGCGCAGGGCGCTGTCCTGCGCGGGAAGCGTCGTGCCGTTCGAGATGTCCTCGAGCTGCTGCGCGAGGGCGAAATAGAGCGGAATGCACGGCGTGGCCGGCGTCTTGCGCTCGCGGTGGCCATCGAGCACGCGCACGGCGTCGAGGTAGTAGCTCGGACGCTTGCCCTTGCGCACGCGCTCGAGGTAGCGCTTCGAGGCCGCGAACACGGTGATGCCCGGAGGCAGTGCGAGGGCCTTCTGGGAGCCCGCGAACGCGAAGTCGATGCCGTGCGCGTCGAAGTCGACCGGCATGCCGGCGAGGTAGCTCACCACGTCGACGAGCCACAGCGTGTTCGGGTGCCTGCGCATCACGCTCGCGACGCCCGCGAGAGGGGTGCGCACGCCGCTCGAGGTCTCGTTGGACACGAGCGTCAGCGCGTCGAACGGTCCCTTCTCGACCAGCGCGCGCTCGATCTCCTCGGGACTCGCGGCCCCGCCAAAGGCCTTCTTCAGCACCACCGTCTCGAAACCGAGCACCTGCGCGATCTCGGCCCAGCGCTTCGAGAACGAGCCGTTCACGACGCACAGCACGCGGCAGCCCGTGCCGTGCAGGCTCGCTTCCATGAGCCCCGTCGCACTGCAGGTGTGCACGGCGACCTCGCTGCCGCTGCCTTCGGCGAATCCGAAGGCGAGCCGCAGGTGCGGATCGATGCGGTCGTGCAGCTTCGACATCGCGTCGGAGCGGTGCCCGATCATGGGGCGCGCGCATTCGGCGAGGAGCGACGGGCGGACTTCGGTCGGTCCGGGAATCCAGAGCTTCATGGTGAGTTCTCCGTGAGCTTCAGCGCGCGACGCGGGCGGCGCGCAGCAGGGGATGGTGGACCGGATCCTGCGCGAGCGTCTCGATCTCGTCGGTGGCGACGAGCAGCGGGAGCAAGGCGGCCAGGTCGGGCGCGTCGCAGGTCACGACCGCGCGCGCGAAGACTTCCTTGCGGCGTGCAACACCGCCGAAGGCGACGAAGCGGCGCGCGGCCGGAGCCGCCTCGAGGTCGGTGGCGCCGTCGCCGATGAGCACCAGACCGCCGCGGCGGTCCTCGCGCGCGAGCTGGCGCAGGACTTCGAGCTTTCCTCCGGCGCGCGCGAGCGGAGAGTCCTCGTCGAAGCCGGCGTAGGCGCCATCGCGGCCGTGAAAGACATCGACGGCGAAGACGTCTCCGGAGTCGATCCGAAGGTGATCGGCGAGCGCGAACACGGCCTGACGGAGCCCACCCGAGAGGATGCAGACGCGCTTGCGCAGGGCCCGCAGGGCTTGCACCAGCTCGAGCGCATGCGGCAGGGCCGTGCCGACATATTGCTGTCCGAGGGCCGCCACCTGCTCGCGCGTCGGACGCAGCAGCTCGAGCCGCTTGCCATACACCGCCTCGAGCGGAACCTCGCCGGCCATCGCGCGCTCGGTGAGCGCCGCGATCTCGGCCTTGCGCGGGCCGGCGAGCTCGTCGATGCCTTCGATGGAGGACAGGGTCGAGTCGCAGTCGAACACGAGCGTGCCGTAGGGCGGCGCAGAGTCGTCGACGCGGGTGGGGAGCGCCATGGCTAGAGCTGCACCAGTCGCACGGAGCGGATCGGCTCGAGTCGCGCGAGCTCGTCGAGCACGTGCTGCGGCGGGTGGACGTCGAGCGCGAGGAAGCCGCGCGCGAGACCGTCGGCCGCGCGCGCACCCGGCCCGAGCTCGAGACGGCGAATGTTGATGCGCGCGGCCCCGAGCGCGGTCCCGAGCTGGCCCACGACACCGGGCTGGTCCACATGGGTCGTGACGAGCAGCGCGCCTTCGGGCACGAGGTCGAGGTAGTGGTCGTCGATGCGCACGATGCGCGGGTCGCGACCGAAGACGCTGCCGCCGACGACGTGCACCTCGCCGGTGCGCGAGATCGCGCGCGCCTTGACGAGGCTGTGGAGGAAGTGCGACTCCTCGTCGGCGCGCTCGTGGACGGCGAGGCCGCGCTCCGCGGCGAGGCGCGGAGCGTTGACGAAGTTGAGCGGCGTGTCGCAGCCCTTGCGCAGCGCGCCCACGAGCACGGCGAGCCGCACGTGGCTCGCGTCCTTGCGCGAGACATCGCCCGAGAGCGAGATCTCGAGCGTGCGGATCGGGCTGTCGCACAGCTGCGCCAGCGTCGAGCCGAGCTTCTCCGCGAGCAGGACCCAAGGGGCGAGCTCGCGCAGGGTCGCGGCGCTGGTCGCGGGCAGGTTGACCGCGTTGCGCGCCACGCCTTCGAGCAGGAACTCGCTCACCTGTTGGGCAATCTCGAGCGCGACGTTGCGCTGGGCCTCCTCGGAGGAGGCGCCGAGGTGCGGCGTGAGGATGACATCCTCGCGCGCGAGCAGCGGGTGGTCCTTGGGCGGGGGCTCGCTCTCGAAGACGTCGAGCGCGGCGCCCTTGAGCCGTCCCGCCGCGAGCGCGTCGGCGAGCGCGAGCTCGTCGACGAGGCCACCGCGCGCGCAGTTCACGAGCCGTGCGCCGGGCTTCATCGCGAAGATGCGCTCGCGCGAGAGGATGTTGCGCGTCTCGTCGCTGTAGGGGACGTGCAGGCTGACGAAGTCGGCGCGCGCGAGCAGCTCGTCGAGGGGCAGGAGCTCGACGCCTTCGAGCGGCGAGCGCTGGCCCGCGAGGTAGGGATCGTAGGCCACGACCTTCATGGCGAGGCCGAGCCCGCGCGTGGCGACCACGCGACCGATGCGACCGAGGCCGACGACGCCGAGCGTCTTGCCGGAGATCTCGCTTCCGGAGAGCTTGCCGCGCAGCTTCCACTCGCCCGCGCGCACCGCGCGATCGCCGCGCGCCACGTTGCGCGCGAGCGCGAGCATGAGCGAGACCGCGAGCTCGGCGGTGGTGGTCGTATTGCCGGCGGGAGCGTTCATCACGACCACTCCGCGCGCGGTGGCCGCATCGACGTCGACGTTGTCCACGCCCACGCCGGCGCGACCGACCACCTTCAGGCGCGGCGCCGCGTCGAGGATCGCGCGCGTCACCTTGGTGGCCGAGCGCACGACGAGCGCTTCCACGTCGTGGACGCGCGCGACGAGCTCCGCTTCCTTGAGGCCGGTGCGCACCTCGGGCTTGAGGCCGTGCGCCGCGAAGACGTCGAGCGCCTCGGGGGACAGCTCGTCGCAGATCAGGATGCGCTCAGGTCGCGTGGGGGCGCTGGGCGCGGAAGGTGCGGTCGCTTCTCGCAGCGGGGTCGTCATCGCGGGGTTCCTCGTCGCGCGTGAGCATAGGCGCGCGCACGGGCAGCCGCGACTAGCCCTGCAGCGCAGTGCGGACGAGCAACTCGAGGTTGGCGGGATCGACGGTCTTGGAGGCGCGCTCGACCTGCTTGCGCGCGTCCTTCTCCGAGTAGCCGATCGAGATCAGGGCCGTGACCGCGTCCTCGAGCTGCGCCGGGCCGCGAGCTGCGGGCGCTTGGGCGCTGCCGCCGCCGGAGAGCATGGCCGCCTTGCCGCGCAGGTCGAGCAGGATCTGTTCGGCGGTCTTCTGGCCGACGCCCTTGACCTTGGTCAGGCGCTTGGCGTCACCGGCCACGACCGCGGCGACGAGCTCGTCGGACGACAGGCCCGAGAGCACCGCGAGCGCCACCTTGGGGCCCACGCCCGTGACGCCGAGCAGGGCCCGAAACATGTCGCGCGTGGCCTCGTCGCGAAAGCCGTACAGCGAGTGGCTGTCCTCGCGCACCACGAGGTGCGTCCACAGGCGCAGGCGCCCGCTCGAGGGAAAGCTCGCGCCCGGCGGCACGAGCACCTCGTAGCCGACGCCGCGCACGTCGAGCACGACGCGCGCGGCCGAGCGCCCCGCGACCTCTCCGTCGAGGAAGTCGTACACGGGAGCGCGGAGGCTACTTCTTCTTGGTGGCCTGGAGCTGCAGCCCGAACTCCGCCAGCTTGCGCTTGAGCTCGAGCAGCGAGGTCTGGCCGAAGTTGGGCATCGAGAGCAGCTCGTCCTCGCTGTGGGCGAGGATGTCGGCGAGCGTCAGGCAGGCGAGGTTCTCGACGGCGCGGCGCACGCGGATCGAGAGGTCGAGCTTGCTGACCGGAGTGTTGAGCACTTCCGAGCTCTCGTTGCTGCCCGCGCGCGGACGAGCCGCGGCCTCGATCGAGGCCACCGCCTCCTCGTGCTTCATGCCGAGGCGCAGGCCCTTCGAGTTGAGGATGTCCTTGATCTCGTTGAGCGAGGTCTCGCCGAAGTTCTTGTAGGAGAGCAGCTCTTGCTCCGTCAGGCGGACGAGGTCGCCCAGCGTGACGATGTTCATCTTGTTGAGGCAGTTGCGCGCGCGCACCGAGAGCTCGAAGTCGGTGATCGGCGTCTTGAGGATCTGGTTGAGGCGGTCTTCCTTTCGCTCCAGGTCCTCGTCGTAGTACATGTCGATCCCCGAGCGCGCGTCCTCGAGGTACAGGCGGGCGCGCAGGTTGGTCGGGTCGTTGCGCGCGATGATGTCGTAGCAGGCCGCGGCCTCCTGGTGCCGACCGAGGTCCTCGTACAGCACGCCGAGGTTGAACATCACGTTGCGGTCGATGGGGAGCATCGACGCCAGCGACTGGTAGGCCTGCAGCGCGAGCTCGTCGAGGCCGCAGCGCTCGGCGAGCGCGGCGAAGCGGGCGAGGTTGGTGCGGTGCGAGGGATCGATCTCGCGCGCGGCGGCGTACAGATCGAGCGCGGACTCCGGCGAGCGGCGCAGCTCGGCGAGGCGGCCCTTGAGGTAGCTGTGCTCCGCGCTGGCGGCGAAGGACGGCGGGGCGCTGTCGAGCTCGCGCGCGAGAGAGGCCGCGGCGCCGTCGTGGTCGCCCTTGTGGAGGTCGAGCTCGAGCTGGGCCTCGAGCTTGTTGCCGCGCGGACGGGGCTCCTCGGGGTACTGGCTCGAGAGGCGCTCGAAGATGGCGTGGGCGTCGGCCCAGCGGCCGATCGACATCAGCGCGCTGCCGCGCGTGAAGGCCGCGACCACGTCGGTCTTCTCGTAGCCGGCGAGCTGCGCGGCGCAGGCTTCGTAGCGCGCCACCATCCACATGCCGAGGCCCTTGCGGCGGCCCTCTTCGCCGGCCGACGAGAGGCCGTCGACCATGCGCGTGAAGCTGTCGACGGCCGCGCGCGAGCGGTAGACCGTCGAGCGCGCCTGCACCAGCGTCGTGAAGTTGGGGATCGAGGCGCTCTTCAGGTCGAAGGCCTCGGAGGCGGCCGACATCTCGACAGTGCTGGAGGTCATGCGGGTGGGTCGGGTGGAGAGGTGAAAGGAGTCGCCGTAGGGCCTTGGGGGTGCGACGGGCCGGGAGAGCCGGCCGGACGCGGGCGAAGCCCCGCCCCGGGGCGTTGGAAGGGCGGGGAGAATACAGGTGGGCGGCGCGGGGCGTCAACTTGCCCCGGCGGGAGGGGCGGGGGCTTGCGCCCGCCGAAGCTCGGCCGTTCCCTTGCCGGCCATGGACTGCATCTTCTGCCGCATCGCCGCCGGCCAGGCTCCGGCGCGCGTCGTGTTCGAGAGCCCGCGCGTGCTCGCCTTCGAGGACCTCCACCCGCAGGCGCCGGTGCACGTGCTGGTCGTGCCGCGGGAGCACGTCGACTCGCTGTGGGAGCTCGTCGACGGAGCCTTGGCGGGGGAGCTGCTCCTCGCCGCCGCCGAGGTCGCGCGCTCGAAGGGACTCGCGCGCGGCTTCCGCGTGATCACCAACGCGCGCCGCGACGGTGGACAGGAAGTCGAGCACCTGCACTTGCACGTCGTCGGCGGCAAGCGACTCGGTCGCATGTTGCCGAGCTGAGCGACGCGAGCGCGCGCGGAGAGCGCGCGGAGAGCGCGCGAGAATTTCGCGGCGAGTCCTTGATTCGATCGCGCGCTTTTCGGAAGAGAGAGCGCGACGCGCGCGAGGGGCGCGCGGAGGGGAAACATGGACAAGTTCGTGATCGAGGGCGGGCGCAAGCTGCAGGGCAGCGTGCGCGTTTCAGGTTCCAAGAACGCTGTGCTTCCGGTGCTGGCGGCGACGCTGCTCACCGACGAGCCGGTGGTCATTCCGAATGCACCGGACGTCTCCGACGTGCGGCAGATGCTGAGGGTCCTCGAGGGCCTCGGCTCGAAGTGGGAGCGTTCCAAGGAGGGCGTCCTCACCGTGCGCTCCGCTCCGGTGCCGCACAACGAGGCCGGCTGGGACTGCGTGCGCAAGATGCGCGGCTCGGTGGCGGTGCTCGGCCCCGTGCTCGCGCGCACCCAGCACGCGCGCGTCAGCCTCCCGGGCGGCTGCGTCATCGGCGTGCGCCCCGTCGATCTGCACGTGAAGGGCATGAAGGCGCTCGGCGCCAAGGTCGATCTCGACGGCGGCGACATCGTGGCCTCGGCCACCGGTGGCCTGCGCGGCGACGAGATGTACTTGGGCGGCGCCCAGGGCCCGACGGTGCTCGGCACCGCCAACGTGATGATGGCCGCGACGCTCGCCAAGGGCCGCACCGTGATCCACGGCGCCGCCTGCGAGCCCGAGGTCGTCGACCTCGGCGAGTGCCTCAACAAGATGGGGGCGCGCATCACGGGCCTCGGCTCGCCGCGCATCGAGATCGAGGGCGTCGACAAGCTCCACGGCTGCACGCACGCGGTCATCCCCGACCGCATCGAGGCCGGCACGCTGGTGATCGCCGGCGCCATGACCGGCAGCAAGATCCGCGTCGAGGGCTGCCGCCCCGACCACCTGATGATCCTGCTCGAGCGCATGCGCGAGGCCGAGCTGCCGCACCACTTCGGCGCCGACTGGATCGAGACCATGGCCTTCGACCAGCGCAAGAAGCGCGCCAAGCCGACCGACGTCACCACGCTGCCGCACCCGGCCTTCCCGACCGACCTGCAGGCGCAGTGGATGGCGCTGATGACGACGGCCGATGGCATGAGCCTCGTCACCGAGACGATCTTCACCGATCGCTACATGCACGTGGCCGAGCTGATGCGCATGGGCGCCAACATCCGCCGTCAAGGCGCGAGCGCCATCGTGATGGGGCCTGCGAACCTCAAGGGCACGCAGGTCATGGCTTCGGACCTGCGCGCGTCGGCCGCGCTCGTGCTGGCCGGCCTCGTGGCCGAGGGCACGACGGAAGTGCACCGCGTGTACCACATCGACCGCGGCTACGCGCGCATCGAGCAGCGCCTCGCCGAGCTCGGTGCGAGCATCGCGCGCGTCGACGACGATCCGGACGCGATCGCGACGGACACGGCGCCCGCCAAGGAGACCATCACCCCGACGAAGCCGGCGGTGCTGCCCAAGCCCGCGGCGACGCAGACGGTCCCCGGCAAGCCGGCGGCGCCGGTCGCCAAGTCCGCTCCCGCCCGCGCGGCGGCCAAGAAGCCGAAGGCGAAGGCCGCGCGCCGCTAGCCGGGCACCATGACCGACCCGAACCCGCTCGAGCCGCGCGACGTCGATCCGTACCGGGCCCCGCAATCGGGGTTCGCTCCGGAGACGTCGAGCTCGGGCGGGAACTTCGGAGCGCCGCTCGACTGGGAGCCGGTCGAGGCGCTGCGCTTCGGCTTCGAGTCGGTCAAGCGCTACCCGATCTCGATCCTGGCCGCGTTCGTTGCGTCGCTGGTGGCCTCGATCGTGGGCGGCATCGGCAGCATCGTGCAGAACGTCCTCGGCCTGAACGGGGACGAGCGTCTGGCCGTGCTCGGCGCGGTGATCTACGTGGTCTGCCTGTTGCTCAACATCCCGCTGGCGGCGTGGATGGGAGTGGGGCAGGCGCGCTACGCGCTGGCGCTCGCGCGCGGCGAGCGTCCCGAGCTGGCGGTGATCTTCCGCGGCGAGGGGCTGCTGGCCGCGATCGGCGTGCAGTGCGTCTACGTCTTCGGTGCGATCGCCGTCGGCATCGTGCTGTTCTTCCCGGCCATCCTGCTGTTCAAGGAGCAGTGGCCCGACCCGGGCGTCGAGCCGTTCGTCGCGGCCGGCGCGGGCCTGCTCGTGTTCCTGCCCATCGCGCTGTTCTTCGCGGCCCGCATGAGCCTCGCCAACACCGCCATCGCGGCGCGCGGGACGGGCACGTTCGAGAGCATGGGCGAGTCGTGGCGGCTCACGGCGGGCCAGCTGTGGCCGTTCGTGCTGTTCTTCCTCCTATTCTTCGTGCTCTCGATCGTGGCCTACATCGTCGGCCTGCTGCTGTGCTGCGTCGGCATCCTCGTCACCGTGCCGGCCGCGATGATGATCTTCTACGTGGGCACGGCCTACGCCTACCAGAAGCGCAGCGGCGTCGAGCCGGTGCTGCCCGCGGCCTGAGCGACGTCCCCAAGGGCGCGCGGCAGCCCAGCGATCTGCGGCGTGAGGCGCGACAGCCGCGCCCCGCAGGCGGCATAATCCTCGCCCCTTCCAGACTGGGACGCACGCCATGTTCGAGACGCTGACGCAACGACTGACCGGGGCCTTCTCCTTCCTGAAGGGGAGCGCCGAGCTCTCGCCGGAGAACATCGAGGAAGGCCTGCGCGCCGTGCGCGCGGCGCTGCTCGAAGCCGACGTGCACTTCCAGGTGGCGCGCGACTTCACCGAGCGCGTGCGCGCCCGCGTGGTCGGCGAGAAGGTGCTGAAGGGCGTCGAGGCCTCGCAGCAGTTCATCCACGCCTGCCACGAGGAGCTCGTCGCGCTGCTCGGCCCCGAGGAGAGCGCGCTCGAGATCGCCAAGAGCGGTCCGACGGTGATCCTGATGGCGGGCCTGCAGGGCGCCGGCAAGACGACCACTTGCGCCAAGCTCGCCAAGCTCCAGAAGGAGAAGTTCCAGCGCCGTCCGCTGCTCGTGGCGGCCGACGTCAAGCGCCCGGCGGCCGTCGAGCAGCTCAAGATCCTCGGGCAGAAGATCGGCGTGCCGGTGTTCCACGTCGAGGGCGTGAGCGCGCCCGAGGTCTGCGCGCAGGGCGTCGAGTTCGCGCGCAAGAACGGTCACGACCTCGTGATCCTCGACACGGCCGGCCGCCTGCACGTCGACGAGGAGATGATGGCGGAGGTCGCCCTCGTCGCCACGCGCACCCAGCCGCACAACCAGCTGCTCGTGGTCGACGCGATGACCGGCCAGGACGCGGTCAAGTCCGCCAAGGCCTTCCACGAGAAGCTCGCGCTGACGGGCGTCGTGCTCACCAAGCTCGACGGCGACGCGCGCGGCGGTGCGGCGCTCTCGATCCAGTCGATCGTCGGCCGCCCGATCCTGTTCGTGGGCGTGGGCGAGAAGATCGACGACCTCGACACGTTCCATGCGCGGCGCATGGCGGGCCGCATCCTCGGCATGGGCGACGTGGTCGGCCTCGTCGAGACCGCGGCCTCCAAGATCTCGGAGCAAGAGGCGCAGGCCTCCTTCGAGAAGATGGTCATGGGCGACTTCACGCTCGAGGACATGCTCGAGCAGTTGCGCATGATCAAGCGCCTCGGACCCTTGAAGAAGGTGCTCTCGATGATGCCCGGCATGGGGCAGTTGGGCGACCTCGACAAGCTCGTCGACGACAAGCGCTTCGCGCGCATGGAGGCACTCTTCACCTCGATGACGCGCCGCGAGCGCCTGCGCCCGGAGATCATCGACATGTCGCGCCGCCGTCGCATCGCGCGCGGGGCCGGGCAGGATCCCAACGCGGTGGGCGAGCTGCTGAAGAGCCATCAGGCGATGAAGCGCATGATGAAGGAGATGAACCGCATGGGGCTCGGCGCCAAGCTCGGGGCCAAGGCCAAGGAGGAGTCCCTGCGCTCCATGTCGCCCACGGGCGAGCTCGCCTCCAAGGGCGATGGCGGCGGACTCTTCGGCGGTGGCCTCGGCGCTCTGGGGGGGCTCGGAGGCCTCGGCGGGCTGTTCGGCGGGGGCGGCAAGCCCGGCGCGGGCCTGCCCCCGGGCTTCGGTGGCATGGGGGGCGGCATGGGCCTGCCCGGTCGGCCGATGGGCTCGTCCCCGACCCGCCAGTCCGGCTCCAAGCGCAAGAAGGACAAGCGCAAGAAGCGCCGCTAGGGGAGCGCGCTTGGCGGGGCGGGCGCTTGCCCTGCCCCGCCCGGCTCCCTACACTCTGCGCCCTTCGAATTCCGGCCGGGCGTAGGCTCGGTCCTGCACGAACCCAAGCAACCGCATGTCCGTCTCCATCCGCCTCAAGCGCGAAGGTCGCAAGAACCTTCCCTCCTTCCGCATCCACGTCACCGAGACCCGCAGCGCCCGCGACGGCGCCTCGCTGGAGAACCTCGGCTACTACGATCCGCGCGCCGCGACGCCGGAGAAGCGCCTGCAGATCGACGCAGAGCGCACCAAGCACTGGATGAAGGAAGGCGCGATCGTCTCCGACACCGTGGCGTCGCTCCTGCGCCAGCTGAAGGTGATCGAGGGCGTCAAGGCCAACGTGGCCCGCGACCGCGACGGCCGCAAGAAGAAGACCGCCACGAAGGCGCGCCGCAACGCCGCCAAGCAGGCCCGCGCCTCCCGCAAGGCCGCGCGCCCCGCGCACCGTCGCAAGCCCAAGGCTGCGCCGGGCAAGAAGAAGGGCTAGGTCGGCCTGCCCGCGCGCCTTCTCGCGGGCTCCTTCTCTCTCGCTCTCTCGCGCGCGGGGCCATGGCGCCGCGCGCGCCGTTGTTTCGGGGCTCGTCCGCCGTGCGCGGCCGGCGCCCGCCCGCTCGCTCCGCTTCCGAACGTCCCACGATTCGAGCCGCCGCGTGTCCAAGAAGACCGACCTGACGACCAAGCTCCTCGCCAAGATCCAGCCCGAGCATCCGCTGCCGGAGCCGCTCTCCGAGGCCAACCTGCTCGAGCAGGGCCTGTACGCGATCCTGCTGCGCAAGCTCACGCCGGCGCAGGCCAAGGACACGGTGGTGCGCCTGCGCAACGCCTACAAGGACTGGAACGAGCTGCGCATCTGCCAGGCGCAGGAGATCAACGGGCACCTCGACCTCGGTTCGAAGGGCATGGCCGCGGCCGCGGACATTCGCGAGTACCTGCAGGAGGTCTTCCAGCGCAGCCACGGCATGGAGCTCGAATTCCTGCGCGACGACGTGCAGGGCAGCCAGCGCTTCGTCTCGATCCTGCCGTTCATCGGCATGGGCACGGCGCACTACCTCCTGTGGCTCGCCTCGAAGGGCGAGCTGCCGGTCACGCCCGCGCTGATGCGCGTGCTCGACCGCGTCGGCCTCGTGTCGCGCACCGCGAGCCCCAAGAAGGCGCGCGCGGCCATCGAGCCGATCGTGCCGAACGGCAAGGAACTCGAGTTCGCCGTGCGCTTCGGCGAGGTCGCCTCGCGCTGGTGTGACGCGCGCAAGCCCCTGTGCCACCAGTGTGTGCTCGTCGACGACTGCAAGCACGGCAAGAAGGCCTTCCGCGACTGGAAGATCGCGCAAGAGCGCCTCGAGCAGCAGCGCGCCCGCGAGGCGGCGCGGCTCGCCATCCTCCAGAAGAAGGAGGACGAGAAGCGCAAGAAGGAAGAGGAGAAGCGCAAGAAGCGCGAGGCGCTCGAGGCCGACAAGCGCGCCAAGGAAGCGTCGCGGCTGGCGAAGATCGCGGAGCGCAAGAAGGCCGAGGACGCGGCCAAGGCCGCGAAGCTCAAGGCTGTCGCCGACGCCAAGGCCAAGGCCGAGGCCGAGCGCGTGCGCAAGCAGAAGGAACTCGAGCAGAAGAAGCTCGCGGCGCTCGCCGAGAGCAAGCGGCTCGAGGAGCAGCGCCGCAAAGAAGCCGAGCGCAAGAAGCTCGAGGCCAAGAAGGCTGCCGAGAAGAAGGCGGCCGAGGCCAAGAAGGCCGCGGAAAAGAAGGCGCTCGAGGCCAAGAAGAAGGCCGAGGCCGCCAAGAAGAAGGCCAAGAAGAAGTAGGGCCTGCGCGCGCGTCGACTCCGGCGCGCGCCGCAGCGCCTCGACGCACCGATGGGCGAGCTGCGCATCCTGCTGGCTTCGGCCTCTCCGCGGCGGCGCGAGCTGCTCGCGGCCGCGGGGCTCGAGTTCACGCTCGGGCCCGTGCCCGTCGACGAGGACCTGGGCGAGTTCGCGGATCCCGCGCAGGCCGCGCTCGAGCTCGCCACGCGCAAGGCGCTCGCGGCGGCGAGTGCGCGCGCGGAGCGCTGCGAGGAGTGGGCCGTGCTCGGGGCGGACACCGTGGTCGCGCTCGAGCGGGAGGGACGCTGGGAGCTGCTCGGCAAGCCCGCCGACGAGCGTGAGGCGGAAGCCATGCTCGCCGCGCTCTCGGGCACTCGCCATGAGGTGATCACGGGCGTGTGCGTGGTTCGCACGCACGATCTCTCGCGCTGGAGCGCCTTCGAGCGCACCTACGTGACCATGCGCGCCATCACCGGCGAGGAGCGCAGCGCCTACGTCGCCTCGGGCGAGTGGCGGGACAAGGCGGGGGGCTATGCCATCCAGGAGAGCGCCGACCGCTTCGTGACGGCCCTCGAGGGCGGCGGCTTCGACAACGTGGTGGGCCTGCCCGTGGCCCTCTCCAAGGCCCTGCTGCTTCGGGCCGGGGCCGCCCTTGCTCCCTGAGCGGCCGGGACGCTATCCTCTTCCGCCCTCGAACATCCGTCCAAGGCTCGCGCCGACCACGCCCGGCGCTCACGCTGCCATGAAGAGCACCATCCACCCCAAGTACTTCGACTGCAAGGTCCACTGCGGCTGCGGCAACAACTTCGTGACTCGCGCCACGGTCAAGGAGCTGCGCATCGAAATCTGCTCCGTCTGCCACCCGTTCTACTCGGGCAAGCACAAGTTCGTGGACGCGGCCGGTCGCATCGACTCGTTCAACCGCCGCTACGCCAACAAGGCCGGCGCGAAGCCCAAGGCGTGAGCGCTCCGTCGTCGCCCGCGCGACGGGTCGACGCGACGTTCAGGGACGTGGCCTGAGACATGGCCCTCGCCGAAGCGCTCCTCGCCAAGCTGCGCGAGGCCAAGGCTCGTCACGACGAGCTCACGGCGTTGCTCTCCTCCGAGGGCGGCACCGTGGACGGCAAGAAGATCCCCGCGATCCTGAAGGAGCGCGGGGGCCTCGAGAAGCGCGTGCAGTTGCTCGAGCAGCTCGAGTCGCTCGAGAAGCGGCGCTCCGATGCGAAGGCCATGCTCTCCGACAGCGAGATGGCGGCGCTGGCGAAGGAGGAGCTCGCCGAGATCGAGTCCGAGGTCAAGCGCATCGACGAGGAAGTCGTCAACGCGCTGATCGCCGAGGATGACGACGAGCGCCGCAAGGTGATCGTCGAGATTCGCGCCGGCACGGGCGGCGACGAGGCCAGCCTGTTCGCGGCCGATCTCTACCGCATCTACGAGCACTACTTCGACGCGCAGGGCTGGAAGCACGAGGTGTTCGACGTCGCGCGCTCGGACGTCGGCGGCTTCAAGGAAGTCGTGTTCTCCGTCGAGGGCGACGGCGCGTGGCGCTACCTGCGCTTCGAGTCGGGCGGCCACCGCGTGCAGCGCGTGCCCGCGACCGAGGCTCAAGGCCGCATCCACACCTCGGCCGCGACCGTGGCGGTGCTCCCCGAGGCCGAGGACGTCGACATCGACATCAACCCCCAGGACCTGCGCATCGACACCATGCGCGCCGGGGGCGCTGGCGGCCAGCACGTCAACAAGACGGAATCGGCCGTGCGCATCACGCACCTCCCCACGGGCACGGTGGTGGTGTGCATGGACGAGAAGAGCCAGCACAAGAACCGCGCCCGCGCCATGCGCGTGCTGCGCTCGCGCCTGTTCGAGGCCGAGCGCGCCCGCAAGGACGCCGAGCGCGCGGCCCTGCGCAAGACGCAGGTCGGCACCGGCGACCGCAACGCCCGCATCCGGACCTACAACTTCCCGCAGAACCGGGTCACCGACCACCGGGCCAACGAGAACTACTCCCTCGAGCAGGTGCTCGCGGGTAAGCTTCAGCCCCTCGTCGACGCCATGATCGCCCTCGATCGCGAGGAGCGCATCCGCAGCCTCTAGCAGAGTGCAACCGCGTCGTGGTGGGGGACTAGCCCGCAGGGCGGCCCTGCCGCGCCGCGAACCTCGCCGGCCGCGGTGCGTTCTCCCGAGCGTTGCGCGCTCCCCCCAAGTCCCCACCCAACCTCCACACGTCCCGATGTCCAACGCCAACGAGCCCGACTTCCAGGAACTCGAGCCGCTCCCCGAACTGCCGACGACGGGTGCTCCGGGCGCTCCGGCCGGCAAGGGCCGTGGGCCGGGCGAGATCGAGACGGCGCCCCTGATGCTGCAGCAGGCGGCCATGGTGCTCGGCATCTCGGCGCTCCTGCCGTGGCTCGTCCCGCAGGGCTTCGACCTGTGGCGCCTCGTGGCCAAGGTCGTGGTCCTGATCGGCGGCTGGGTGGCCTACTGCGGTGCGGAGCACGCCCACGGCAAGAAGACACCGCTCGACGGCATCGGCAAGGCCCACAAGCTGGCGCTGCCGATCCTCTCGTACGTGCTGATCTTGGTCGGTATCGGCCTGACCCAGCTCTCGGATGCGTGGCAGGGCATGATCGAGGCCTCGGCCCTCGCCGTGGCGGCGCTCGCGTGGACGCAGGTCCACGGCTACTCGCTCGGCGGCAAGTTCAACCCGACCTGGGCGCTGATCATTCCGATGTTCGGCCTCGCGGCGCTGG
>CAITGX010000111.1 GCA_903892045.1 uncultured Planctomycetota bacterium | reverse complement strand
GGAGCTCGAGGCCGCGCTCGCGCAGGTCGAGCAGGCTTCCGCTGCGCTGGCACAGGCGGTCGGTGCGCCCGTGCCGCTCGATGCCGCCGCAGCGCGTCGGCTGGCGGACACGGCTCGCTTCCTCGCGGACGAGAGCGCCTCGAACGCCGGCGTCGCGGCAGCGCTGGGCTCAGGCGCGGTCGCGGCCGAGTTGGACGCGCTGGAGCGCGCCCTGACGCTGGAAGAGGCTGCGCAGTCTGCGCGGAAGTCGCTCGATGCGATGTGGGAGGCATCCTCGCTGTCCCTGCCGCTCGCCGCCCTGCAGCAGACCCTGCGGGTCGCTCGCGAGCAGTTCCTCCTGTTCCGCTGGTTGTCGCGTCGACGCGTGCGCGCCGAGCTCGTTCCGCACGCCAAGGCGTCCGCACCGAAGGACGGACCGGGGCTCGAGGCCGCGATCGCAGGCCTGCTCGCCGCCAAGTCCGCGCTCGACGCGCTCGCACCGCATGAGCGTGCGCTGGCGGCGTTGCGCGGCCGCGCGGACAGCATCGACGTCGACAAGGCCCGGACGCGCCTCGTCGCGGGACGGGCCCTGCATGCAGAGTTGCGCGAGCGCGACCCACGCCTGCTCGATTCGCTGGGCCAGCGCGCCGCGTCCTTGGCGGGCTCGGCCTCCATCGCCTCCGCACTGCGCGCCCTCGAGGGCCCTTTGCGCGCTCTCGACGAGCGCCGAGCCACCAGCGTTGGCCAGCTCGCGCTCCCGTCGCAGGCTGAGTCCTCGAGCTTCCGCGACGAGCGCGCCCGCATCGCACGCTGGCTGGCGAAGCGGGCAGAGTGGGATCTGTGGAGCGCCTACAGCGTCGAGCGAGAGCTCGCGCACTCCGCGGGGTTGGACAGCATTTCCACGCTGCTCGAGCAGCGCGCGCTCGAGCCCCGTCAAGCGGAGCTCGCCACGCGCGCGGGTGCGCTCGCAGCGTGGATCGAGGGACGGCTGCGACGCGAACTCGAGCTGGGAAGCTGCACGGGCGAGCGCGCCTCCGACTTGCGTCGCACACTGCGCGAGCACCTCGCCGCCTACGTCGAGGGAGCGAGCGATGCCGTCGACTGCGTCGCTCGCGATCGCGCCAAGGCCTTCTTCGACGATCCCGCGGACGAGCATCGCCAGGCAGTCTCGACACTGGTGGACCTGAAGAGCCGCCAGAGCATGCGCCGCACGATTCGTCGCGTGATGGGCGAAACGGGGCCCGCGCTGCTCGCGCTCAAGCCCGTGGTGCTCGCGAGCCCGCTGTCCGCGGCGCAGTTCCTGCCGCCCGAGTTCCCGAAGTTCGACCTGGTGGTGATTGACGAGGCCTCGCAGGTTCCGGTCTGGGATGCGGCGTGCGCGCTCTCCCGCGGTCGCCACGCAGTCGTCGTCGGCGACTCCAAGCAGCTGCCGCCCACGTCCTTCTTCGACGTGCGCTCGGGCGACGAGGAGGAGGACCTCGAGGAGGGCGAGCAGCACGAGAGCGTCCTCGACGGCTGCTCCGGGGCCGGGGTGCCCGAGCTCTCGCTACTGTGGCACTATCGCTCACGCGACGAGCGCCTGATCGAATATGCCAACCGACGCTCGTACGGGGGCTCGCTGCAGACGTTCCCTGCGCCGTCGGCCTCGCATCCGGATCTCGGCGTCGAGTTTCGCCTCGTGCAGGGCGTCTACGACCGGGCCGGCAGCGCGACGAACGAGATCGAGGCGCGCGCCGTGGTCGCCGAGGCGCTGCGGCGCCTGCGCAGCGAGGTCGCGACGTCGGCCAACCGTTCGATCGGCATCGTGACCTTCAGCGTGGCGCAGCAGAAGCTGGTGGCCGACCTGCTCGACCTCGCGCTCGACGCCGACCCGCTCGCCAGCCGGCGCCGCGAGGAAGCCGCGCAGGCTGGCGAAGACCTGTTCGTGAAGAACCTCGAGAGCGTGCAGGGTGACGAACGCGCGACGATGCTCTTCAGCATCGGCTACGGACCCGACGCATCTGGCCGGATCCACTACAACTTCGGTCCGCTCGGAACGTCCGGCGGCGAGCGTCGCCTCAACGTCGCGATCACGCGCGCCAAGGAGAAGGTGGTCGTGTTCGCCTCGATGCGCGCCGCGCAGCTCGACCCTGCGCGCTGCCGTGCGCGTGGCGTGCAGGACCTGCGCGGCTATCTCGAGTACGCCGAGCTCGGCGTCGTGCCCTCGACGCCCAGCGAGTCCGGCGCGCGGCGCGAGATCGCGGTCTCGTCGCTCGAACGCGAGCTGGCGGATGCGCTGCGCGGGCGCGGCTGGCACGTCGAGACGCACGTCGGACGCTCGCGCGACTATCGCGTCTCGCTCGCGCTCGCGGATGCGCGCGCGCCTGAGCGCTGGCTGCTCGGCGTCGAGCTCGACGGGGCCCACTGGGCGCTCGCCCCGACGACTCTCGATCGCGAGTCGGTGCGCGGCTCGGTGCTCGCCGCGCTGGGCTGGAGCATCCTGCCCGTCGCCACGCTCGACGCATGGCGCGACCTGCCGCGTGTCGTGGAGTCGATCGATGCCGCTGCGCGCCGCGTGCGCGATGCGCAGCCGCGTGCCTAGAAGCTCACGAGGACATTGAGCGACAGCGCGTGGTTCATCCGGTCGTCGCCCGGCCGGGAGATCCACTGGTTGAGGTAGCCACCCTCGAAGGCGATCGTGCGCGCCTCGTCGAGAAACCAGCCCACGCCGACGAACAGCCGGTTCTGGCGCAGACCCATGTTCTGTCCGAAGTCCGTGTCGTTCAGCTCGTAGAAGACCTCGTCCCATGCACTCAGGTAGCGCTTGCCATCGGCGCTCCACGGGCGCGTGTACTTCGCGAACTGGCGGAAGCGCCAGCCCATGTCGTCCGTGTCCTCGACGAAGCGTTCCTCGAGTCGCGAGCGCAACTGCAGCTTGTAGTCGCCCTCGACCGGCACGTTCCATACCAGCTGCTGCCAGATGCGGTTCTCGGTCGTGTCGCCGCCGTTGCGCGGATGCGTGGTGATCAGGCCGTAGCCCGCGAAGACCGTCACCCGATCCGTGAGCGCGTAGCCGATGCCGGGGCGGACGATCGTCGTATCGAGATCCTCACCCTCGTGACGCCAGCGACCTTGCACGTCGAGCCACCAGCGCACGTTTTTCCACTCCGGATCGATGCCCGCGAGGTTGCCCTGCGCAAGGAACATCTCCCACAGAGCGCCGTCATGATCGATCTGGGCCGCGGCGGGAGCGGAGAACAGGCACAGTGCGGCGAGACCCGTCGAAAGCAGAGCAGCGATATTCCTCATGGCGCTCATGTTGCCTTCACGGCGCGCCCGAGACGACACTCCCGGGCCACCGTGACGGAATTGGCATCGCCGCCGAGGTCCAGCTCCTAGAATCCATGCCATGAAGCTGCCCGCACTGCTCGCCGCGTTCGCGCTGCTCGCGGCCTGCTCCGACGACCGAGCCGCATCCGAGGCCGCGCAGCAGGGCACGGGGAGCGGCGCGCGCTTCGTGCTGGCGCCGCGCGCACCGAGTGCGCCACAGGCGGCTGGGCGCGAGCTCTCGGCGACGTGGGTCGAGCTCCTCGGCGGTGATCCCGCGCGCGAGCTGCCGGTGCAGTTCTCGTTCGAGAGCCGCCCCACCAGGCTCTTGCAGCCGGGCTGGAGCCTCGCGGGCGTAGCGCGCTCCCCGAGCGATGGCGGGAAGCTCGCCTTCGAGTACGGCGTGCTCGAGACGCGCGGTGGTGCGACCTCGGCCGCCATCGAGCTGCGCGCCCGGCTCGAGTCGGGACGCGAGGTGAAGCAGCGACTCGAGCTGGACCTCAAGCCGCGCTGGCATTCGCTCCTGATCGACCTCGGAGCCGCCAAGGGCGAGGCGGTCGAGCTCTCGCTCGCCCTCGCGGAACCGCAGCAGGGGTATGTGCTGGTCGGCGTTCCCGCTGCGCGCCTGCACGTCTCGGAGAGCGCTCCGCGCACGGTGATCCTGATCACCTCCGACACGCACCGCGGCGATCACGTCGAGGGACTTCCCCGCAGCGTCGCGATCGAGACCCCGGCGTTGCGCGAGCTCGGCGCGCGCGGCGTGACCTTCACGGACTGCTGGTCGACGATCAACATCACGGTGCCGTCTCACGTCGCGATCCTCGCCGGCCTGCATCCGCGGGACAGCGGCATCACCGACAACCAGACGATGTTCGCCGACGATCCCGTCGTGCTCGCGGAACTGTTCCGCGACGCCGGATGGCACACGTTCGCGACCACGAGCCTCAACTTGCTCACCGCGGCGCACTCCGGGCTTGGGCAGGGCTTCGAGCGCATGATCGCGCCCCAGTCGACGCGTCCCTCGCCGAAGACCGTCGATGCGGCCCTGCGCCTGCTCGACGAAGCCCACGACCGCTCCGTGTTCGCATGGGTCCACGTCTTCGACGCGCACGGTCCCTACGAGCCGCCACCGCCGTACGACACGCGCTTCTATCCGGCAGGACGAGATCCGCGTTCGAGCGCGATCGAGCCCGAGCTCGGCATGCGCGTGCCGCCGAACCTGCCGGGCGTGCGGGATGCCGACTACATCCGCGCGCTGTACCGCGGCGAGATCGCCCACCAGGAACAGCAGCTGCTGCGGCTGCTCGAACATCCGCGCGTCAAGCAGGGCATCGTGGCGCTGACCGGCGATCACGGAGAGGTTCTCGGCCGCCACGGGATCTGGTGGGCGCACAAGGATGTCTATCCGGACACGCTGCACGTGCCGCTGGCGATCGCCTGGCCGGGCGCGCCGGCGGGCACGCGCTTCGATGCTCCCGTGCAGAACTCGGACCTCGGACGGACCTTGCTCGATCTCGCAGGTCTCGAGCGCGCGCCCTTCCCCGGTCGGAACCTGTCGCGACTCGAGCCTTCGAGCGCGCCGCGCTTCGCGCTCTCGGGTGCGCGCACGGCTGCGTCGATCACCTCCGATGGTTGGCACCTCGTCCTGCAGCTCGTGCTCAGCGACGAGCCCGAGCAGAAGACGCACCGCGAGTCGCACCAGTTCGAGCTGTTCCACCTGACCGCGGATCCCGACTGCGAGCGCGACGTCGCCAGCGACGAGCCGGAGCGCTCCCAGCGGCTCCACCGGCAACTCACCCAGTGGCTCGCAGGCTGGAAGGGCGAGCGCTTCGCCGCCTTCAAGCGCACCGACGCCGCGACCGTCGCGAATCTCGCGCAGCTCGGCTACGCCTCCAATACCGAAGCCAGCGACGCTGCGGCTCCGCTCTTCGATCCCAAGTGCGGATGCACCTGGTGCCAACGCGTGCGCTGAGCGATGAACGTCACGCGCAAGGAACTGTTGGCCCTCGTCGCGATCGTCGCGTTCGCCTTCGTGTTGCGCGTGCGCGGCCTGTGCCACCAGCTCCCCCACTGGACCTATCTCGACGGCTATGTCGAGCTCGTGCAGGCACAGCACCTGCGCGATCCGCAGTCCGTGAAGTGGCCCGACATGAACTTGGGCTACTACCCGTACCTCACCTCCGCCGTGGCCGCAGCGCTGCCGGATTTGCCCGCAAGTCGTGGCGAAGGTGGCGTCGTCGAGCGGGCGCTCGCTGCCGCACGGGAGCCCTGGGTGCGCATCCGTCTCGCTTCGCTCGTGCTCTCCCTCGGTGCCGTCGTCGGCGCTTGGGCGCTCGCGCGCCGCTTCATGTCGCCGCCCTTCGCCCTGCTGGCGGCAGCGCTCGTCGCGACCAGCCTCGTGCATGTCACGTACTCCTCGGAGCAGCGACCGCACGGCCCCGCGTCCGGCATGGTGGCGCTCGCGCTCTGGGCGCTCGCCGCGTGGCGCGAGCGCGGCACCGTCCGCGCAGGCCTCGTCGCCGCACTCGCCGTCACGCTCGCGGTGGCGGCCCTCCAGAGCGGCTTCGCCCTGCTCGTCGCCGCCGGTCTCGCGTGGTGGCTGCGTGCCCGTCGCGAGAGCATGACGCGCGAGCTCGGACTCGCGTTCGGGGCGCTGG
>CAITGX010000110.1 GCA_903892045.1 uncultured Planctomycetota bacterium | reverse complement strand
GGTCACGCGCGCCTGGAAGTAGCGCGCACCCGTCAGGGCCGAGACCGTGCTCTTCCAGCCGCGGTTGTTGGTGTCCGCGGGGGTGTTCAGGAAGGCCGGGGTGAAGACGAGGTTGGTGTTGCCACCGATCGCCGTCTGCTGGGTGGAGGTGTAGGAATCGCCGTAGGGATCGAGATTGCCGGCGTTCGCGAAAGGAATCACGCCCGCCGGAGGATTGGAGAGAGCGATGGTGCTCGCGCCGCGGAAGGCGACGACCACCTGCGTGCCGCTCGGAAGCAGGTCCGCGCTCGGTTCGACCACGGGATCCGCGAACTGCGTGCCCGTGGCCAGCGTGTCGAACCAGATCGTGTGCATGCGCGAGAGGCGCACGAGGAAGTCGCCTTGCCCGTAGTAGAAGACGTTGTCACGTCCGGGCGCCGGCAGGCCGTTCTGCGGGTAGCCGCCCGTGGCGTTCGGCTCCGAGTCGGGGTTGACGATCTTGATCTGCGCCGGGTTGTTCACGTTCACGCCGCCGGTCGAGTACATGCGGAAGTACGGCAGCGCGGACGAGTTGATCGCCAGCGCGACCTTGAAGCCGTTCTGACCGCTCGCCTTCGAGTCGGGGTACGTGCGGACTTCCATCAGCATCGGCAGGCCGATCGTCGGCACGTTGTTGACGGTGTAGAACTTGACCTGCGCGGTCTTGGTCACCTGCTGCAGGCGCTGGGTGTCGGCACCGTCGCCGTTGGGAGCCGCGCGCTGGGTCTTGGCGGTGTCGCGCCACGTCCAGTAGGTGAACTGGCTCGGGTCGACGTTGCGGTTGATCGGCCACGGCGCGACGACGTTGCCGGTGCTGCTGAGCCGCGTGTCGGAGTTGAGCACCGTGTAGCCCTTCGACTTGGGGTGCATCACGGTCAGCGGCTCGGACTGCTCCCACGTCGCGCCCGTGTTGCCCATGCGGTTCTGGTCGAAGTTGGTGACCAGGCCCGAGGCCGTCCAGTTGGGGAGCAGGCCGGTGCTCAGCTCCTCGTCGGGCAGGTACTTGCTGTGGGCCAGCGACATCTGGAACTGGCTGAAGTTGTCGGACTGCACCGTGCCCGTGAAGGGCGTCCACCACAGACCTTCGACGTCGATGTTGTGGTTCGCCTCGTCGCGCAGACCGAAGCCGAGGTCGTGGTAGCGCCACACCCCCATCATCTTGCTGCCGTAGTTCGAGAGCGGCGTCTGGATCGGCTGCGGGAAGGGAATCATCGAGCCGACGACCGGCACCGACGAGTCGGCGACGGCCGAGAAGCGCGAGACCGAGCGCGGCTTGAGCAGGCGACGCTGGATGTCGAACAGGATCTGTCCGCGCACCTCGGGGTTCGAGTCCCCGTCCTCGTCGCCCGAGTTGAACTTGAGGCTGATGCTGCCGCTATCGACAGCGGCGGCGGAGGTCGACAGCGCGAAGCGCGTCGCCGGCAGGCCGAAGCTGAGCGCGTTGCCCGCGAGGTCACTGATACCTCCGAGGCCTCCGAGCACCTCGAGCAGATAGCGGTCGGCCTGGCCGCCGGGCAGCTGCTTGCGCAGCGGCAACACCGGCTGGAAGGTGAACTCGCGCAGGTCCGACGAAGGAATCACGCGGCCGACGACGTTGTTGTAGAGCGCGTTGGTCGACGGCTTGTTGTTGTCGTACTGCAGCGTGTACGTGTCGAAGGCCTGCACCGTGGTCGGGTCGACCGGCTCGGTGAAGCGCACGGTGATCGTCGTGAGCGGCGAGATGCCCGTCGCCGGAAGCGACGCAGGCGTCGGCGAGAAGCGCACGAAGCAGGCTGCGAATTCGGGCGCATCGCCGATCTGCAGACCGCGGAACGTGGTCAGGAACTGACCCGTGGCGTTGGCGACCGGCAGCGTGATCGGGCAGCCGTCGCACAGCTCGCGCACGCGCACCGGACCGATCGTGCCGTTGGTGGCGATCGAGCCGGTGTACGCGGTCACGACCTGCAGGCGCTGGCCGGGAACCTCAAACACGTCACCGACGCGCGGCTTGGAGGCGCAGGCGAAGGTCTGGAAGCGCGCCACCAGATCGAAGGTGCCGTCCGCCGCGTTGGGGTTGGTCGCGCCCACCACCGTGATGACCTGCGAGCCGACGATCAACGGCGGAGTGGAGTCGCCGAGGAAGCCGTTGTCCGGATCTCCCGTGATACTGGTCTTGCCGCCCGAGCGGAAAGCGCGCAGCACGTCGAGCGTGGCCTTGGTCGCGTCGGTCGGGCCGTTGCCCGTGAACTCGAGCGGGCGGCCACCGAGGCTGCGCAGCACGTCGAACTGCTGGGCCGACGACACCGGCTTGGTCGGGATCCGGATGGCGACGTTGGGCTGGTTGGCGTTGACCGCCTCCGGCAGGCCGATCGCGTTGACCGGCAGGTTCGAGCTGATCGCCTCGCTCTCGGAGACCGAGAAATCGACCACCACGCGCGAGCTGTGGAACGTGCCCCCGACGAGATCCCCGTGGTTGGGGTCCGGGAAGATGCGCGCTTCGTAGGGCAGGTTCGGCGCGTAGCCCGTGAGCACGCGCACGTTGGTCGGAGTGACGGTGCCCGGGTAGGCGACGTTGCTCGCGGTCGGCGAGCCGCCGTCGTCGAGCACGTCGTTGAAGCGCAGCACCAGCACCGAGTTGCGCGGCACGGCCGTGAACGGGGGCAGTTCCGTGGGATCGAGCCCCTTCTTGAGCAGCACCTGCAGGTTGCTCTCGGCCGCGAGCAGCAGCTGGCGGAACTCGTCGCTGGAGCTGTCGCGCAGGATGCGCAGGCGCTCGCGCTCGGTCAGCGGGTCGCGCTCGAGGGTGTAGTTGACGCCGTCCGAGGCGAGGTCGGACGAAACCACGAAGTCGCGCAGCACTTCGGTGGTCGACGTGAGGTCGTAGACGTCGACGAGGCGTCCCCAGTAGGACTCGACCAGCCGGAACGAGGCCGTCGAGCCGCCCGAGTTGCTCTCGACGAGGAAGGGACGACCGCTGGCGGGGTTGTCGAGCAGGGTTCCCTCGGGATTGCCCGAGCCGCTCTGGCCGCCACCACCGCCGCTGCAGGCGGAGAGCAAGGCGCAGGCGCCGAGCGCGAGGCCGAGGGGAGCGCGGAAGACGTTGGGCAGGGAGCAGCGCGGCGCGACCGGAGTCGGCGCAGGGCTCGTGCCAAGGCGCGGGTACGGCTTCATCGAGGGTTCAAGCGGGAGGGGCGCAGGGAAGGGACCTGTCGAGGACGCGGCCGCGCCCTCGACTGAGCCGCAGCGCGTGCGGAGTGGGTCGATGGGGCGCGGATGATATAGAGAGCGGCGCGTCGGTTGCTCCCGCGAGCCCCTTTTTTTGGGCGTCCACAGGGTCGGGACTCGTTCCCGCCATCCCCGGCGAGCCCTCGCCGACTTGGCGCGCAGCCGAAGTGCGCCCGCTGGGGACGCTGCTCCACGGCTCGGGGATCTCGACCGCTCGTTCGACGCTCATCCGGTGCTCGGGAGGCCGACAGCCCCCGCCGCGGCCACACAACAAAGGCCGTGCCGTCCCGAAAGCCTCGCTCCCGGACTGCGCCGCCAGATCACAAGTCCATATGCCGAATGTAGTTACAACATTCCAGCACGGCCCTGACTCCAGCGCTGGAGCCGCGACGGGGGGCGGTGGGCGGTCGAGCGACGCTCACGACTGTGCGCAAGCGCACACTCGCGCTCAGGTCGCCGTGGGCTCGACGACGCCCGGCTGGAAACCCTGAGCCAGCGCGTGGGCCTCGCTGTGGCAAAGAACGAGGTGCTCGGGCCGGATCTTGCGCGCCTCGACACTGTCGCGCGCGAAGAACAGGCCGGTGCTCGACGAGCCCACGACCGGGGCCTGCAACTCCTGGGAGCAGAAGCCGCAGTAGGCCCGGACCGGGAAGCGCGAGGCCAGCCGGAAGAGCGGCTTCACGTGGCGCGTCTCCGTGCGCGAGATGCAGGTCGGGTTGACGCAGGGGTTCTCCCCCATCCGCTGGGTCTGGAAGCGCTCTTCGCTGGCGCGCGCGGGCGTCTTCAGGTCGATCCGGCCGAGCAGGAAGGCGAGGATCGCCATGCGAATCGGCACCCCGCGCGCAGCCTGCTTGAAGTAGATGCTGCGCGGATCGGCGTCGAGCTCCGGCTGGATCTCGTCGCGGCGCGGTAGCGGGTGCATGACCACCGCGTCCTTGAGCGAAGCCGCCTTCATCTGCTGCGGCCCGAGCTGCTGGTACTTGGTGATCGGCAGGTCCTTGTCCGTGAAGCGCTCGGTCTGGGGCCGCGTCATGTAGAGCGCGTCGACCCGCTCGACGGCGAGCCCCTTGCTGGCGTCCGTGAACAGGCTCAGCTGGTGCGGCTTCTGCGGCGTCAGGTACATCGCGTCGCAGGACTCCGCGAGCTCCCCGAGGCGCGAGGCGTCCGCGCGGATCGGCTCGACGCCGAACTCCTCGCGCAGGCGCTGCATGACGTACGCCGGCAGCTCGAAGCCCGGCTGCGGCGTGCAGACGATGTTCGCGCCAAAGCGCGCGAGCGCGTACACGAACGAGTGGATCGTGCGGCTGTAGCGCAGGTCGCCGGCGAGCACGACGTGGATGCCGTCGATGCGCCCGCGCTCCTCCCACAGGTTGTAGAGGTCGCACAGCGTCTGCGTCGGATGCTCGTGGGAGCCGTCGCCGGCGTTCACCACGGGAATCGGCGAGTACTGCGCCGCGAGCCGCGCCGCGCCCTCGCTGGCATGGCGCAGCACGATCACGTCGGCGTAGGCGCCGCCCACGACGCGCACCGTGTCCGCGAGCGACTCGCCCTTGGAGGCCGAGGTCGACTTCATGTCGGCGGCCGTGAGCACTCCCCCACCGAGGCGCAGCATCGCGGACTCGAACGAGAGGCGCGTGCGCGTCGACGGCTCGTAGAACAGGCTGGCCGAGATCAGGCCCGGGCACAGGTGCGCGAAGGCGCGCGGGTCGGCTGCGAAGGCGCGCGCGTGCTCGAACAGCGCGCGGATTTCGGCCAGCGAAAGGTCGTCGATCGAAACGAGGTGTCGGGGTTCGGCCATCGGCGAGCCGCGCGCTCCGCCGGGCGTGGCGGAAGTCGTCCTGCGCTCCGAAGGCGGAAGGTTAGGGCTTGGGCGCGCGGCGATCAACGCACAGGGGTGCGAAGGCCACAGAGCAGCGCGAGCGCCTGCTCGCGCTCCCCCCGCGCGAGCGCCGCGCGCGCCCGTCCGATGTGCGCGCGCTCGCGCGCGTCGAGCGCGACCAGCGCGCCGGGCGTCCACGGATCCTCAGGCAGGTCGAGAGCCTCGCGCAAGCGCGCCTCCACCAGCGCGCGCGCCGCCGCGGGCGCCTCGCGTGAGGAGAGCGCGGAGAGCGGATCCGCGCCGCCGAGATCGGCGCGCGACTGCAGCACGACCCAGCGGCCGGAGCGTTCCAGAGGTGGCGGCGTCGGCCGGTCCGCGGGCGAGAGCCACACGACGACGTCCGCGCCCGCGCGCAACCGGGCGCCGAGGTGCTGGCCCTCGCGCTCGAGCTCGTCGGCGCCGCCGTCGCGCTCCCCCGCCGTGTCGACGAGATCGAAGGCGTACCGGCCGAGCGCGATGCGCTCCACCACGGCATCGCGCGTCGTGCCCTCGCGCGCGCTCACGATCACGCGCTCGCCGCCGTGCAGCACGTTGAAGAGCGTCGACGTGCCTGCGTTGACAGGTCCGGCGATGACCACGCGCGCGGGCTCGAGTGCATGGCGCGCGCGGTCGCTGCGCACGGCGAGCGCGGCAAGTTCCGCACCGATCTCGTGCGTCGCGAGCGCCGCGAAGTGCGCGCATGCGCGCTCGTGCGCTCCTTCGAGCTGGTCGAGCACGATGCGCGCCGCACGCTCGCAAGGCGCCGCGGCGAGCCGCTGCTCGAGACTCGGGCCTTCGTCGCGCGCATCGCGGCCACCCAGCTCGGCGAGCACGCGCCGCACCAGCGGTCGACTGCCGTGCAGGTGCAGCTCGACGCGCTCTTCGCTCTCGCACCACGCGAGCGCCTCGTCGAGTTCCTCGCCTTCGGCGCGCGGCCGCACCAGTCGCAGCGTTCCGATCGCGAGCGTGGTCGCGCACAGGTTCTCGAGCGCTTCGCGCGCCCCCGCGCCGCGCAGCTCGATCACGCTCACGCCGCCCGCGCCGCGGGGCGTGAGCTCTCGTACGGCGAGCACGCTCATCGCTGCCAGCCGTGGCGACGTGGGGCGGCGCCGGCGTCGAGCAAGGCAGCGAGCAGGCCTAGGTGCACGAGCTCGGGCTCGTGCTGGACGTCGCCCTCGAGCAAGTGCGGCTCGAGCAGCAGCGCAGCCGCGCCGCCGGAGACCACGATCGGCACGGCGCCGCCGAGCTCGCTCGACATCCGCCGCGCGAGCTCGAGCACGGCGCCACGAAAGCCGTGCAGCACGCCGGCCTGCAGCGCGGAGACGGTGTCGACACCGAGCGCCGGCGCCGTGGCGTCGACCTCGACGAGCGGCAGGCGCGCCGTGAACTGGTGCAGTGCGCGCGACATCAGCGCGGGCCCGGGAGCGATCGCGCCGCCGAGAAAACGCGGCTGCGCGGCAGCTTCGAGCGCATCGACCGTCACCGCCGTGCCCGCGTCGATCACCACGCAGCTCGCGCCCACGAGCTCCCAAGCGCCGCGCGCCGCGAACAGCCGGTCGCGGCCGACCGTGTGCGGCGTGCGCGTGCAGTTCTCGACTCCGGGTGCAAGCGTCGCGCGCACCTCGAGTCCGGCGTCACGGCAGGCCGCGATCACGCGCTGCTCGACTTCGGCTGCGGCCACCGATGAGAGCGCGGCCTCGCCGGCGCGACCCTGCGCCAGCCACGCGCCCAACTCCGTCGCGAAGCTCGCTGTTGCGGGCTCGAGCGTCCTCGCGCTCGCAAGCCGCGGTCGTCGCGCGCCCTCGAGCTCCCAGCGGCGCAGCTTGAGCGCGCTGTTGCCGAGATCGAGCGTGCAGTGCTCGCGCGTCACTTCTTCTTCGGCGAGTAGTACGTCACGGTGCGAGTCTGGCCCTTGTTCCAGATCTCGACCTCCCACGCGTCGTACTTGTCCTTGTTGTTCTTCACGAACACGATCGCCTCCTCCTTGCTGGAGACAGGCTGGCCGTTGATCGACTTGATCACGTCGCCTTCCGTGACTCCGTGGCGCGCAGCGATCGAGCCCGGCTTGACCTGCTTGATCTCGATGCCGTCGAAGCGCTTGGTCTTCGGGTCACGGTGGCGATCGATCGAGACCTCGGTGGTCATGATCTCGGCGAAGTTGTCGTTGATCTCCTGCGCGTCCTCGAGCCCCACCCGGTACTTCGTCGGGCTGATCTGCACCGTCTGGGCCTCCGGCGGGGCGTCGGGACGGCGAGCGACGAAGGCCTCGACCGAGCTGGCGCGAGAGACGGGAGCCTGACCCTCGCCGATGTACGCGTAGTGCTTGGTGAGCGAGAACGGCGTCGGCGCGACGAGCTCCTTCTCGCGCTCCGCCTCGTTGGTGAAGCGGAACTCGACGTTGCCCGGATAGATCGCGGAGATCTCGATCTGGTTGAGACGGCCGTCGAGGCGATCGCCCTGGCGCTTGAGGTACGTGCCATCCGAGTAGCTCGGCGCCACGACCATGGCCGTCGACTTGTACTTGAACACGACCTCGCTCGCGGCGGGGTTCGCGCCGTCGTAGCGAATCGCGCGGATCTGGATCAGGTCGCGCACCAGCTCGCGCGGCGCATCGACCCCCTTGGGCGTCTCGATCTGCTCGACCGGGCGCTCCGGCGGCGGCTTGCCCGTCCAGTCGAGCTGCTTGAGTCCGCGCTCGACGGCCGAGGCCGCCAGCACGGTGTCCTTCTGCTCGTCGACCTCGGGCACCTTGGACAGGACGCTCGCCATGCGATCGACCGGCACCTGCTTGTTCCACTCCTCGCGCTTGGTCAGCGAGAGCGCGAGGTACGCGACCATCCCGGTCCCGAGCAGGCCGGTGACGCTCCAGACGACGAGCTTCTGTTGGGCGGTGTTCATGGGGTCCTTCGGGCGACGATGCTACCCCTCGTCCGGGCGGGGATCCAAGGCGCGCAGGGGCACTCCGGCGGGCTAGACGACCGGAGCGGCGCGTTCTTCCCCGCCGAAAGGGCTAGCCGCGGCCGGAACTGGTGGTGATGCCGCGCAGGGCGAGCACGAGCTCGTCCGGGCGGTCGCTGGCGGCGAGGCCGTCCTCCAGAGTCACCAGCCCCGCCTGCACCAGCCGGCGCAGGGACTGGTTGAACGAGTACAGGCCGGGCGTGGCGCCCTGCTCGATGGTGCGCATCAGCTCGCCCGTCTCGCCCTTCTCGATGAGCTCGCGCACGCGCGGCGTCTGCACGAGCAGCTCGAACGCCGGCACCATGCCGCGGCCGCTGGCGCGCGGCAGCAGGCGCTGGGACAGCACCCCGGCGAGGTTGTCGGAGAGCCGCGTGCGCACCTGCGCGTGCTGCTCGGCCGGAAAGAAGCCGAGGATGCGGTCGATCGTCTGCGCCGCGTTGACCGTGTGCAGCGTCGACATGACGAGGTGCCCGGTCTCGGCCGCGTCGAGCGCCGCCGTCACCGTCGCGCGGTCTCGCATCTCGCCGATCTGGATCACGTCCGGGCTCTGGCGCAGCGCGTGCCGCAGGCCCTCGTGGAAGCTCGCGCAGTCGATGCCGACCTCGCGCTGGCTGATCACGCAGCGTTTCTCGCTGAACAGCACCTCGATCGGGTCCTCGAGCGTGATCACGTGCCGGTCCATGGTCTGGTTCATGAGCTCGACCAGCGCGGCGAGCGTGGTCGACTTGCCCGAGCCAGCGATGCCGGTGACGAGCACCAGTCCGCGGCGGCGCTGCGCGATGCGCGCGAGATCCGAGGTCGGCAGCTCGAGCGCCGCCAGTTCCGGAGCGCTGTCGCTGATGCGGCGCACGACGACCGCGGGCTCCCCCATCTGCTTGTAGGCGTTGAGACGGAAACGCCCGAGCCCGTCGAGCTGCAGCGCGGCGTCGGCCGAGCCGTGCTCGCGCCACTGCGCCATGCGATCGGAACCCATCACGCCCTCGAGCACTTCGAGCAACGCGCCAGCGTTCGGCACACGGCCGGGGAGGAAGGTGATGCGACCGTCGATGCGCGTCGAGGGCCGACCGCCCGCGCGCAGGATCAGGTCGCTCGCGCCGGTCTTGACCATCACGCCCAGCCAAGCCTCGACCTTGTGGCGCGGGCTCAGCGCGTTGAAGCGCGAGGCCTCGGCGCCGTCGACCGGCGTCGGCTCGGAAGTGCGCGGCGCTTCGACCGCGGCCATCTGTGCCGGGAGCGGCGCGACCGGTGCGGGTGCACCCTCGGCGCGCAGCGGAATGCTGCGGGCTGCGGGCGTGGGCTCCGCGGCGGCACGGCTCGAGCGCGCCTCCCAAGGCGGCGCCTCCCAGCCCGGACTGGCGGGGCGGGGCGCAGGGCGCGGGTCGGGACCTTGGGAACTCGGCGGCGGGTGGCTCACGGGTGGCGCAAGCGGGTGCGCGTCTGGCCACGAGCGGCACAGGGAGCCCCGTGTCCCCGATGATCGACCCCCGCAGCCCGTCGCCTTGAGGCGCGCAGCCGCGGACAGCGCCGGCTAGCGGCGGGCGAGCCCGTGGGCGGCCCGCAGGACCTCGTCGAGGCCCGTGCCGAGCACCGCGGAGATGCGCAGCACGCGCGAGGTGTCGCAGCCACCGGCTCGAACGCCCGCGATCCCGCGGGCGAGCTCCTCGGCGCGGGCGGCCGCTTCCTCGTCCTCGCACTTCGTCGCCACCACGAGGCGCGGCTTCTCGTACAGCTCGGGGCTCGAGCGCGCGAGCTCGGTGTCGACCACGCGCCACGACTCGAGCGGATCGCCGCCGAGGTCGGGCGAGACGTCGACCAAGTGCAGCAGCACCTTGCAGCGCTCGACGTGCTTCAGGAACTGGTGCCCGAGTCCCTTGCCCTCGCTGGCGCCCTCGATCAGTCCGGGCAGGTCGGCGACGACGAGCGTGTCGAAGTCGCCGACGCGCGCGATGCCGACGTTGGGCGAGAGCGTCGTGAAGGGATAGTCGGCGATCTTCGGAGTCGCCGCGGTGATGCGCGAGAGCAGCGTCGACTTGCCGGCGTTGGGCAGCCCGACGAGACCGACCTCGGCGAACAGCTTGAGCTCGAGGCGGATCTCGCGCGCCTCGCCGTCCTTGCC
>CAITGX010000109.1 GCA_903892045.1 uncultured Planctomycetota bacterium | reverse complement strand
GATAGAAGCCGTCCATGAAGTACTCGCGCACGAGCGCCGCCGCGGCCGTGGCGGACGGGCAGGCCATGCTCGTGCCCGTGAGCGAGGTCGTGCCACACGCGCCGGTGCTCGCCGAGACCGTTCCGCAGCCCGGGGTCATGACCTCGGGCTTGCGGCGACCGTCCGCCGTGGGACCGGTGCCGCCCGAGCAGAACGAGTTGACGTTCGGCGTGTCCTGCGTCGCGCCGACCGCCAGCAGGTTCTTCGCATTCTCGGGGTTCTTCAGCGTCCCCGTGTTCGTGGTGGAGAACAGCACGAGGTTCTCCTCGTTGTTCCACTGGAACGTGTCGATCGAGTTGCACAGCGAGTCGTAGGCGGTCGTCGCGTCGTTGCCCCACGAGTTGGTGTGCACGCGCGCGCCGACATTCGCGTGCGCGACGCCCGTCGTGTTGAAGCCCGTGATGGGGAGCTCCGTGTGCGCGATCTTGGCGAGGTAGGCGAGCCCGCGATTCGCCGTGGAGCCGTTGACGGGCTGCGCGTTGCCCGTGGCCGTGCCGGCGGTGTGGGTACCGTGGCTGTCCGCATTTCCGCTGCCGTTGCGGTACACGATCTTGCGGTGCGTCGCTCCGATGGGCGCCCCCGTGGGATCGGAGAAGTAGCACGAAGTGCTCGAGAGCAGGCCGTCGACGTGCCCGATCACCTGTCCCTGTCCGGCGAGTCCCTGGCCCCACACGCGCGTGTTGCCGGAGACGTTCGTCTGCACGACCCACGCGATCGAGTCGTTGCGCAGCGTCATCTCGGGCGCGGGCTCGATCCACTGCACGTCGCGTGCGCGCGCGAGGCTGCGCGCCGCGAGCGGGCTCGCGTTCACGCGCACGTACCAGCGACCGTACTCTTCCCAGCTTTCCTCGATCGCGACTCCGCTTGCGCTCACTTGCTCGAGGATGGTGGCGAGGCTCGTGCCGGTGAATCCGGCGATCACGAGCGGTCGCGCGAGCGAGGCCAGCGCCTCGTCCGTCGACGCGAGCAGGAGGCGCGGTTCGATGCGATAAGCGGGATGGAAGTCGCCGGTCCAGACGTGGGCCGCGACCTTGGCGACCGCCGCGCGCACGCTCGCGTCCCCGCGCACGACGAAAGCGTAGTTGGGAATGTAGTCGAGCAGCTCGGCACTAGTGGCCGCGAGCTCGGCCCGCAGGTCCTCGGTGATCGCGCCCGAGAACTGGGCCAGGAAGTAGCCGGAGTCGCTCCCAGGCTCGAGCGCGAGGTCCTTCGGGATCGTGGGCAGCCCACGGCTCGTGTCGAACTCGGCGTAAGCGAGCGACAGCCAGCGCGGCTCCGCGGCCAAGCCGTTGGCTTCCTCGAAGGTCCAGCCCCGCTGGGGGCTATCGGGGAGCTTGGGCAGGTCCTGCGCGAACGCGGGGACGAGGCCGAGAGCGGCGAGGGCGATGGCAAGGTGGGGAGTGCGCTGCATGGTGGGGGGACCTTCGTACGACGAGGGTACGAGCGGTCCAACCCCTTGGACGGTCGCTGGTTTCCACAAGTTCGCTCGCCGCGCCTGGCTAGGGCTGGACGACGAACTCGACAGCGTCCGTGAGGTTTCCCTGACCCGGCGCGAGCGGGTCACGGAACCACGCCTGAGCCTGCACCAGCGCGCCGGGCCCGAAAGGCGCCCCAAGCGACCACGGGCGCGCGCCCACCCACGCCGACCAGTCGGTGAAGAACAGCCCGTCGCAACCGCCGAGCGTCCCGCCGCTGGACTGGGCCGTCATGCGCTGCACCGGCGGACGCACGCACCAGAAGCTCGAGCTCTGGAACGTCCAGCGCACGGACGTGCGGCCGCTCGTGCCGTAGAACACGAGTCCCTGTCGCTGGCCTTCGACGCCGCTGGCCGCCAGCGTGAAGCCGCCGCTCGCTCCCGCGCGCGCGACGCCGGACGTGTGCAGACGCGGCGCGCAGAAGTTCGTCGTCTGGCTCGTGGCGCAGTAGCGCGTGGGGGACGAGCTGCCGTTCCACGAGATGTCGCCGGTCGCGCACAGGCCAAGCCCCTGCGGACCCTGCGGCACGTTCGCGCCGCGCACGCGCAGCGTCCACGCGCCGAGCTCCGGCTGGCGCACGACGACGCGCTCGACGTTGTTGAGCGGATCCGCCGCGCCGCCGGGCGTCGACGCTCCGCTGGCGAACGCGTTGCCGAGGTACAGCGTGCCCGAGGGCGAGAGCACCTCGAGGTCGAGGTCGTTGACCACCGCGATCGCTGCGTTGACAGAGCCGGGCGCGTCCATGAAGGCGAGCGTCACTTCGAAGGGCAGCGCGCTCGACTGCACGTGGACCGTCCAGCTGGTCGACTGTCCGGTCGCGAGTCCGCTCGCGTGCCGCAGCTCGGTCGCGAAGAGCTTCGACTCGTCGCCGACGAAGTGCAGCGCCTTGTCGAGGTTGACGCGGCCCCAGCCCTCGCGCATCGACGGGTAGCCCGGCGCGCTCGTGACGTCCTCGCCCGCGCTCACGATCACGGCCTTGAGCAGCGCGCCACTCGGCACGAACGCATCCGCCGCGCTGGCGCGCCCGCTCGGGTAGAAGCCGTCGAGGAAGTACTCGCGCGCGAGCGTCGCCGCTCCGCCGATCGCGGCCGTCGCCATGCTCGTGCCGTTAAGCGTGCCCGTCGCGCACGTGCCGGGCGCTGCCGAGACCACGTTGCAGCCCGGTGCCATCACCTCGGGTCGCCGCCGCCCGTCGCTCGTCGGGCCGAGCCCGCCGAAGCAGATCTGGTCCGCGTTCGCGCCGTTCTCCGTCGAGCTCACCGCCAGCACGTTCTTGGCGTTCTCCGGGCTCGTCACGAACGCGCCGTTGGAGACCGAGAACACCGACAGGTGCTCCTCGTTGGCCCACTGGAAGGCGTCGATCGAGGCGCACAGCGCGCTGTAGGACGTCACGCTGTCCACGCCCCACGAGTTCGAGTGGACGCGCGCGCCGTGAGTGCCGTGCAGCGTCGCGGTCGCGGAGTAGGACGCGACGGGCAGGTCCGTGTGCGCGAGCTTCGCGAGGTACGCCATGCCGCGGCCGAGCGTCGAGCCCGTCACTGGCTGCGCGTCCCCTGCGAGCGTGCCGGCCGTGTGCATGCCGTGCACGTCGGCGCCGCTGCTCGCGAGGTACACGACCTTGCGATGTCCCGGCCCCACGGGCGCACCCGTCGGATCGCGGAACCAGCAGTTGTTCAGCACCGAGATCGGGCTGTCGATGTGCCCGATGACCTCGCCTTCGCCGCGCAGCCCCCGATCCCAGGCCTTCATCAGCTGGTTCTGGTTCGACTGCACGACCCATGCGACCGAGTTGTTGCGCAGCGTCACGGGCTGCTCGACCTCGATCCACTGCAGCGCGTCCTCGCGGGCGATGCGCCGCGCGACGACCGCGCTCGCGCGGATGCGCGCGATCCAGCGGCCGTGTTCTTCGAGCAGCTCCACGATGCTCGCGCCTTGGCGTCGCAGCGCGAGCTCGAGCGCGGCGCGCGAGCCGCCGCGGAAGCCGAGCGCGACGAGGTCGTGCTGCACTGCGGCGAGCGCCGGATCGAGCGAGCCTTCGCGCAGGCGCGAGTCGATGCGCCACGCGGGGTGCAGCTCGCCGCTCCACGCCACTTCGGGCTGGCGCTCGAGCTGCGCGCGCTGCGCGGGCGTGGCGCGCACGAGGAACGCGTTCGTCGGCAGGTACTCGAGCAGTTGCGCTCCCGTGGCGAGCGCGCGCTCGCGCAGCGCCGGCGACAGCGCGCGATCGAACTGCACGAGGAAGCACGTCACGCCGCCGCGCTCGCGACGCTCTCGGCGCAGGTCCGCCGGCAGTTCCGGTTCGTTGCCGCGCGTGTCGAAGCCACCTGCGCGCAACGCCAGCCAGCGCGGCGAGCGCACCAGCTCCGCGGCTTGTTCCGGCGCCAGCGCCACCACGGCCTCCGGCGGCAACGACTGGCCGAAGAGCCGCCCCCCGACGAGGAGAGCAGCCCCCGCGAGCACGAGGGTCAGGCCGGAGAATCGCATCGCCAAGGGCTCCCAGCCGGGAAGCCCCTCCCGGCCGCACGGCCCACCCCACTCTAGCCGCGAAAAACGGGCCGCGGGGGCCCCGCACCAGCGTGCGCGGCCCCCGCGAGGTGGAAGACCTTTCCCTGCTCCGCCCCTCAGACCTTGGCGGTCGCGGGGCGGGCGGCGGGGCGGCGGTGGTAGTGCTGCAGGCGGCGGACGAGGTACTCGCCGCCGTGCAGCGCCAGAAGCGCCTGCACGATGGCGGAGATGCCGGCGCGGGTGGTGATGCAGGGGATGCCGCCCATGATCGCGGCCGAGCGGATCTGCTTGTCGTCGTAGCGCGTCTGCTTGCCGAGCGGCGTGTTGAGGACGAGCTTGATCTCGCGGTTCTTGATCACGTCGACCACGTGCGGGCGGCCCTCGTGGATCTTGTTGATGCGGCTCGCCTTGATGCCGGCGTTCTTGAGCGCGTTGTAGGTGCCCTCGGTGGCGCACAGCTCGTAGCCCATCTGCGCCAGCAGGCGCGCCTCCGGCAGGATCGCGCGCTTGTCGGCGTTCTTCACCGACACGAACACCTTGCCGCTGCGCGGGAGCTTCATGCCCGCGGCCTCGAAGGCCTTGGCGAAGGCGAAGCCGAGGTTCTCGTCGATGCCCATGACCTCGCCGGTCGAGCGCATCTCGGGCCCGAGCAGCATGTCCGTGCCCGGGAACTTGTTGAACGGGAACACCGGCGCCTTGACGGAGTAGTAGGGCGGCACGACCTCGCTCGTGAAGCCGAGCTCCGCGAGCGTCTTGCCGCACATCACCTTGGCGGCGAGCTTGGCGAGCGGCACGCCGATGGCCTTCGACACGAACGGCACCGTGCGCGACGCGCGCGGGTTGACCTCGAGCACGAAGACCTTGTCGCCCTTCACGGCGAACTGCACGTTCATCAGGCCGATGACCTTGAGCTCGCGCGCCATGGCCTTCGTCGCGCGCTCGATCTCCTCGCGCACCGAGGCGTCGAGCGTGTGCGGCGGGAGCACGCAGGTCGAGTCGCCGGAGTGGATGCCGGCCTCCTCGATGTGCTCCATCACGCCGCCGATCACGACCGTCTCGCCGTCGCTGATGCAGTCGACGTCGACCTCGAGTGCGTCCTCGAGGAACTTGTCGACGAGCACCGGGCGGTCGGGCGAGGCCTGCACCGCGTTCTGCATGTAGTGGTCGAGCGCGGCGTCGTCGTAGACGATCTCCATCGCGCGGCCGCCGAGCACGTAGCTCGGGCGCACGAGCACCGGGTAGCCGAGTCGCCGCGCGTGCTCGAAGGCCTCCGCCGGCGTGGTGGCGATGCCGTTCTCGGGCTGGTTGAGGCCGAGCTTGCGGATCATCTCCGCGAACAGCTTGCGGTCCTCGGCGCGGTCGATGGACTCGACCGACGTGCCGATCAGCGGCGCGCCCGCCTTGTGCAGCCCGTTGGCGAGGTTGAGCGGCGTCTGGCCGCCGAACTGCACGATCATGCCCGAGGGCTCGATCGCGCGCGTGATCGCCATCACGTCCTCGTGCGTCAGGGGCTCGAAGAACAGGTGGTTGCTCGTGTCGTAGTCGGTCGACACGGTCTCGGGGTTCGAGTTGACCATCACGGCCTCGTGGCCGAGCTCGCGCACGGCGAAGGCCGCGTGCACGCAGCAGTAGTCGAACTCGATGCCCTGCCCGATGCGGTTGGGACCGCCGCCAAGGATCGCGATCTTGGTCGCGCTCGAGGGGCGCACTTCGCTCTCCTCGTCTTCCCAGGTCGAGTAGTAGTAGGGCGTCTTGGCGGCGAACTCGGCCGCGCAGGTGTCGACGAGCTTGTACGTGCGCTGGATCTTCCACTCGTCGCGCAGCGAGGCGACGTGCTCTGCCGTGGCGCCGACCGCGAGCGCGATCTGGCGGTCGGTGTAGCCGAGCACCTTCGCGCGCCGCAGCAGCGTGGGCGTGAGCAGGGCGCCCGAGAGCTCGCGCTCGAACTCGACGAGCTCGCGCATGTTCTCGAGGAACCACGGGTCGATGTTGGTCGCGTCGTGGATGCGCTCGCTGCTCCAGCCGGCGCGGTAGGCCGCGCGCACGGCGAGGACGCGGTTCTGGTTGGGAACGCGCAGGGAGCGCACGAGCTGCTCCTCGTCGGTGACGAGCGCCTCGGTCGGGTCGCGCGGGTCGAGTCCGAGGCCCGGCCGTCCCGTCTCGAGGCCGCGCAGCGCCTTCTGCAGCGCCTCCTTGAACGTGCGGCCGATCGCCATGGTCTCGCCGACCGACTTCATCTGCGTCGTCAGCGTCGTGTCGGCGCCCTTGAACTTCTCGAAGGCGAAGCGCGGGATCTTCACCACGGTGTAGTCGATCGTGGGCTCGAAGCAGGCCGGCGTCGACTTGGTGATGTCGTTCTGGATCTCGTCGAGCGTGTAGCCGACGGCGAGCTTGGCCGCGAACTTCGCGATCGGGAAGCCCGTCGCCTTGCTCGCGAGCGCCGAGCTGCGCGACACGCGCGGGTTCATCTCGATCACCACCATGCGCCCGTCGTCGGGGTTGATGGCGAACTGCACGTTCGAGCCGCCGCACTCGATGCCGATCTCGCGCATGATGCGGATCGACGCGTTGCGCATGTCCTGGTACTCGCGGTCGGTGAGCGTCTGCGCCGGCGCGACGGTGATCGAGTCGCCCGTGTGCACGCCCATCGGGTCGAAGTTCTCGATGGAGCAGACGATGACGACGTTGTCCTTGTTGTCGCGCATCACCTCCATCTCGAACTCCTTCCAGCCCGCGAGGCATTCCTCGACGAGGATCTCGGAGTTCATCGAGAGCGAGAGGCCGCGCGCCGCGATCTCCTCGAACTCCTCGACGTTGTAGGCGATGCCGCCGCCGGAGCCGCCCATGGTGAAGCCGGGGCGGATCACGCACGGCAGGCCGATCTCGGCCATCACGCGCCGCGCGTCGTCCATGTTGTGCGCCACGCCCGAGCGCGCGCTGCCGAGACCGATCTTGGTCATCGCGGCGCGGAACATGTCGCGGTCCTCGGCCTTGCGGATCACGTCCGCGCGCGCGCCGATCATCTCGATGCCGAGGCGATCGAGCACGCCTTGGTCGTAGAGCGCGAGGCCCGTGTTGAGGCCCGTCTGGCCGCCCATGGTCGGCAGGATCGCGTCGGGCCGCTCGGCCTCGAGGATCTTGGTCAGCGCACCGACGGTGATGGGCTCGATGTAGGTGGCATCGGCCGTCTCCGGGTCGGTCATGATCGTGGCCGGGTTCGAGTTCACCAGGATCACCCGGTAGCCCTCCTCGCGCAGGGCCTTGCAGGCCTGCGTCCCGGAGTAGTCGAACTCGCAGGCCTGACCGATGACGATCGGCCCGCTTCCGATGATCAGGATCGACTCGAGGTCGTCGCGTCGCGGCATGGGGGTGGGTGGGGAGAGAGCGCGGCGGCGGCAGCCGGGGAGTGGGACTCGTCCCGGGGGGTGCCCGGGGCGTAAACGTGCGGATTGAAGCACGCGCCGTGCGCGCTGTCGACCGCCGCGAGCGCTTCCCAAGGCGCCGGCGACGGGAATCTCACGCCCGGCCTTCGGGGCGCCCCCCGGCCCGTCCGAAAACCCCTGCGGAAGCCCTCTCGGGGGCGCCTCTCGCCATGCCCGTCCTGACCGTCGAGCTCGCCACCCTGCTCGCCGCCGCCTTCGCGGCCGGCGCCGTGGCCTCGTGGCTCGCGCAGGACCGCCGCGCGCGCTCCGAGCGCCGCCGCTTCGAGCTCGAGACCCAGCGCATGATCGACGCTCGCCGCGAGACCTACGAGGCGCTCGAGCGCAAGGTCCGCGCGCTCGCCGAGGCGCGTGCGCGGGAGCTCGACGAGCCCGCGTCCGCGTTGCCCGAGCGCGAGCGCGCGCAGGCCTGAGTCAGGCGAGCAGCGCGAGCACGGTCGCGTCGTCGAGCGGCACCGCGAGCTCGAGCCTTCCAGCCGCGCGCGGCAGCACGAACGCCGGCCGCCCCGCGCTCGCCTTCTTGTCGTGGCCCATGGCCGCGAGCAAGTCCGCGGCCGGCAGCGCTCCGTGGTTCTTGCGCAGCTCGCCCATGGAGCGCGGAAGCTCCAGCGTGCGCAGGAGCGCGTCGACACGCGCGCGCAGTCCGCGATCGTCGAGCAGGCCCGCGCGCTCGCTCGCTTCGAGCGCCAGCGCGAGACCGCACGCGACCGCGACACCGTGCGGAATGACGCCAAACCCCGCCACTTTCTCGAGCGCGTGCGCGAACGTGTGGCCGAGGTTGAGCGCCTTGCGCGGGCCGCTCTCGCGCTCGTCCGAGGCGACGATGCGCGCCTTGGAGCGCACGCAGGCGGCGATCACGGGCTCGACGGCGGCGAGGTCGCGCGCCGCGAGAGCGGCGGCGTTTCGCTCGACGAGCGCGAGCAGCTCCTCGCCCTCGACCAGCGCCGCCTTCAGCACCTCGCCGAGGCCCGAGCGCCACTCCGCGTCCGGCAGCGTCGCCAGCGTGCGCGTGTCGGCGAGCACGGCGCTCG
>CAITGX010000108.1 GCA_903892045.1 uncultured Planctomycetota bacterium | reverse complement strand
CGTGCCGAGCAGCGTGACCGCCCACAGGTACTTCAGGTTCTCCGCCCCACCGACGAGCGCCACGGCGTCGCGCAGCGGGCGCAGCAAGAAGATCGAGAACAGCACACAGAAGAAGGCGCCCACCGCGCACGCCACCTGCGCACGCTCCTCGCGCCGCACGGCGAACAGGGCACCGATCCCGCCCGATGCCTCGCTCAAGCCTCGCCTCGAATCGCGGCGCGCGTGACGAGCGCGTCGGACAGCGCGCGCACGTCGTGGGTGCGAATCCAGTCGACGCCCTGCTCGGCGCACCACAGCTCGGCCGCGAGCGTCGCGGGGCCGCGTTCCTGAACTCCGCGCACCGTGCGCACGCCGAGGAACGACTTGCGCGAGACGCCGAGGCACAGGGGCAGCCCGAGCGCGCGCAGCTCGCCCACGCGCCGCAGCACCTCGAAGCTCGGGCCCGGGTCGCGCGACAGGAAGAAGCCCATGCCGGGATCGAGGACGAGGCGCTCGCGGGCGATCCCAGCCTGCTCGCAGGCCGCGATGCGCTCGCGGAAGAACGCGAGCAGGCGCGCGATCCAGTCGCTCTCGTCGGGCCGGACGCGCTCGGCTCGCGCGGCGCTCGAGGTCGAGTGCATCAGGATCACGCTGCAGCGCGAGCGCGCGAGCAACTCGAGCATGCCTTCGTCACGCAAGGCCGTGATGTCGTTGATCGCATGTGCACCGAGCCTCAGCGCCGCGCTCGCCACCTCCGGCTGATGCGTGTCGACGCTCACGCGCACGCCGCGCGTGACGAGTCCGGCCACGACCGGCGCGAGGCGCTCCACCTGCACGTCGACGGGCACGTCGGCCGCGTCGGGGTGGCTCGATTGCGCGCCGACATCCACCATCGCCGCGCCTTCCGCCGCGAGCCGCAGGCCGTGCGCGAGCGCCACCTGCGGATCGAGGAACTGCCCGCCATCCGAGTAGGAGTCGGTCGTGACGTTGAGGATGCCGAGGATCGCGCTGGCCATGGAGTCCCAGACTCTACGCTGCGCAGGGCGCGGGGGCGCAGGGTACAACCAAGGCTCCCTGCCCCGTCATGACGTCCGCCCCGCCCTCCCCCGCCGCCCGCACGCTGCCGTTCACGGCTCCGTGGCTGCTCGCGCCGATGGAGGGCGTCACCGAGCCCTGCTTCCGCGACCTCGTGCTCTCCCGCAACGCGCCCGAGCACCTCGGCGGAACCTTCACCGAGTTCGTGCGCGTGCACGCCACGCCGGTGCCGCGCGCGATCGTGCGGCGCCACATCGGTCCCTCGCGCTTCCCCCAGCCCGTCGGCGTGCAGCTCATGGGGAACGACCTCGAGCGTCTCGCCGCCACCGCGCGCAACGCCGTCGCCGCGGGCGCTCCGCTCGTCGACCTCAACTTCGGCTGTCCGGCGAAGGGCGCCATCGCGGGCTGTGCGGGCTCCGCGCTCCTCAGGGACCCTGCGGCGGTCGAGCGCGTCGTGCGCGCCGTCGCGAGCGCCGTTTTCGTGCCCGTGACCGCCAAGATCCGCGCGGGCTACGACGACGCGAGTCGAGTCGAGGAGCTCGCGCGCGCCGCCGAGCAGGGGGGCGCATCGATGTTGACGGTGCACTGCCGCACGCGCGCCGAGGGCTACTGTCCCGAGGTCGACTGGACGCGCATCGCGCGCGCGGCGCGCGCCGTCTCGATCCCCGTGTGCGGCAACGGCGGCGTGGAGACGCACGCGGACTTCGAGCGCCTGCGGCGCGAGACCGGCGCGCGACTCGCGATGGTCGGTCGCGGCGCGCTCGCGGACCCGTGGATCTTCAGCGGCCGCCGCGTGTCCGTGGGCGAGTCGGCGCGCTTCCTTGTCGAGTACGCGGACCTGATGCGCGAGCGCAACCAGTGGCCGGGCGGCGGCATCGCTGCACGCGTGAAGCAGCTCCTGCGCTACTGGACGGCGGGCGGCCTCGTCGAGAACGAGGAGCATCGCCTCGTGTGGCTGCGCGAAAAGGACGGCGAGGCGTTGCTCGCGCGCCTGCGGACGCTCGCCGCCCAGCCGTGAGCGGGCTCAGGCGCGGGCGACGAGCGCGACGCTGAAGTCGGGGTCGAGCGCGGCACCCGGTGCGAGCGGCCCACTCGCGTCCGGAAAGACGTCGCAGGCTCGAAAGCCTGCTTCGAGCGCGAGATCGCGCAGCTCGGGCAGGCTCCACAGCCGCCAGCGATAGGTGAACGCGTCGGGATGGCGCGCCACGAGCTCGCCGTCGCGTTCGACGCGGAAGTGCAGCACGTTCTCGACCAGCGCCGTCACCGGATCCGCGCGCCGGTGCTCCCACGTCGAGACGACGCGCACCCCGCCTTCGAGGAAGCGCTCGCGGTCCCACGCCCCGAGCTCGAACGCATTGCGTCCTCCGTAGGTGTCGCCGACGAGCACCCCGCCGCCTGCGAGCAGCCGCCGCCGCTCGCGCAGGTACGCTAGCAGCGTGGCGCGCTCCCGCAGGTAGCCGAGCGAGAAGTTGCCCGCGTGCACGACGTCGAACGAGCCCTCCGCGAATGGAGCGCGCTCCATCACATCCGCGCGCACCGCGGAGACCTCGTCCGAGGCCCTGCCGAGCGCCTCGCCATCGAGATCGAGAGCCACCGCAGCCCCGCCGCGCCGCGTCCACTCGCGCGCGATCGCCGCGCTGCCCGCGAAGTCCTCCAGCAGGCGACGCGGAGCGCCGCCGTGGGCGCGGAGCAGCAAGTCGCAGGCATCGCGCGGCGACTGGACGCAGTGCTCGTAGAGCGTCCAGCGATCCACGGCAGCCGGACTAGCTCCGCAGCGCTGTCAGCATGCGCGAGATCAGCGAGCCCTTGCGAGGCGCGCCCTCGAAGCGCGCGCAGTCGCCGCGCACATTGAGCTTCTCGTGGTCGCCGGGGATCTCCTGCGCCTGATGGACGGGGTCGGAGAGCTTCTGCTCCATGTTCTCCGAGTGGTAGCAGCCAGTACGGCGCTTCCACACGGTGTCACCGGGCAGCGAACGGAACCACTTGCAGTCCTTGCAGTCGACCATCGGGAGGGTGGGCCGGCGGGCCCGAGGGCGAGCACTCTCTCCCCTTCCGGCCCGCAGTTCAAGCCCTGCGGCGCGGTCCGCGACGTCCGGAGCCGCCCCCGCGGGGGCTGCGCCCCTCGAAACCCTTCTTGTTGGCGTCGAAATCGGGTTCCATCATCCCCGCCACGCGTCGCCGTGCCTCGCGTTCCTCCAGCGGCAGTCGCGCGGCCTCGACGCGGAAGATCTCGAGCCCTTGGAAGCGCGCCACGCGCTCGCGCTGGGTGCGTCCGTCCGGCGCGTCCTCCCACGGCCCCTTGCGGGGGCGCCACTCGAACAGCTGGCCTGCGTTCTCATGGGCGTAGCGCGCGTACTCGGGGTTGTCGGTCTGGAACACGAACAGCCCGCCTGCGCGCAGCGCGAGCCAGATCGCGAGCAACGTCCGCGGGCTCAACTGGCGCTTGAGGATCTTGGCGCGGTCGTAGTACGGCTGCGGGTGGTAGAGATGCACCTCGTCGAGCGAGCCGGGCTCGACGCGCTCGCAGATGAACTCACTGGCGTCACCCCAGGCGAACTTGACGTTGGTGAGTCCACGTTGGCCGGCGCGCAGGCTGCCCATGCGCACCGCCGGCGGCACGAGCTCGACCCCGAGGTGGTCGGTGTCCGGTCGCGCGTAGCCCGACTGGATCAGGTACAGCCCGTTGCCGCAGCCGAGGTCCACCACGCGCCGCGCCTTGCGGCCGAAGGCGGCCTCCCAGTCGAAGCGCACGCCGGGCTCTCCCAGCCCGACTCGCGTGCGGGTCCAGCGCTCGCGCTCCAGCACCTCGCCGGGACACTCGTCCGCCGGCTCGCCCCCGCGCGGCGCCCCTGTCTGCATCTCCATCGTGCCGCCAAGGGTACTCCATGGCCCGCGAGGACGGATCGGGGACCAGTTGGAGAGTCCCTCCGGCCGAGAGGAGGCGCCAACTCCCCGCTGCACGCCTCGTAGGCACGAAGGCCGCGCTTGAACCGCCCCCCACGAGCCCGCACCCTAGCCCCATGAAGCCCGCCGACCACCCGTTCGCCAAGCTCAGCCCCCTCGCGGTGCGCCTGCCCGCCCTGTGGATCCTCGGCGTGGCGCTGATCAAGCTCGTCGCGGGATCCCCGGCCGACATTCCGGTCTTCATCCGCGAGAACCCGCTGTCGCAGGCGCTCGGCGAGCAGCTCAACTTCCAGTTGATCGTCGCGGTCGAGCTCAGCTTCGCGCTCATCGCTCTGTTCGTGCCGCGCGTCGGCTGGTGGCTCGTGAGCGCGCTGCTCACGATCTTCGTCGGCGTGCTGCTGAAGCTCATCGCCGAGGGCTCGACGAGCTGCGGCTGCTTCGGCGGCGCGATCTCGCTCTCGCCGTACGCGATGCTCGCCATCGACGGCAGCTTGTTCGCGTTCCTGCTCTTCACGCGGCCGTGGCAGGCGATCCCCGCGGCACCGCTGCCCATGGCGCGCGTCGCGCTCGCTGCCATCGTCGGCGCGGTGGTGCCCTTCGTGGCCCTGCCGCTGATCGACGGCGCGCGCCGCAAGCCCGCGACTCCGGCGACGGACGCGCCCGTCACCCAACCGAGTTCGACCTCCACCGGCGAGAGCGCGACGAGCACGCCCAAGCTCCCGACGCCGCCGGCGCTCCCGCAGCTGCCGAAGACCAACACGCCGCCCGCCAACGCGCGCCCGAACTCCGCCGACGGCTTCCTCGTGCCGAGCTTCGACGCGAGCGGCAAGTGGAAGCTGCCGGACTCCCTGCCGCGCTGGGCACGCCTGCGTCCGCCGGAGTGGATCGGCAAGTCGATCCACGAGACCGACCTCGCGGTGTGGATGGACACGCGCGCCTACCCCGAGGACGGCACGTGGATCCTGTACCTCGAGACCTGCTCGCACTGCGCCGACTACCTGAAGGCGCTCGAAGCCAACTTCGCCAACGACCCGAAGCTCTACGTGTTCGTGCGCCTCGCGACGGACAAGGACGAGACGGAGCAGGTCGTGAAGATCAAGCCGCCCGGCGAGCAGGCCGCGCTGCCCAAGGAAGTCACGTGGGTCGTCGGGCCGGAACTTCCGCCGTGGGAGCTCGTGCTCGAGGGCGGCGTCGTGCGCTCGGCGACGCGCCACGGCGACTAGCGTGCGCGCGCTGCGTCCCGCGCTGCTCTTCCTGCTCCTGCTCGCGCTCGCACCCGCCTGCGAGCCGAGCACCGAGCAGGAGCGCCCTGCACCGCGCACGGAACACGCCACGTTCGACCCATCGACCTGGGTCGGACGTTCGATCCACGACACCGAGCTCGCGCGCTGGATCGACACGCGCAAGCTGCCCACCGAGGCGCTGTGGGTGCTCTACCGCGTCGACTGCGACCACTGCCGCGAGCACCTGCGCGAGCTCGCGCGCGACTTCCCGGACCAGCCGCGCGTGCTCGTGCTGCTCGCCCTGCGCGAGCGCGGCGACGAGGACCGACGCGTCGTCGATGTCCTGCCGCCCGGCGAGCAGGTCGACCTGCCCGACCACGTGCGCTGGCACGTGACCGCGCCGTGGGAGCTCGAGATCGACGAGCAGGGTTCCGTGCGTTCGGCCGTCGCGCCGGAGTCGCGCTGACCGGCAGACTGCGGCCGCGAGTTGAAGCGGCTGCTCAGGCCCAGGCCGCGAGGTAGGCGAGCCAGCCGGCGCAGTTCTCGCCCCGCAGGCCGCGCCGGAAGATGCCGTCCCCGTCGCCCTTCTCGCCCGAGCCCTCGAAGTAGCGCTCGACCTTGGAGAAGCCGGCCTCGACGAGCAGGTCGCGCAGCTCGCACAAGGTCCACAGGCGCCAGTCGTAGCGGAAGGCCTTGAGCTCGCTCCCATCGGGGAACTCGAAGCGGATGAAGCAGGTGTACTCGCCCGTGCCGGGCCAGTAGCGGTGCTGGTCCCAGACGTACGTGAAGCCGCCGCAGCGCCGCCGCTCCTCGAGCTCCGCCGGCGCGTCGAGGCCGCCGTAGAGGTCGATCAGGAACAGCCCGTCCTTGGCGAGCGAGCGCCGCGCGTTCCGGAAGTACTCGAGCAGCGTCGGGCGCTCGTGAAACACCCAGTAGGAGAAGTTGAACGCGATGCGCACGTCGGGACGGCGCGAGCCGGCCGCGCGTACGTCGAGCTCGTGCAGCTCAAGTCGCGCGAGGTCGACGCCGTCGCAGTTGTGCGCAAGCCCCCACGCGAGCGGCTCGGGATCGAGGTCGAAGCCCTCCGCCGTGTTCGCACGATGCCCGCGCACCCACTCGGCCGAGATCAGCGCGGTGCCACAGAAGTCCTCGCGCAGGTGGCGCGGCTCGCGACCGCGCTCGCCACGGAAGATGCGGCGGATGAGCGCGATGTCGGTCTCCGGCGACTGCACGGCCTTCTGGTACAGCACGTACTTGTCGGCGGTCTTGGCCGAATAGCGATGGCGGACGCGGCGCGGCATGGAGGGAGAGCTCGAAATCGTCGACCAGTGGGCAAGGATCCAGCGCGCGGCGAAGCTCGCCGGGTCGAGATCGGGGGCTGGGAGACGCCCGGAGCCCAACCGGGGGGCGCGTCGGGCGAGCGCGCGGCTAGCGCCACCGGAATCGAACGAGAGAACGCGCTCTCGCCTTGGCCGGCACGACCCTCGTCACGAAGCGTCGCGCGCCTCGTTCGCTCGCATCGGAGCCAGCGCTCGTCGCGTCGGCGCGCCACGCGGGCGCGCCAGTTCGCGACAGCGCGGCGAAATCAGGCGACGGCTTCCTTGAGCGCGCGCAGGACGCGCTCGTTCGTCTTGGGGTCGCTGACGACCACGCGCACCGCGCCGTCGATGTGGCGCGGAACGCTGACGATGCCGGGGATGAGCCGGCGGGTCACCTTGCGGGCCACGTCGTTGGGACGCTCCACGCGCAGGAGGATCCAGTCGCCGATGGACGGCATGGGGTGGATCCCGGGGATGGTGGCGAGACGGGAGTAGAAACGGTCCTTCTCGTCGATCACGGTCGCGGCCTCTTGTCCTGCCAGGGACGGCTGCGGTTGGGGTGTCGCGTCCGGGTTTTGGACGAACGTCAAAATCGGCCCGGCTGCGGCGGGGCACACACTATCTGGTGTTGAAACACGGTTCAATCGCCAGATGTGGTTCCTTCCACGATTTTTCCACAAATCCCCCACCCACCCCCCACCCCGAACCCACCGACTTTCCACGAGAGCCGGCCAGTCTGTGGGGCCTGTTGGCAACGGCCCCGGCGCCGCCGAGCAGGCCGGCCCCGCCGAGCCGCCCGGCACCACGTCCGGAGCCGGCCCGACGCCGGGCCGCGGCCCCAGGCCACTCAGGAGCGCGCGTAGCCGTGCTTCCAGCCCTCGACCAGCGACAGAGTCTCGGCCTGGCAGGAACTCGACAGCAGCGCGTGCGCGGCCGTCTGCGCCTGCCGCAGCGGAATGCGGTCGAACTCGTGCGCGACCGAGCGCAGCTCGCCGGGCTCCGCGCTCCACTCCCGCACCCCCGCGCCGACGAGGAACGGCAGGTTGTGGCGCCGCACCGCAGTCACGCCGAACACGCCGAGCGGTCGCTGCAATTCCTCGCACGCGTCGACGAGCGACTTCACTCCGCGCAGCACGCACGGATGCAGCGCCTCGAACCACGCGCGCAGGTCGGAGTTGTCGCGATCGACGCCGAGCAGGTGCTGCGTGAGCGCATCGAGGTTGACGAGCACGAAGTCCGACTCGCGCGCGAGGTCCTGCGCGCCGAGCAGCGCTGCGCCAAGCTCGATGATCACGCCGATCGGCAGCTTGTCCGCGAACGGAGTGCCGCGCTTGCGCAGCTCGAGCTTCTCCTCGAACAGGATCTCCTTGACGCGCCGCAGCTCGCCGCAGTCCGTCACGAACGGCAGCGCGATGCGCACCGGCCCACCCGCGCCCGCGCGCAGGATCGCGGCGAGCTGGCGACGCAGCACGAGCTCGCGCGAGAGCAGCGCGCGCACGCCGACGCGACCGAGCGCCGGATTCGCCTCGCGCGCATCGTGCAGGAACGGCAGGCCCATGCCCGAATCCGCATGCAGCAGGCGGAACGTCACCGGCGCGCCACCGGCGGCGGCGACGACGGATGCGTAGTGCTGAGCGAGCGTCTCGTCGCTCGGCGCCTCCTTGTCGACGAGGAACAGGAGCTCCGTGCGGTAGACGCCGATGGCCTCGGCGCCAAGCGCGCGCGCAGCCTGCACTTCCGGCAAGTTGCCGCACGAGGCGAACAGCCGCACCTGCGTGCCATCGGCCGTGCGCACGTCGCGCGCGCTCCAGCCATCGTCCTCGACCACGGGCGTCTCGGCGTGCGTCTCGCCGTACTGCGCACGCACCATCTCGTCGGGATTGATGCGCGCGAGGCCCTCGCTGGCGTCGACGATGGCGAAGTCACCTTCGCGCACCGTATCGAGCAGCCCGGCCACGGCCGTGATCGTGGGAATGCGCATGGAACGCGCGAGGATCGCGGCGTGGCTGGTGAGCGCACCGGCCTCGGTCAGGATGCCGAGCACGTGCTCGCCCTGGGCATTGAACATGTCGACGATCGAGAGTTCCTTGGCCGCGAGCACGTAGTCCTTCGGGCGCGGCGCCGCGCTCGCGCCCTCGCCCGCGGGACGCTCGAGATGCCGCAGCACGCGAATGCCGACATCGCGCAGGTCGACGGCGCGCTCGCGCAGCGTCTCGTTCTGCACGAGCTTGAAGATGCGGTCGAAGTCGGCGATCACCTTGGCGATCGCGGCCTCGAGGCACAGCTGCTCGCCGAGGATCAGGTTCTCGACGTCCGAGTGGAACACCGAGTCCTTGAGGTAGGCGACGTGCACGTCGAGGATGCGCGCGTCCTCGGTCGGGACCTTGCCGGCGAGCTTCTCCTTGAGGTCGACGAGCTGCGCGCGCGCGTCGCCGAGGGCCTTGTGGAAGCGGTTCAGCTCGCGCTCGACGGCCTCGCGCGGGATGCGCTCGAGCGAGGCGTTGTCGAGGTCGTGGTCCTTGCGGTGGATCGGCCCGAGCGCGAGACCGGGGGAGACCGGCGTGCCGCGCAAGACGAGGCCTCCGGCAGGGCGTTCGGGGGCATTCTCGACGGGCATCTCGCCGCTGTGCGTGTCGCTCATGGTTCGGAGATCGTACGGAACGGAGGTTTTCGATAAAGAGCGCGCGACGACCGCTTGTGCAGGTCGCAAGATGACGGCCCCACGAGGATTCCATGCGCCTGACCACCCCCGCCCGCCGCACGCTGCCCTTCGTCCCCGTCCTGCTCGCACTGGCGCTGGCGCCCCTGCAGCTCTCCGCGGCCTGCGGGGACGGCCAGTCCGCCGGCGGCGCGACCACGACGGTCGAGGCGACCTCCGGCTGGAAGCCGGTCCCGCCGACGGAGCTCTTCGACGTCGAGAAGGTCGTCGACGGCGACACCGTCCACATCCTGCGCGGCGGCAAGCTCGAGAAGCTGCGGCTCTCCTGCGTCGACACCGAGGAGAAGTTCGCCACCAACAGCACCGACCCCACCAAGCCCTCGACCGTGTTCGGCGAGGACTGCGCCCAGTGGGCCGTCGAGTTCTTCGCCGCCCTTGCCAAGCCGGGCGAGAAGACCAAGGTCGGCCTGAAGTTCGCGCAGGACCGCGAGGAGCGCGACGTCTACGGACGGCTCCTGTGCCACCTGATCCTGCCCGACGGGCGCAACTTCAACCTGCTGCTCGTCGAGCTCGGCAAGAGCCCCTACTTCAACAAGTACGGCAACGACCTCGTGTGCCACGACCTGTTCGTCGCCGCGCAGGCGCGCGCGCGCAACGCGCAACGCGGCATCTGGGATCCGGGCGTCAACGTGCCGAAGACCGAGGGTGCGCGCAGCGCGAAGCGGCCCTACGAGAAGCTCCTGCCGTGGTGGGACGCGCGCGCGGAGGCCATCGAGAACTACCGCGCGGCCGTCGCGAAGGATGCCGCGCACGTGGCCGCGGCGGACATGCCGCACGAGCTCGAGCGCGCACTCGCGACCTCCGCCAAGGGCGAGGACGTCGAGATCTTCGGCTCGATCCAGCGCATCTTCCGCGAGGACGACGGCAGCGTGACCGTGCTCTTCCGCACCGGCGACAAGCAGCCCGCCTTCCGGGCCAAGTTCGCTCGCGAGCACGTCGCGAAGTACGAGAGCCTCGGGCTCGACAAGCGCGATGACGAGGAGTTCGTGCAGAACTTCGTGTGGGTCAAGGGTCGCGTCGTGAAGGGGCCGCGGGGCTTCGACATGGCCTGCGAGGATCCGGCGCGCTGGCGTGTCGCCGGACCGGAGCCCAAGTAGCTCCCGCAGCGATCCCTAGGCCGGCGGCGGCGGGCCGCGACGCTTGCGCTGTTGCTCGCGCGGCACGCTGAAGACGAGCTCGCGCAGCTGCGCGAGGTCGGGAGGCAGCGGCGCTTCCACGACGAGCGGGGCGCCGGTGCGGGGATGCACGAATTCGAGTCGTCGCGCGTGCAGCGCGACGCGCGGGAAGCGGAACGGGTCCTGCTTGAACTTGCCGTACTTGCGATCGCCGACGAGCGGCCAGCCCGAGTGCGCGAAGTGCAGGCGAATCTGGTTGTAGCGGCCGGTCACGAGCTCGACCTCGACCTCGTTGGCCGCCATGCCGCGCGCGAGCACGCGGTAGTTCGTGCGCGCCGGCTTCCCGATCGCGGACACGCGCGCCTGCGCGCCGTCCTCGAGGATCGGAAAGTTGATCGTGCCCTGATCGTGCTTCGGGCCCATGAGCACGAGCGCCCAGTAGAACTTGCGCACGGTGCGCTCGCGAAACAGCTCTTCGAGCCCCTTGCGCGTCTCGGGGTCGCGCGCGAGCAGCAGCGCTCCGGACACCTCGCGGTCGAGCCGGTGCACGGGCGAGACCACGTAGCCCTGCTCGCGGACGGCGTCGAGCACGGTGCGGCCCTCGGCGCCCGGCGTGGGCACCGAGAGCAGCCCGGAGGGCTTCAGGACGACGAGCAGGTGCTCGTCCTCGTGCAGGATCTCGACGTTGGCGCTCATCGCGGTGGCTCGGGCGCAGCGATTGTAGAATCCTGCGCCATGAACCTCGCGCGTCTCGCCTCCGTTCTCGCGCTTGTTTCCGTGACCCTCGCGTGCGCGAGCAGCCGCCCCGACGCGACGGCGAGCCCGCAGCCGCCCGCGCTTGCGCCGACGGCGGCGCCGGCGCTCGACCTCGCCCCCTACCGCACCGAGGTCGAGGCGCTCGTGCGCGACTCGCTCAGCAAGGGGCAGAGCTACGCGATCCTCTCCGATCTGTGCCGCACGGCGCCCAAGCGCCTCTCGGGCAGCGCCGGAGCGGCGCGCGCGGTCGCGTGGGGCGAGCGCACCATGCGCGCGATCGGCCTCTCCAACGTGCGGCTGGAGCCGGTCCTCGTGCCCCACTGGGAGCGCGGCGAGACGGAGTCGCTGCGCATCCTGGATGCGGACGGCCTTCCCGAGGAGCGGCTGCCGATCCTCGCGCTCGGTGGAAGCGTCGCCACGCCTCCGGGCGGGGTGAGCGGCGACGTGCTGGTCGTGACGAGCTTCGAGGAGCTGCGCGCCCGCGCCGCGGAGGCGCGCGGCAAGATCGTGCTCTTCAACCGCCCCATGGATCCCGCGCAGCACGACTGTTTCGCGGCCTACGGGGGCGCCGTCGACCAGCGCAGCCGCGGCGCGAGCGAGGCCGCGCGCGCCGGCGCCCGCGCGGCTCTCGTTCGCTCGATGACCATGGCGCTCGACGACCACCCCCACACGGGAGCGATGCGCTACGACGCCGACGTCGAGCCGCTCCCCACCGCCGCGCTCAGCACGCGTGCGGCCGACCTGCTCGCGGCACGCGTCGCCACCGGCGAGCGCGTGCGCGTCAACCTGCAGCTCTCCTGTCGCACGCTGCCCGATGTCCTCTCGCACAACGTGGTCGGCGAGATTCCCGGTCATGGAGCCGAAGGCGAGCTCGTCGTCGTCGGCGGCCACCTCGACGCGTGGGATGTCGGCCACGGGGCCCACGATGACGGAGCGGGCTGCACGCACTCGCTCGAGGCCGCCCGCCTGATCCTCGCGCGTGGCCTGAGGCCGCGGCGCACGATCCGCGTGGTGCTGTTCATGAACGAGGAGAATGGCGCGCGCGGCGCCGAGGCCTACTACCGTGACCACGCCGGCGAGCTCGAGCGCCACGTGCTCGCGCTCGAGTCCGACGCCGGCGGTTTCACGCCGCGCGGCTTCGCGACCGACGCCAACCCGCGCGCCTTCGAGTCGCTGCGCGCGATCGTCGAGCTGCTCGACACGGCGAGCGCGAATGCGCTGCGCGTCGGAGGCGGCGGCGTCGACATCGGCCCCCTCGCGCGCGCGGGCGTTCCGCTGGTCGGGTTCCGTCCCGATGACGAGCGCTACTTCGACCACCACCATTGCGAGCGCGACACGCTCGACAACGTGCACCCGCGCGAGCTCGCGCTCGGCTCCGGCGCCATCGCCGGCCTGCTGCACGTGATCGCCAACCTGCCGCAGCCGCTCCCGCGCAACCCGCTGCCGGCGAGCGGGCGCTAGCGCGGAAAGAGCGCCGACGGCACGAGGCCGAGCTTCGCGAGCCGGAACGAGAGGCCCACGCCGAGGCAGCCGAAGCCGTATTTCACGCTGCGCGAGAAGTTGATCGAGCTCGCCTCTGGGAAGTACTTCGTGGGGCAAGAGACCTCGGCGATCGTGAAGCCGTGCCACACGATCTGCGCCAGCATCTGGTTGTCGAACACGAAGTCCTCGCTGTTCCGCGAGGTGTCGACGCGCTCGAGCAGCCGCCGCGAGAAGGCGCGATAGCCGGTGTGATACTCGCTGACCTTCGCGCCGATCAGAGCGTTCTCCGCTGCCGTGAGGAAGCGATTCGAGACGTACTTCCAGATCGGCATGCCGCCGGCGAGCGCGCGCCCTCCGAGGATGCGCGAGCCGAGCACGCAGTCGTAGAGCCCGTTGGCGATCATCGAGCTCATCGCCGGGATCAGCAGCGGCGTGTACTGGTAGTCAGGGTGCACCATGATCACGATGTCGGCCCCGGCGTCGAGCGCGATGCGGTAGCAGCTCTTCTGGTTGCCTCCGTAGCCGCGGTTCTTCGGGTGCACGTGCACGACCGTGTTCGGCAGCGTGCTCGCGATCGCCACGGTCTCGTCGCGACTCCCGTCGTCGACGACGACGACGAGGTCCACGACGCCCTGAGCCATGACCTCGTCCCAGGTCTTCTTGAGGGTCGAGGCCGCGTTGTACGCGGGCATCACGACCACGACCTTCTTGCCGTACTGCATGGCTCCTGTGCCGAAGCCTACTGCGCTCAGGCGCGCTCGGCCCCGGGAAAGAAGTTCCCGCTCCCTAGAGATCGGCCAGCGTGCAGGTGCGACCGCGGTTCTGCTCGACCAGCCACAGGCGCAGCGGCTCGAAATACTCGACCATGGCCCGCGCCGAGAGGTCCGAGCCGGTGGCCTCGCGCAGCACCTCGCGCCAGTCGCGGCTCGAGCCGGGAGTGAGGATGCCGCGCAGGAATTCCCCCACTTCCTTCGAACCGTAGTAGTTCGTGTCGCGCGGGTCTTGGTGCAGGATCTGGGTCGCGATGTGCTGGTGCAGCTGAAACAGCAGCACGAAGCTGAGCGCATAGTCGTAGTAGCCAGCGGGATCATCGTTGATGTGCGTCTTCGTCGCCGCATCGCAGAACTCCTCGCCGCGCGGG
>CAITGX010000107.1 GCA_903892045.1 uncultured Planctomycetota bacterium | reverse complement strand
GCGGTCGACCTGCCCACGCGGCACCTCGAGGTAGTAGCCGAAGACCGAGTTGAAGCCGACCTTCAGGCCCGTCATGCCCGTGCGCGCGATCTCGTCGGCCTGGAAGCGCGCCATCCACGTCTTGCCGTCGCCGGCGATCTGCACGAGCTCGTCGAGCTCCGCGGAGAAGCCCGGCCGCACCATGCCGCCGTCCTTGAGCGAGAGCGGCGGCGCGTCGACCAGCGTGCGCTGGATGCGCGCGCTGACGTCCTCGAGCGGGTCGAGCCGCGCGAGCAGCTCTCCGAGCACCTTGGAGTAGACCGCCTCGAGCTTGGCGCGCAGCTGCGGCACGAGCGCGAGCGAGTTGGCGAGGCCGACGAGATCGCGCGCGTTGGCGCGGCCGGTCGAGACCTTGGCGACGAGGCGCTCGATGTCGAGCACGCCGCGCAGGAGCTCGCGCACGTCTTCGCGCAGGAACGGTCCCTCGACGAACTCCGCGACGCCGCGCTGGCGGTGCAGGATGGCCTCGGGCTGGCGCAGCGGCGCGAGCAGCCACGCGCGCAGCAGTCGCCCGCCCATGGGCGTGAGCGTCGCGTCGAGCGCCTCGAGCAGCGTGCCCTCGGTGCGACCCTCGCGCTGGGTGACGACGAGCTCGAGGCACGAGCGCGTCGCGCGGTCGAGCACGAGGAACTCGGACGTCTCGACCTTCTCGATGCGCCGCACGTGCTCGCACGCCGAGCGCTGCGTCTCCTCGAGGTACTCGATCAGCGCGCCCGCGGCCGGGACGGCGAGCGAGTCTTCCTCGAGGCCGAAGCCCTCGACGGTCTGCACCTTGAAGTGCCGTGAGAGCGCGCGCAGAGCCGTGGCGCGCTCGAAGCGCCACTCCTCGCGCTCGCTGCGACACAGTCCTTGCATGCGCTCGAGAGACTCGGCGATCTCCGGCGCGCGCTCGCCGAGCGTCGTCGCGCACAGCACCTCCGCCGGTCCGATGCGCGCCAGCTCGCCTTCGACGTCGCGCGCGGGCACCTCGCTCACGAGGAAGCGGCCGGTCGAGACGTCGACCCACGCGAGGCCGGCCTTCGCTCCCTGCACGTGCAGCGCCGCGAGGAAGTTGTTGGCGCGCGCGTCGAGCGCCTCCTCCTCGGTGATCGTCCCGGCGGTGACGACGCGCACGATCGCACGGTCGACGAGGCCCTTCGCCGTGCGCGGGTCCTCCATCTGCTCGCAGATCGCGACCTTGAAGCCCTTGCGGACGAGGCGCATCAGGTAGGCCTCGTGGGCCTTGACCGGCACCCCGGCCATGGGGAGCGCCTGGGTGCCTTTGTCGCGCGAGGTGAGCGTGATGCCGAGCTCGCGGCTGGCGGTGACCGCGTCCTCCCCGAAGAGCTCGTAGAAGTCGCCCATGCGGAAGAAGAGCAGCGCGCCCGGCTGCTCCTTCTTGGCCCGCAGGTACTGCGCCATCATCGGCGTGGTCGCAGCGGCCTTCGGGCCCTCGTCGATCAGGCTCGGCTGGTGCATGGAGGGGCGGGCGGGTGGGGCGGGCGGGCCGCACGCGGAGCGCTCGGCCTGCGTCCAGCGGACCGTGGAGAACGGAGCGCGGAGTGTGCAGTCTATAGAGGACACGCGTCCCCGCCGAGGGGCGCGCGGGCCCTCCCGCGCGCGTCCGGAGGCCCCCCGCGGCCTTGGCACCCAAGTTGCCCGAGGCGGGGTGCGCGTCCCCTTCGCTCCCGCGACCCTCAGCATGTCCCGCCCGCTCCTTCAGCGCCCCCGTCGGCTGCTCGCCCTGGCCCTCGGGCTCGCGGTCCTCGGCTCCAGCTGCATCTCGACCACCGCGCGCCATGTGGCCGCCGTGGGGCAGTTCGAGGCCGGGCGCTTCGACGAGGCGCGCACTGGCTTTGAGGACAAGCGCACGATCGGCTCGCCCTTCCTGCGCGGGGCCGAGGTCGGCATGGTCGAGCTCACGCGCGGCAACTGGGACGAGGCCCAGCGCGCGCTCGACGGCGCCGTGGAGGCGGTGCGCGAGCTCGAGGAGCGCGCCCTGATCGGCCCGGCGAACCTCGGCGAGGCCGTCGGGTCGCTGGTGATCAACGAGGGCGTCAAGGACTACCAGGGCGAGGGCTACGAGCGCGTGCAGGTGCACAACGCGCTCGCGCTCACCTACCTCGCGCGCGGCAACCTCGACGGCGTGTACGTCGAGACGCGGCGCGCCAACAAGCTGCTCGAGACCGAGGAGGGGCTGTACCAGAAGAAGTACGCCGCCGGCGGCTTCGGGCACCTGCTCTCCGCGATCAGCTACGAGCTGCAGGGCCGCTACGACGAGGCCTTCATCGACTACAAGCGCATGGCGGAGAAGGAGCTCGGCCTCGAGCTCGCCGGCCGCGCGCTGGTGCGCATCGCGACGCGCCTGCGCTACGACGACGAGCTGCCGGGCCTCGTCGAGCGCTTCGGCGAGCCTTCGAAGCTGCCGCAGGACGCCGCCTCGATCGTGGTGCTCGGCGGACTCGGCCTCGGGCCCTACAAGGTCGAGGACACGGTCGCGCTGATGACGCCCGCGGGCCTCGCGCAGTTCAGCGTGCCGCGCTTCGTGCCTCGCCCCGGTCTCGCCAGCAGTTTCGAGCTCGTGGTCGACGACGGCGCTCCGCTGCGCACCTCGCAGGTCGAGAACGTCAACGACGTCGCCGCGCGCAACCTCGAGGACCGCATGGGCTGGCTCGCCGCGCGCTCGGCCCTGCGCGGCGCCATGAAGCTCATCGCGACCAACGCGGTGGCCGAGAGCGTGCGGCGCAACAACGGCGACGCGGCCGGAGTCGCTGCTCTGCTCGTCGGCTCGCTGCTCACCGCCGCCACCGAGCGCGCCGACACGCGCTGCTGGTTCACGCTGCCCGCTGAGTGGCACGCCGCGCGCATGTGGGTT
>CAITGX010000106.1 GCA_903892045.1 uncultured Planctomycetota bacterium | reverse complement strand
TGAAGCTCTTGGCGGCGGACCTCTCGTACCGCCGCGCCCGGCGCTCGCTCGACGGCCTGCCGCAGCGCGCGCGCGTGCCGGCGTCCGTGGGCGAGGACATCGAGCGCGCGCTGCGACTCCTCGAGGGAGTCTCGAGGCGCGGCAACGCGCAAGAGCGCTATCGCGCGGACCTTCTGGCCGGCGCGATTCGCCAGTACCTGGGGCACTGGGAGCTCGCGGAGAGCGCCTATCGCGCCGCTCGAGTGTTCGATGCCGAGGACCGCGACCTGCGGCGGCGCCTCGCCGTCGTGGTGGCGGAACTTGGGATGAAGTCGAACACGCCCGAGGAACGGGCGCGGCGGCTCGAAGAGGGCCTCGGCTTGCTCGATGGACTGCTCTCCGAGCAGGACGACGCCGAGCTGCGCGACCTGCGTGCGCGATTCGCGAGCGCTCGCGACGCGAAGTGACCGTCCCGGTCGCTCCCTAGCCAGCGTGCTCGAACTGCAGCGTGTAGAGCCGCGCGTAGATCCCGCCGCGTCGCAGGAGCTCGTCGTGAGTCCCGCTCTCGCGCAGCTGGCCGCGGTGCATGACGAGAATCGTGTCGGCCCGACGCACCGTGGAGAGGCGGTGGGCGATCACCAGCGCGGAGCGACCCTGCAGCAGGTTCTCCTTCGCTTCCTCGATCTTGTGCTCGGTCTCCGAGTCGACGCTCGCGGTCGCCTCGTCCAGCACGACGAAGTGCGGGTTGCCCGCCAGTGCCCGTGCGATGGCGAGCAGCTGCCGCTCGCCCGTCGAGAGGGTCGCCCCGCGCTCTGCCACCGGTGCTTCGAGGCCGCCGGGCAGGCGCGCGATGACCTGTGCAGCGCGGCTCGCCTCGAGAGCGCGCTGGAGGGACTCTTCGCTCACGTCCGTGCGCTCCATGACGAGGTTCTCGCGCACGGTGCCCGCGAACAGGAAGTCTTCCTGCAGCACGAGACCGAACTGCGCGCGCAGCGCCGAGAGGTCGAAGTCGCGCAGGTCGACGCCGTCGATCGTGATCCGGCCCGCGCTGGGCTCGTAGAAGCGCAGCAGCAGGTTGACGAGCGTGGTCTTGCCCGCGCCCGTCGCTCCGACGACCGCGACGGTCGCGCCCGGCGGGATCTCGAAGCTGACGTCCTGCAGCACGGGCGTTCCCGCGAGGTACTCGAAGCTCACCTTCTCGAAGCGCACGTGTCCGGCGCGCGGTGCGGGCAGACGGGCGCGTTCGGGCGGAGGCGAGACGATCGCGGGCTGCGTGTCGAGCACCTGGAAGATGCGCTCCGACGAAGCGAAGGCCGACTGCAGGATGTTGTAGCGCTCGCCCAGCTCGCGCACCGGGTCCAGCAGCTTGTTGACGTACAGCCAGAACTGGAAGAACAGGCCCACCTGCAGCGCGCCCGAGGCGATGTCGACGCCGCCGGCCCAGATGGTGGCGGCCTGGATGCCGTTGACGACGAGGTCGAGGGCGGGGAAGAACAACGCGAACAGCAGGATCGTGCGAACGTTGGCGACGAGGTAGCGATCGAGGAGCTCCGCGAAGCGCCCGCTGACGCGGTTCTCGCGCCGGAAGACCTGCACCACGCGCACCCCGGACAGCACCTCCTGCAGGTAGCCGTTCAGCCGCGACAGGCGTCCGCGCACGTCGCGGTGCGCGTTGCGTGCCCCGCCGCGGAACACGAGGCTGACGCCGACGAGCAGCGGCATCAGCAGGGTCACGACGAGCGCGAGCTTCCACTGCAGCACGAACAGCACCACGAGCAGCACCGCGATGCGGATGAAGTCGAACCCGAGCGTGACGAGGCCTGACGTGAACATCTCGTTCAGGTTCTCGATGTCGCTCGTGACACGCGTGACGAGCGAGCCGGTCGGCCGCTTGTCGAACCACGCCAGCTCGAGCTTCTGGATGTGCCGGAAGACCTTGGCGCGCAGGTCGGCGATCACGGTCTGGCCCGTGCGACCGAGGTGCGCGACCTCGAGGTAGCGGAATCCGGCCATGAGCGCCGCGCAGCCCAGATAGGCCGCCGCCCACAGCCACAGCTCGTTCACGCGCTCGCGCGAGACCGGCGCGTCGGGCGTGACCGAGCGCTCGGCGATCGCACCCATGACCGGACCGTCGATGGCGCGACCGAGGATCCACGGGCCGGCGAGCTCGAGAGCGAACAGCGCCGAGAGCACGAAGAACGTCCCGGCGAAGAGCTTCCAGTGGGGGCGGGCCTCGCGCGCGAGGCGCAGCGCGAGCCGCGCATCCCACACCTTGCCCGCGACGAACTCCTCGGGGGAGTCATCGTCCTCGTCAGACTGCGGGCGCTTGGCCTTGACGCTCGGCTTCTTCACAGGCCCGCGAGCTCCTGCTGCGCCTGCTGGCGTTTCCAGGTGTCGGCGTACCAGCCCGGGAGCGCGAGCAGCTCGGCGTGGGTACCGCGCTGGACGATGCGCCCTTCTTCGAGCACGACGATCTGGTCCGCGTGGCGCACGGTCGAGAGTCGATGCGCGGAGAGGATCACCGTGCGGCCGTGGCTCGCGGACTTGAGGTTGTGGACGAGCTGCGACTCGGTCTCGGTGTCGACGGCGCTGAGCGAGTCGTCGAGCACGAGCACGCGCGGATCGCGGGCGAGCGCGCGCGCGATGCACGTGCGCTGGCGCTGGCCGCCGGAGAGCGTCACGCCGCGCTCGCCGATCTTCTGGTCGCTGCCCTTGGGGAAACGCTCGAGCTCGCCCGTCATGCAGGAACGCCGCGCGAGGTCGTCGATCTCGGCGTCGTCGAGCTCGCGCTCCGCACCGAACGCGACGTTGTTTCGCCATGTATCGCTGAACAGGAAGCTGTCCTGCGGCACGTAGCCCAGCGCTCCGCGCAACGTCGAGAGCGGCAAGCGCTTCACGTTCACGCCGTCGAGCCGCACCTCGCCCTGCGCATCGAAGATGCGCGCGAGCAAGTTGAGCAGCGTGCTCTTTCCGGACCCCGTGGGCCCGACGACGCCCAGCACGCTGTTGGCGGGCACGACGAGGTCGATGCCGACGACCGCAGGCGCGGCAGCGCCGGGATAGGTGAACGTCGCGCCGCGCAGCTCGATGCGGCCCTGTACGGCGGGCAGCTCGACTGGCTCCTGCGGCTCGTCGATCTCGCGGGGAGTATCGAGCAACTCGCGGATCCGCCGCGCGCTGACCACGCTGCGCGGGTACACGCCCGCCATCCAGCCGAGCGCGATGATCGGCCAGAAGACCTTGGCCGTGAGGTCGATGAACATGAACAGGTCGCCCGCGGGCAGCGAGCGATCGATCATCGCCAGACCGCCGACGAGCAGGATCGGCAGCAGCGTGAGGTCCTTGCTCGTGTACGTGATCGCGTGCGTGATGCCTCGCGCACGCGCGAGCTCGATCTGGTGGTGGAGATTGCGACGCGAGCTCTGCTCGAAGCGTGCAGCTTGCTGTTCCTCGCGACTGTAGCCCTTCACCACGCGCGTACCGGCGAAGCTCTCCTGCGCGCGATGCCCGATCTCGGCGAGCGTCTCCTGCACCGCTAGCGAGTGCTTCTCGAGGCGTGCCGACATCCACCACATGCCGGCGCCCATGCACAGCAGCGGCACGACCATCCACAGTGCGACGGTCCAGTCGAGCACGAGCAGGTAGCCGAGGCTCGCGGGCACCATGACCAGCGCACCCGCCACGTACATCAGGCCGGGGCCCAGGAACATGCGCACGTTCTCGACGTCACTCGTGAGGCGCGAGACGAGATCCCCGGAGCGATTGCGGACGTGGAATGACGTCGGCAGGGACACGAGCTTGTCGAACAGGTCCTGCTTCAGGCGCACCTCGACCCAGCGCGACACGCACACCAGCCACCAGCGCTGCAGGAAGCGGAAGGTTCCGCGCAGGAGCGAGACTCCGAGCAGCATCCAGAACAGACCGACGAGGAAGTCCGTGTCGGAGCCGGTGCGCAGGCGGTCGAGCGCTTGGCCGATGAGACGCGTGATCCAGACGTCGCCGAGCGATGCGAGCGGGATGCACGCGAAGCCCGCGAGCAAGGTCCACTTGTGGCGCAGGAAGCGCCGGAACAGGACGGCGAGCTCGCGCAAGGCTACCTCGCCTCGCCGCGGACGGTCGCGAGCTCTCGCACGATGCGGGCGAGCTCGGCATCGAGCGCCGTCGCACCCTCGCGCGCGGCTGCGCGCAAGGTGGGGAACGACACCGAGCTGTAGCCGTCCTCGACGTTCGGCGCCCACAGCACGTTGCGGAACCACTCCCGGCCGGCGAGCGACGGACGGTTCAGCACGCGGTAGAGCTCCGGCTGTCCACCGCGGACAGCATCCCTCTCCATGCGAGTCGCGACCGACTCGAACTCCTGTGAGAGCCGTGCACCCCGCTCGCGACCGAACCACTCCTCCTCACCCAGCGCACGCGCGCGCAACGCGAACGAGCGCGCCGCCTCGGCCGCATCGAAGGACACGCGCCCGTCCGCCAGGCTCGCGAGCAGCTCCGCGAGGAACTCGCCGGCGAGCTCGTGCCCGGTCCAGCCCGGATCGAGGTGCTCGCGCACCATCGTGTAGTCGTCGAACGTCGCGTGGTACTGGCCTCCAGAGTGACCGCCGAAGCCGGGCTCGACGACCGGCAGGCCGAGGTGGTGAGCGAAGACCGCGTGATCGGAGCCCGCGCCGGGGAGGCCGAGCGCAGGCGCGCCGTCCTTCACCCGAGCGCACCAGTCCTGCCACAGGTTCGTGCTCGCGCCCGGAACGGACACGCGCTCCGCGGCGGCGCGCAGCGCGCGCAGCATGCCGGGGGATCCGCCGCCGGAGAACTGCGTGCCGGCGATCGAGGCGTCGCAGTTGACGTAGGTCACGCAGCGGCGCCGCAGCAGCTCCGCATTCGCCTCGCCCCACTCGGTGCTGCCAATCAGTCCGAATTCTTCGGCGTCCCACAGCCCGATCACGAGCGTGCGCGCCGGCTTCCAGCCCTGCTCCCGCCGCGCCGCGAGCCGCTCGGCGGCGCGCACGAGCGCGACGCAGCCGCTGGCGTTGTCGTTGGCACCGCGCACCCACGCATCGCGGTGGCCGCCGGCGATCACGAGCTCCGGGTCGATGCCGGTGCCCGGAAGGCGCGCGATCACGTTGCGAATCGTTCGGCGCTCGCGCGGCACGTCGAGATCGAGCTCGACTTCGACCGGACCAGGGCCCACCTCGTCGGCGAGGCGCGTGCGAAGCTCGCGCGCCTCGCGCGCGCCGAGCGGCGTGCACGGAATCCGAGGCAGGCGCGCCTCGAGCTCATCGAGCGTGAGGCGCGGAGCCTCCTCGCCCGGCCGCGGCGAGGGCGTTCCGGGAGTGCTCGGGTCTCCGGGAGCGCTGGCGATCGGCAGGATCGAGCCGCGCTGCCCATCCCAGTCGGGCTTCCACGGGCCCTCGGGCCAAACGGCTCCGCGCTCGCCTCCGTCGCTCGCGGACTCGCTGAAGAGCAACAGTCCCACGCAGCCGTGCTCGGTGGCGAGATCGACCTTCACGCCGCGGTACGCGCGCCCGTAGCGCGCGAGCGCGATCGCCCCGCGCACGTCGATCTTGCGCTGCGCGAGCGCCTCGTAGTCCGCGCGCAGCCCGAAGCCGACGTCGACGACATTCGCGCGTACCTTGCCGCTCGCGGTCCACGCGTTGTAGAGCGGCACGTCGCCGGGCGGCAGAGCGTCGGCGTCGTAGCGCTCGACGCGCGCCTCGAACGGCTCCTTCGCCTCGGAGTCGGCGAACGCACGCACCGAGATGCGGCGCGGCAGCGACAGCACCACCACGCGCTCGTCGAGCTCGACGTCCCAGCCCGCAGCGCGCAGCTGGCGTGCGGCCACCTTCGCGCCCTGCAGGCCACCGCTCGTTCCGGCGAGCCGAGGCTCGGCCGCGAGCTCGAGCATCAGCTGCCGCGAGCGCGGCAGGGCACCGTCCTGCGGCAGGGCCGCGGCGAGCACGAGCGCGAACAGGGATGCGAGAGCCATGGCGGGGTCTCGCAGTTTACGAAGTGCCTGCGCTCAGCGCGCGTCGGCGATCTCGACCTTGTCCGGAGTCATGCGGTACAGACTCGTCACGACTTCACCGCTCTTGGCCTCGCCGACCTCGAGCTTGCCGTGGATCTCGATCGCGTCGAAGTACGAGTACTCCACGCGCTCGTCACCGCCGAGGCTCACTTCGACCCATTCGTTCAAGCGCGGCACCATCCCGAAGCAGCAACCGCCGGGGTAGTTGGTGAGCAGGAAGGTGCGCACGCCTTCGTTGTCGAAGTCGATCGGCTGCATGTAGCCGACGATGAAGACCTTCTGGCGGTCGAGCGCGCGCACCTCGGGCGGGATCTGCGCGCCGCCGGCCGCGCCCGGCGCCACGATGCCGGTGGTCTGCGACCACTCGTAGTCGTAGCTCGTCAGCAGCTCGAACTTGACCTCGCGATAGCCGTCCTTCTCCTTCGGCGGATCGACCGGCGGCGCGTCCGCGGCGAGGTTGACGCCGTTCGCGCCCGTCAGCGTGACCACCTCCGGAGGCAGCTTGGGCTTGGACGAAGGCGCGCTCGCGATCGGCTTGCCGCGCACGTCCGCGGTGGACGCGGCGTCGGGCGGAGTCTCTTCCGAGCACGAGGCGAGCAAGGCGAGCACGGCGATCCGTTGGAGTTGGCGCATGGCTAGCTCGTGGGGCCGAGGTCCTCGGCGACTTCGACGCGGTAGGCCTTCCAGGCCGGAATGGCGCCGCACAGCGCGCCGAGGGCGACGAGCCCGAGCGGCACGAGCGCGAGCGCCGCGTGCCAAGCCGCGGGATCGAGCACGATGCCCGTCTCCGCGCGCAGGATGCCGCGGGCGACGAGCAGGATCGTGACGTACACCGCGAAGCCGCCGAGCGCGCCGAGCGCGGCGATGGCGGTGGCCTCGAGCACGATCACGGTCGAGAGCTGTCCGCGCCGCGCACCGAGCGCGCGCAGGATCGCGAGCTCGCGCCGCCGCTGGTGCATCGCGTCGTACAGGCTCGCCACGATCGATGCCGCGCCCACGAGCATGGAGAGCAGCGCCACTAGCGTCAGCACGCGGTCCATCCAGCCCAGCTTGTCGAACAGCTCGGCCATCACGCGCGCGATCGGCCACGCCAGCGTCGCGTCCTTGCCGTTCCTGTTGTACTCGCGATCGAGCTCGAGCCCGACTTGCGGCGACTCGAAGGCGAGCAGCACCGCGCTCACCTCCTTCACCTCGTCGGGAATCTCCTCGTCGTGCTCGGCGTGGTATTCCTCGCCGTTGCCGCGCAGCACGTGTCCGCCCATGCGGAACATGCCCTCGATCGGGATCCAGACGCAGCGATCGAGCGGCGTGTTGGTGGGGGCGAGCACGCCGACGACCACGTAGTCCTCGTCGTGCTCGTGGCCCTCGTCGACGCCGTGGGAGGGGTGGATCTCGGAGCCCACGCGCGCGCCCGTGCGCGCCGCGACGAAGCTGCCGACGACGGCCTCGCGCAGCGTCTCGTCGAAGATGCGACCGCTCGCCACGCGCGGCGTGCGCGGTCCGAGCAGCTCCGCATCGAACATGCGCGCGTCGGTGCCGACCACGCGGAAGCCGCGCCAGCTGTCGCCGACGGCGTAGGGAATCGCCGCGCGCACGCCCGGGCGCTGCTGCACGTCCTCGTACGCGCTCCACGGCAGGTTTCCGGGCGAGGTCTCGAGGTGGAACACGCTGTTGAGCACGAGCTGCAGCTGGCTCCCGCGCGCGCCTAGCACGGCGTCGAACGGCGTGCTCTCGATCGTGAACGCCGTGCGGCTCTGCGCGCCGATGGCGAGCACCGCCATGACGAGGCCGCTCGCCAGCGCGAGCGAGAGCGCGGTGACGGTGGTCGAAAGCGCGTGCTGGCGCAGGCTGCGTCGCGCGAGGAGCCAGAGCGAGTAGCTGCGCGCGCTCATGGACGCGCTCCCAGCGCCGCGGCGCGGTTGAGTTCCGCGAGGTCGAGCACGCGCTCGAAGCGCTCGACGACGCGCTCGTCGTGCGACACGACGAGCAGCGCTGCGCCGCTCTCGCGACACGTCTCGCGCAGGAGCGCGAGCGCGGCCTCGGCGTTGGCGCGATCGAGGTTGCCCGTCGGTTCGTCCGCGAGCACGAGCTGCGGCGAGTTCACGAGCGCGCGTGCGACGGCGACGCGCTGCTGCTGTCCGATCGAGAGCTTGCGCGGCAGGTAGTCGAGGCGGCCCGCGAGTCCGACGCGCTCGAGCAGCTCCCGCGCGCGCTCGACCTTGGCGGGTCCGGCGAACATCGATGCGAGCGCGACATTCTCCAGCGCGCTGAAGCCCTGCAGCAGGTTGAACGTCTGGAACACGTAGCCCACGTGCTGCGCGCGCCAAGCGTCACGCGCCGCCTCGTCGAGCCGCGCGACATCCTCGCCGGCCACGCGCACGCTGCCCGCGTCCGGCCGCACGATGCCCGCGATCACGTGCAGGAGCGTGGTCTTGCCCGTGCCGCTCGCGCCGCGCAGGGCCACTTGCTCGCCCGCCGCGAGCGCGAGCTGCGGCACGTCGAGCACCTCGATCCGGCCACCGTCGGGCGCGACGTAGCCCTTGCGCACGCCCGCGAGCTCCAGCACTGCCTTCGTCATGGCGCCATTGTGACGCAGGAGGGCGCGCGCGTGCTAGGTTCCCGGCGCCATGGGACAGGTGCTCTTCGACGCCGTGCTCTTCGACCTCGACGGCACGCTGGTCGCGACGGACGCATTCTGGGCGGTCGCGGCCGAGCGCGGGGCGCGGCGGGCGTTCTCGGAGCTCGGTCTCGAGCGGGAGCTGCCGACGCCGCGCGAGTGGCTCTCGATGGTGGGCCTCCCGCTCGCGCAGGGTTTTGCCGCAGTCTTTCCCGACCTCGCTCCGGAGCTGCTCGCGCGCGTGATGGAGCGCTGCGTCGAGGAGTCGCATGTGGCGCTGCGCACGGGCGGGGCCGTCGAGATGACCGGCGCTCGGGAGCTGCTCGCAGAGCTCGCTGCGCGCGGTGTCGCGCTCGGCATCGCTTCCAACTGCGCGCAGGCCTACCTCGACGTGATGCTGCGCGAGCTGCGGCTCGGCGAGTTCGTG
>CAITGX010000105.1 GCA_903892045.1 uncultured Planctomycetota bacterium | reverse complement strand
CTCGTCCGCGAGCAGGCGCTCGGGCGCGAGTTGGCCCTCGCGCTCGAGGGGTCCTTGGCGGAGCGTGCCCGCGTCGACGCTCCGGCGCCGGGCGACGTTCTACTCGGGCCGGGGCGGGACGAGCGCTTCGCCGCGGACGAGGGGGTGGCGCTCGCGGAGCTGCCGGAGGGGGCCCGCAGTCTGGTGGCGCAGCTCCTCGCGACCTACGTCGGGCGCTTCGAGGGCCCGGCGCGGACGCGCGCGGCCGAGCTCGTCGCCGACACGGCCGCCATCCGCTTCCTGTGGGTGGGTTCGACGCGTCCGGGGGCGGCGCACTACTACCGCCTGCACTCCCCGCGCTTCTCGCTCGAGTACCAGAACAGCCAGAACGACGCGAACCACGTCCACACCCTGTGGCGGGAGCGGGCGGGCGACTTCGGCGGAACGCGGGCCGCCGGCGAGGGCGGGCGATGAGCGGGGGACGGCAAGGGAAGCCCCGCAAGACCTGCGTCACCTGCGGCCGGGAGTTCGAGTGGCGCAAGAAGTGGGAGCGCGACTGGGAGCGGGTCGTGCACTGCAGCGAGCGCTGCGCGCGCGCGGCCCGGAGCGCGCGGCGGGCCAAGCGCTCGTAGCCGGCACCCGCGCGCATTTCTGCCGGATTCCCCGCTGACGAACGGGTCCGCCGGGAGTCCATAATGCCGCGACATGCTGGTGGAACTCGAGATCTCAGATCTGGCGCTGATCGAGCGGGCGGAGCTCTCGTTCGGGCCGGGGCTCAACGTCATCACGGGCGAGACTGGCGCGGGCAAGAGCCTGCTGGTCGGCGCGCTCGAGCTCCTGCTGGGCGAGAAGCCCAAGACCGCGATCGTGCGCAGCGGCGCCGCGCGCGCGACCGTCGAGGGACGCTTCCGCGTGCCGGCGGGCGCATCGAGCGTGCAGCGCTGGGCGCGGCAGTACGCGCCCGAGCTGCTCGAGGACTGGGATGCGGACCCCAAGGCCACCGAGCGCGAACTCGCGCTCGTGCGCACGGTGTCGGCGGATGGCCGGACGCGCGCGTACGTCAATGCGCGGCCCGTCACTCGCGAGGCGCTGGCCGAGCTCGCGCCGCGCCTGTTCGAGATCCACGGGCAGAACGACCACCAGCGCTTGCACGATCCCTCGGAACAGCTGCGGCTCCTCGACGGCTTCGGGAAGCTCGACGCGCTCGTGGCGCAGTACAAGGCCGCGCGCGAGGCGTGGAGCACGCTCGTCGACGAGGCGCTGCGGCTCGAGCGCGAGGCGGGCGAGCGCCAGGACCGGCTCGATCTGGCGCGCTTCCAGCTGCAAGAGCTCGTCGCCGCGAATCCGGAGGCGGGCGAGCGCGCGCGGCTCGAGCCCGAGCGCGAGCTCCTGCGGCACGCGGCGGGGATGAAGCAGGGCTTTGCCGAGCTGCTCGCCGGACTCGCGGATGGCGACGATGCGGCGCTCGACCGCGTGCGCCACGCACAGCGCTTCCTCGACGGCTGGCGCACGAAGGTGGCCGCGCTCGAAGGCGCCGCGACGGACCTCGAAGCCGCGTTCGCGCACCTCGACGAGGCGGTGCGCGCCCTGCGCTCGCTGGGGGATTCGCTCGAGGTCGATCCGCGCCGGCTCGAGGAGATCGAGGAGCGCCTCGCCGAGCTCGAGCGGCTCGAGCGCAAGTACCGCACGGACGCGGCCGGACTCGTGGAGCGCCGTGGAGAACTCGAGGCCGAGATCGCGCGGCTCGAGCGCGACGAACAGGACTCGGAAGGCCTCGCGGATGCGATCGCGAAGGCACGCGCGAAGGTGCTCTCGCAGGGCGGCGCGCTGCGGCGCGCGCGCCACGCGCTGCGCGAGAAGCTGGTGAAGGCGGTCCACAAGGCCCTCAAGGAACTCGGGCTCTCGAACGCGACGTTCGACGTCCGCATCGGAGCGCGCAGCGAGAACGAGGACAGCGCCGGCGCGCCGAGGTCGCGCGCGGAGATCGAGGCCGATCTGCAGCGGTTTGGCGAGCGTGGCATGGACCGGGTCGAGTTCCTGCTCGCGGCCAATCCGGGCGAGCCGATGAACCGGCTGCGCGAGGTCGCGTCCGGCGGCGAGACGGCGCGCATCATGCTGGCGCTGCGCGGCGTGCTCGCCGAGGCGGGCGAGCGGCGCTCGCTGCTCTTCGACGAGATCGACTCGGGCGTCGGCGGACGGCTCGGGCCGACCGTGGGGGCGCACCTGCGCAAGCTCGGCGCGCACCACCAGGTGCTGTGCGTCACGCACCTGCCCGCGATCGCGGCGATGGCATCCGTGCACCAGCGCGTCGAGAAGAAGATCGACGGGGGGCGGACGCGGACGCGCGTCGAGGCGCTCGACGGCGAGCGACGCGTGCGCGAGATCGCGGACATGATCGCTGGCGGCAAGGACCAGGAGACGGCGCGCGCGGAGGCGCGGCGCCTGATGGAGCTCGCCACGTGAGCGTCGAGGAGCGCGACGAGTTCAATCCCTATCGCGCGCCGGAGTCCGAAGGCACAGTCCGGCGCGAGCCGAGTCCGCGGCGCCACCTTGCGGGACGCGTGGAGCGGATGCTCGCGGCCATCCTCGATTCGATGCTGTACGTGCCGGCGTTCTTCTGGCTCCTGATGGGCAACGCGGCGGCTTTTCTCTCCGATAGCGTCACCTACCAACTCGACCGTGCGGGCACGCTCGGCATCTTGCTCTTCATCGCGACGTGTCTGGTGATCTTCTCCCTGCAGTCGTTCCTGCTCGCCTTGCACGGCTGGACGCTCGGCAAGCGCGTACTCAAGCTGCGTGTGGTGGCGGTGGACGGGCGTCCCGCGAGCTTTGTCCAGCTCGTGATCCTGCGCTCGCTGCTCCCGGGGCTCGCCGGCTTCTGCTGTGGAATGTTCAGCCTCATCGACGCGCTGTTCATCTTCGGCGACGAGCGGCGCTGCCTGCACGACCTGCTCGCCGGGACGATCGTGGTGAACGCGTGAGCGCGCGCCTCGACACGCTGGCGGTCGTCGAGGCTCCCGAGGGAGTCGAGCTCTCGCTGCGCGTCGCCGGCATCACCGCGCGCGCGCTGGCCTTCGGCATCGACCTGCTCGTGCGCCTTGCGCTCTACTCGGCGCTCAGCTGGCTGTCGCTCTTCGGCGGTCCGGGCGAGGCCCTGCTCCTGCTGTCGGTGTTCGTGGTCGAGTGGTTCTACCCCGTGCTGTTCGAGGTGCTGTGGGCCGGCCAGACTCCCGGCAAGCGCGTGCTCGGGCTGGCTGTCGTGCGAGACGACGGCACGCCGGTGGGCTGGTCGGCGTCGGTGCTGCGCAACTTCCTGCGCGTCGTCGACTTCCTGCCCGGGCTGTACGGAGCTGCGATCGTGTCGAGCCTGCTGTCGCGGGACTCCAAGCGCATCGGCGATCACGTGGCCGGCACCTTGGTCGTGCACGTGGACGGTCGCGGCGAGCTGCGTGCGCTGCCCGCGGCGGCACCGCTCGCGCCTCCGATCTCGCTCGTGCCGGAGGAGCAGGCCGCCCTGCTCGAATTCGCCGCACGGTCGCCGGAGTGGAAGGCGGATCGTCGCGCGGAGCTGGCCCAGCAGCTCGCGCCGCTGACGGGTGCGAGTGGTGCCGAGGGTGTCCAGCGCGCGCTCGGCATGGCGCGCTGGATCGAGGGGGCGCGGTGAAGCGCGAGCCCTTCATCGCGGCGCGCAAGCAGCGCTGGGCGCGCCTCGAGTCGCTGCTCGCCGCACTGCGCACCGGCCGGCGCGACGGCCTCGAGCGCGACGCGCTGCACGAGCTGCCGCGACTCTATCGGCAGGCCTGCCAGGACCTGGCGCTCGCGCGCCGCCGCATGTACGGGCGCGAGCTCGTGCAGCGGCTCAACCAGATGGCACTGCGGGGCCGCGAGCAGCTGTATCGCCCGTCCTCGCGCTACCTGCACGAGGTGGCCCAGTTCTTCGGCGTCGACTTCCCGCGACTCGTGCGCGAGGAGTGGCGGCTGTTCTGGATCTGCTCGCTCTTGTTCGCCGCGCCGCTCGTCGCGGTGGCCGTGACGGCCAACAAGAGGCCTGACCTGCTGTATGCGGTGATGGACCCGGAGTCGCTCGAGCGTTTCGAGGAAATGTACGCGCCGGACGGAGCCACCAGCAGTGGACGCGGGGTGGGCGACAACGTGCGGATGTTCGCGTTCTACGTTCGCAACAACGTCGGCATCGACTTCCAGATCTTCGCAAGCGGGCTGGTGTTCGGCATCGGGTCGTTACTTTCGCTCATCTACAACGGCGTGCACTTCGGCGCGGTCGCGGGCCACTTCGTGGCGATCGGATACGAGCAGCAGTTGTTCACGTTCGTCGCGGGGCACAGCTCGTGGGAACTCGTGGCGATGGTGATCGCGGCCGTGGCCGGAATGCGCCTCGGCTCGCTGCTGGTGGCGCCCGGACGACGCTCCCGCGCGCGCGCGTTGGTCGAAGACGCGCCGCGCTGCCTGCGACTGCTCCTCGGCGCCGCGGCCATGACGTTCCTCGCGGCCTTCATCGAGGGCTTCTGGTCCGCGCAGCCTCTGCCGGGCACGCTCAAGTACGTCGTCGGCGCGCTGATGTGGACGCTGGTGATCGTCTATCTCTGGCTCGGAGGACGACGCCGTGCAGCTTGAGCGCATCTCGCTCGCGCTGCGGCCGCGCCATGGCCACGAGTGCATCGACCTGGCGGCCGCGATGCTGCGGAGCTGGGGTGGAGCGGTGTTCGCGGCGTGGGGCGTGACCGTGCTGCCCGTGTGCCTGCTGCTCCTCTTCGCCATCGACAGCGTGTGGATGTCGCTGTTCCTCATGTGGCTGCTGCGGCCACTGTTCGAGCTCGTTCCGATGTTCGTCGCGTCGCGCGCGACGTTTGGCGCCGCTCCGACCCTTCAGACGTCTCTCACGGTGCTCCCAGGCGCGCTCCTGAGACAGTTGGCGGCGTGCGTGCTGCGCTATCGGTGGGTTCCGTGGCGCGCGCTCGTGCAACCGGTGCCGCTGCTCGAGGGCGAGGTGGGGGACGCGCGCCGGCGGCGCGAGCGCAGCCTGCGGGTTGCCGGCGCGGGAGACGCGGTGCTCGCCGCGTGCTTCTTCCTGGCGCTCGAGCTGGCGCTGTTCCTGCAGGGACTCCTGCTGCTGTGGTTCTTCACCCCGGGCGAGCTTGCGCCGGACCTCTCGCCGTTGGAAGACGGCGACTTCGCTGGCGTGCACCTCGGCTGGTTCGCCATCGCGATGAAGCTGCTGTGGCTCGCCTGCTACTCGCTGTGCGGAACGCTGCACTCGCTTTCGGGATTCGCGCTGTACTTGAACGAGCGCTCGCGCATCGAAGGCTGGGACATCGAGCTCTCGTTCCGGCGCCTCGGTGCGCGCGCCGCGAAGCTGCTGCGGCAAGGGGCCGCGACGGCCGTGCTGCTGAGCTCGCTCTTGGTGCCCCCCGGACTGGCTCAGGAGCCTGTGGAGCCCTCGGCGCACGTGGCTTCTGAAGCTGCCGGGGCAGAGTCCCAGCAGGCGAGCGCGGAGCCTCTGGATCCGGCCAGCGTCGCGCGCGAGGTGCTCGCGCACGAGGATTTCGACACGACGGAGGCGCGGACTCGGTTCAAGTTCCGCTGGAACGGGTCGCCGGATGCGAGCGGTGCGCTCGACTTGGGGATCGTGGCGTATGTGCTCCAGTTCCTGGGCTGGACCTTGCTCGTGGCCCTGATCGTCGGTGTCGTCGTGCTCATCCTGCGCAAGGCCGGGCTCGTCGAGTGGCGCGCGCCTGCGCAGCCGAAGCCCGCGTTGCCGCCGACGCACGTGTTCGGCCTCGACGTGCGACCCGAGTCGCTGCCCGAGGACATCGGCGCGCGGGCTCGGGAGCTGTGGCTCTCCGGTGACGCGGCCGGCGCGATGGGCCTGCTCTATCGCGGCGCGCTGTCGCGGCTCATCGCCGCGGGTGCGCTCGCCCCCGATCCCGGCGACACGGAACGCGACTGCGTCGAGCGGGTGCGCGGACTCGGCCGCGCCGAGCTGGCGAGTTTCTTTGCCGCTGTGACGCGCGCGTGGCTCGTGTGCGCCTATTCGCGCACCCGGCCGGATGACGCGTCCGCGCTGTCGTTGTGCGATGCGTGGGCGATCCACTTCGAGCGGAGGCCTGCGTGAGCTCGACACGGCTGCGCTGGTCTCTCGTCGCGCTCGTCGTGACCGCGCTTGGCCTCGCGGCCTACGTGATCTTCGTCGTGTTCGGCTTCGAAGAGTACGACAAGGAGGTCGGCTACCGCGGGGAGGCTCGGCGCAACCCGATGCTGGCCGCGGAACGCACCCTCGAGCGCCTGGGGCACGAGGTCGAGACGACGCTCTATCTCGGCGAGCTGCCCTCCAGCGATGCGCTGCTCGTGCTGCGGCAGTCGGGACGCTTCCTCTCGCCTTTCGACGTGACACGCCTGCTGGCGTGGGTCGAGCAAGGCGGTCACCTCGTCGTCCTGCTCCCCGGGGATGACGGTTTCGAGGGCGCGATCGAGAACGATCTCGAAGAAGAGCGCTTTTCACATCCATTGCTCGATGCGCTGCAGCTCGACGTGCGGCTCGATGCGGACGCGGAGCGCGAGGTGCAAGTCGAGTTCGGGCGCGGGCTGCGGAGCGTGACGTTCGAGGGGCGCCTCACGTTCGCCGATCGCAACGCGCTGTCGGATGTCGACACGGGCGATCCCATGCTGTCGCGGGTGCTCGGCATGGAGCACGGCTACGGACGCATCACGCTGTTCGCCGACGATGATTGGGCCTTGAACGAAGGTTTCGGCGAGCTGGACCATCCGTACCTGCTCGATGACCTCGCCAGCTTCGACGGCGAGCGCACGCAGGTTCGTTTCGTGCTCGGAGAGCGCCCTCCGGGCTTGCTCGCGTTGCTCTGGGAGCACGGCTGGGCGGCCATCGTCGGTGCCAGCGCGCTGCTCGCGCTCATCCTCTGGCGCAACGCCTTCGTGGCCGGCCCGAAGCTGCCCGAGCTTCTTCGCGAGCGACGCGACTTCTCCGAGCATGTGCGCGCCAGTGGCGAGTTCCTCTGGCGCGTGGGCCAGTCGCAGCGCCTGCTCGATGGCCCGCGTGGCGAGCTGCGTCGGCGGATCGGCCTCGTGCGACCCGAGTGGCTTGGCCACGGCGAGAAGGAGCTGGCGGATGCCTTGGCCGGCGTGTCCGGACTCAGCGTTGCGCGGGTGCGCGCTGCGCTCGTCGCGCAGGACATCGGCGACGACAAGACCCGTTTCACCGAGATCGTGCGCGATCTCGAGACAGTCAGGAGATCCCTATGAGCGACGTTCAGGCAGCAGCGGTCACGGACGAGGAACTTGCGCGCGCGACCCAGCGCGTCGTGCGCATACGCGAGGAGGTGTCGCGCGTGGTGGTGGGGCAGTCGGAGGAGGTGGAGCAGGTACTGCTCGCGTTCCTCGCCGGCGGGCACGTGCTGATCGAAGGTGTGCCGGGATTGGGCAAGACGCTGCTCGTGCTGGCGCTCGCTCGCACGTTCGGCGGCAAGTTCGCGCGCGTGCAGTTCACGCCTGACCTGATGCCGAGCGATGTGACCGGGCACGTCGTGTACGAAGGTGCGACGGGGACGTTCCGCCTGCGCAAGGGACCGGCGTTCACGAACCTGCTGCTCGCCGACGAGATCAACCGCGCTTCCGCCAAGACGCAGTCGGCGCTGCTCGAAGTGATGCAGGAAGGGCAGATCACGATCGAGGGCGAGGCCACGAAGCTCGCGCCGCCGTTCATGACGCTCGCGACGCAGAATCCGATCGAGCAGGAGGGCACGTACCCGCTCCCCGAGGCGCAGCTCGACCGCTTCCTGCTCAAGATCGTCGTCGACTATCCGAGCCTCGAGGAAGAGGCGCGCATCGTCGAGCTTGTCACGGCGGGGCGCATCGGCGGGCAGCTCGAGGTTTCCGCGGTGCAGCCGGTCTGCACGGCCGAGGAGGTGCTCGAGCTGCAACGCACCGTCGCGCGCCTGACGGTGCTCGAGCGCGTGCGCGAGTACGCGGTGCGCATCGTGCGCGAGACGCGCGCGTGGCGCGGCGTCGCGCTCGGAGCTGGTCCGCGCGGCGGGATCTCGCTCGTGCGCGTCGCCCGCGCGAAGGCTCTGCTCGAAGGGCGTGGCTTCGTCACTCCGGACGACATCAAGGCCGTGGCGCTGCCCGTGCTGCGCCACCGCCTGACGCTCGCGCCCGAGCTCGAGCTCGAGGGACGCACGACGGACGACGTGCTGCGCTCGATCCTCCAGAAGGTGGAAGCGCCGCGCGAATGAGGCCTCGGCGGCGAGCTCTCGGGCTGGTGGCGACGTGGGCCCTGCTCGGGCTCGCGGGCGCCTTCGTGCCCGCGTGGCTCGCGGCGTGGCAGGTGGCCGGTGCCGTGATCGCAGCCGCGCTGACGCTCGATCTCGTGCTCGGCCTTCGTCGCGAGCCGCTGGCCGTCGAGCGCACCGCCCCGCACTCGCTCGCGCTCGGCACATGGGCCACGGTTCGCTTGCGCCTGCGGAATCCGCGGGCCGCCGTCGAGCGCGTCACGGTCTTCGACGGGCATCCCCTCGCCACCGAGGTGGAGGCGCTCCCGCGCGAAGTGGACGTGCCGGGCGAGCGTGGCATCGAGTTCGACTATCGCCTGCGCGGGCTCGTGCGCGGCGAGGGGCTCTTCGGTCCGTGCGAGGTCGTGCGCCAGTCGCCGCTCGGCCTGTGGGACGTTCGGGAGCGGACCGCGCTCGACACGCGCGTGCGGATCTATCCCAACTTCACCGCGGTCGCCGGCTTCGCGCTGCACGCGCTCGAGAATCGCATCCAGCTCATGGGCATCCGCCGTCGCCAGCGCCGCGGCGATGGCCTCGAGTTCCGCCAGATGCGCGACTACCAGTCCGGGGACTCGCTACGGCAGATCGACTGGAAGGCGACCTCGCGGCGCCAGAAGACGATCTCGCGCGAGTACCAGGAGGAGCGCGACCAGCAGGTGGTGTTCCTGCTCGACTGCGGCCGGCGCATGCGCGCCCTCGATGGCGAGCTCTCGCACTTCGATCACTGCCTGAACGCGCTGCTGCTCGTGGCCTACGTAGCCCTGCGCCAAGGCGATGCGGTGTCCCTCCTGACCTTTGGCGGCGTGGACCGACGCCTGCCGCCGGTGAAGGGCCGGCAGGGCATGACGCCGCTGCTCAATGCGGTCTACGACCTCGAGACCACGCTGGAGCCTCCCGACTACCTCGAGGCCGCGGCTCGGCTGCGGGCGTTCCAGCGCCGCCGCGCCCTGGTGGTGGTGGTGACCAACCAGCGCGATGAGGACGAGGACGAGCTCGGCCCCGCCCTCGACCTGCTGCGCACTCGGCACCTCGTGGTGCTCGCCAGCCTGCGGGAGATGTCGGTGGAGGCGCTGCTGGAGGCGCCGGTGGGGGGCTTCGAGGACGCGCTCTCCACCTGCTCGGCGCAGGACTACGCCGAGGCCCGCCGTCGCGCCCTTGAACGCCACTCGGGGCGGGGCGTCCTGACCCTCGACATCGCGCCTTCGCAGCTGCAGGTGGCGCTGGCCGAGAAGTACCTCGAGATCAAGCGCTCCGGCCGCCTGTAGGGCCCGGATCCAGCGGACAGGGCCGCGCGTCGGCGCTGGAACTGCCCTCTCCGGAGCGCTATTCCTAGGCTCTTCGATTCAGGTCCTCGCACTCTTCGCACACACCATGAAGCCCGCGCTCCTCGTCACTCTCGCCGCCGCCTGCCTCCTCGCCCCGTCCTGCGGAACCATCAAGCAGAAGATTCGCGGCCCCGTCGAGGCCGTGGTCACCCTGCCGTCCGCGACCCCGGGCCAGCTCGAGCAGTGCATCGTGTCCGCCTCGCCGAACTCGCACGCGGAAGCGGGCGTGCGCGCGCTGCGCGCCGGTGACTGGGAGCTCGCCAAGACGGGCTTCTCGCAGGCGCTTGTCGACGACTCCTACGACCACGCCTCGCACTACGGCAAGGGCCTCGCCTACGAGCTCTCGGGCGACCTCCCGATGGCGCTCGCCTGCTACGAGACCGCCGTGCGCTTCGCTACCGAAGCGCCGAACCCGGACTATGCCGCGGCGATCACGCGCGTGAAGGCCAAGCTCGGCCGCTAGCCAGCGCACGCAAGCCAGCGGGAAACAGGCTGAAAACAGGCTGCGGGGCGGCGCGACTTCCAAGAGTCGCGCCGCCCCGCTTGCTTGCGCTGCGGATCGAGCCGCCCTAGCGACCGGCGCGCGCGCGTTCCTTGAGCTCGTTCAGGAACTCGTCGGCCTGCTTGCCCGCGAAGTTGCCGGAGTTGGCCTTCGAGATCTTGGCGAGGTCGGCCATGGCGGCCTCGAGCTCCTTGCGCTTGGAGAGCTCGCTCGCGCGCAGCTTCGCGACCTGCTTCTGGGCCTTGATCACGGCTGCGGCCTCCTTGTTGGCATCGAGCTCGGCGAGCAGCGCCTCCACGGCGTCCCTCTCGGGCAGCCCGGCCAGCTCCTTCGCCAGCGCGCCGCCCGCAGTCTCCGTGCCGAGGAAGTCGCCCGAGGCATAGGTCGACTTGAGGCCCGCCACGCGGCTCTCCACGATGCTGCGGATGGCCTGCGTGATGCCCGGCCCGCCGTCGGCCTCGGTCAGCTTGGCCGCCTCGTCGAGTGCGGCCTTGTACTGGCGCTTGAGCAGCGCCGCCTTGACGGCCTTGGTCGAGGCCGGCCACTCCCACTGGGGCTTGGGCAGCGCGCCCGCGACCGCCTTCTCGATCAGCGCGTCGGTGACGCCCGAGGGGTGGCCCTGCCAGACCACGATGCCCTTGGCGTCGACGAGCACGGCGGCGGGGATGCCCGACACCTTGAAGTAGCTCGCGAGCTTGCCGCCACGGTCATAGCCGTAGGCGTACTTCGCGCCCTTCTCCTCGACCCACTTGACGGTTTCCGCCTCGCCTTCGTCGGTCACGCCGACGATCGACAGGCCGCGCTCACCCCACTTCTTCTGAAGTTCGTTGAGGTGCGGGACCTGCCCTCCGCAAGGGCCTCACCAGTAGGCGAAGAACTCGAGCAGCACCGCGCGGCCCATGAAGTCGTCGTAGGTCTTGGCGCCCGTCTGGGCCAGACCTTCGAGCTTCACCGGCGGCAGCGGCGTGCCCGGCGCCTGCGCCCGGGCGGGCGCGGCGGAGAAGGCCATGCTCAGGGCGAGCAGGCCAGCCAGGAACGCGGTTTGGAGTCGCATGGTTGCCTTTCAGGGTGCCGCAGGGTCCCACTCGGGCGCGGCACCACAGAGTGAGCCCAAGAATAGCGCGATTCCGGCCCTTCCCAAGTCCCCCACAGAGGGAAGCGGGCCCCGGGACGTTACCCTTTGCGGTCCGATGAGCTCCGACGACGACGATTTCCGCGACCCCGAGGACGACGCGCCGGATTCCGGCCGCCTTGTCCGCCTCAACAAGTACCTCGCCGACCACGGCATCGCCTCGCGCCGCAAGTGCGACGAGCTGATCGCCAAGGGCAAGGTCACGATCGACGGCGAGATCGTCACTGCGCTCGGCACGAAGGTCGACCCGAGCGTCCAGCAGATCGACGTCGACGGCGTGGTGCTCAAGCCTGAGCGCACCGAGCTGAAGTACTACCTGCTGCACAAGCCCCGCGGCGTGGTGTGCACCAACGAGCGTCGCGAGGCGCGCATGCGCGCCATCGACCTCATCACGGACCCCTCGAAGGGCCGCATCTACACCGTCGGTCGCCTCGACGAGGACTCGACCGGCCTGATCCTGCTCACCAACGACGGCGAGTTCTCCAACCGCATCGCGCACCCGCGTTACGGCGTCACCAAGACCTACTCGGTCAAGCTGCGTGGCCGCATCGAGGGCGAGGCGATCGAGAAGGTCCAGAAGGGCATCCGCCTCGCGGAAGGCTGGACCGCTCCGGCCTTCGTCAAGGTGCTCAAGCGCACGAACGAGTGGTCGTTGCTCACGTGCACGCTCAACGAAGGCAAGAACCGCGAGGTGCGCCGCATGTTCGCGGCCGTGGGCTACAACGTGCTCATGCTGCGCCGCACGCACATCGGCACGCTCTCGGACCGCTCGCTGCACGAAGGCAAGTGGCGACCGCTGCTGCGGGCCGAGGTGTCGGAGCTGCTCGGTCAGTCGAAGGCCAGCGGCCGCGCCGCGCCGCTCGACGACAAGCGCAAGGACCCGCGCACGCGCTTCTTCGCCACCCAGGCGCCGCAGGGCCCCGGCCCCGAGCGCCGCGGCATCCGCACGGGCGACAAGTACCGGCGCGACCGCCGCCGCAGCCTCGAGCGCATCCAGCCGCGCGAGGACCAGGGCCGTCGCGGGCGCGGCGATCGCCGTCGCAAGCTGCGCGAGATCGGGCGCGAGCCCGCGCAGGGCGCGCCGAAGGGACCGCCGAAGAAGACGGGCGGCAAGTGGAAGAAGTGGGGGAGCTCTTGAGCGCGCAGCCCGCGCCGCTCGCGCGGCTTCAGAAGGACGGCACGATCGTCTCCGAGCACCGGCTCGCGAACGGCATGTCTGTGCTGCTCGTCGAGCGTCACGCCGACCCGGTCGTCGCGGTGATGCTCTGGTACAAGGTCGGCGCGCGCAACGAGCGCGAGCACGAGGCCGGCGTCTCGCACTTCCTCGAGCACATGATGTTCAAGGGCTCGCCGCGCTTCGCGAAGGGCGAGATCGACCGGCTCACGACGACGCTCGGCGGCAGCAACAACGCGTTCACGAGCTCCGATCACACGGCCTACTGGTTCGAGCTCGCCAGCGATCGCTGGGAGAAGGCGCTCGAGATCGAGGCGGATCGCATGCGAGCCGTGCTGCTCGACGCCAAGGAGTTCGACAGCGAGCGCGCGGTGGTGCTCGAGGAGCTCGCCATGGGCCTCGACGAGCCGTGGCGGCGCCTGACGGACCTCGTGCAGGGCACGCTGTTCCTGCGCCATCCCTACCGTCGGCCGGTCATCGGCCACGCCGACGCGCTCAAGCGCATGAGCGTCGCCGACATGCGCGACTACCATCGGCGCTTCTATCACCCGGGCAACGCCACGCTCGTGATCTGCGGCGACATCGACCCGGCCGACGCGCTCGCCAAGGCGCGCGCGCACTTCGAGGCCATTCCCGCGGGCGTGCCGTACGTCGAGGCGGATCCGTTCCGCCCCGCGGAGGAGCCCGCGAGCGGCGAGCGCCGCGTGCAAGTCAAGTGGGACGACGAGGGCAAGCGCCTGTGCATGGCGTGGCCCACCGCCAAGGTCGGGAGCGACGACGACGCGACGCTCGACGTGATCTCGACCCTGCTCACCGGCGGCCGTCTCTCGCGCCTGCATCGCCGGCTCGTGGTCGAGACCGAGCTCGCGTCCAGCGTCTCGTCGCACAACGACGCGCGCGTCGAGGGCGGCGTGTTCTGGATCTTCGCGGAGTGCTCGCAGGGAGCCGATCCCGCGCGCCTCGAGGCGGAGATCGATCGCGAGCTCGCCGCGCTGGCCGAGGAGAAGGTCCCGTCGCGCGAGCTCGCGCGCGTGCGCTCGCTGCTCGAGGCGGCCGAGGCCTATGACCACGAGACGACCAGCGACGTCGCCGAGCAGGTCGGCGAGGCCGCGGTCGATGCGCACTGGAAGCTCGCCTTCGAGTCGCTCGGCAACGCGCTCGCCGTCGATGCGACGCGGCTGCGCGACTGCGCGCGGCGGCTTCTTGGCCGCGAGCGACGCGTCGTGGGCTGGTGCCTGCCGGCGGCCGCGCCCGCGGCGCGCAAGCCCGCGCGCAAGGGAGCTCGCCGTTGAGTCCCGCGCTCGCTGTCCACCTCCCGATCGAGCGCTTCACGCTGCGCTGCGGTGCGAAGCTGCTCGTGTCGGCGCGTCCGGGCGCGCCCGTCACGGCGATCCAGATGCACCTGCGCGGCGGTCACTCGCTCGACCCGGCCGGTCGCGAGGGCACGGCGCTGCTCGCGGGCGGCCTGCTCGACCAAGGCACGGCGAAGCACAGCGAGGAGCAGATCGCCGATGCGCTCGAGACCCATGGCGGCACGCTCTCGGGCGAGTCCAACGGCGTCTCGGGCACCATCGCTGCCTCGCACTGGAAGCTCCTGCTCGAGCTGTTCGGCGAGCTCGTGACGAGCCCGGCCTACCCGAACACCGAGTTCCGGCGCCAGAAGACGCGGCTCCTCGATCGGTTGCTCATCGAGCGCGACGACCCGCGCGCGCAGGGCGATCAGCTGTTCCGCAAGCTCGTGTACGGAGACCACTGGCTCGGCAAGTCCGCCAGCGGCTCGATCGAGAGCGTCAAGCGCATCGAGCGTGGCCACGTGCTGCGCTTCCACCGCGAGCACTGGCTCGCGCGCCGCGCGGTCATCGCGGTGTGCGGCGACGTCGACCCGCAGGCCGTGCGCAAGGTGCTCGACCGCGCGCTCGCCAAGTGGACGCCCGGCGAGGACCTGCCGTACCCCGAGTTCGAGCTGCCGCCGATCGCGCCGAGAAAGGGCGTGTTTCACGCCAAGCGGGAGCAGGTGCACGTGTTCCTCGGGCACCTCGGCATTCGCCGCTCCGATCCGGACTACCACGCGCTGGTGGTGATGGACCACGTGCTGGGTACGGGGCCGGGCTTCACGAACCGCGTCGCCATGCGCTTGCGCGACGAGCTCGGACTCGCGTACACGGTCAGCGCGAACATCCACGGCTCCGCGGGCAGCTACCCCGGCACGTTCAAGGCCTACATCGGGACGAGCCCCGACAAGGTGCGCACCGCGATCGCGGGCTTCCGCGCCGAGATGAAGCGCCTGCAGGACGAGCGCGTCGGCGAGGCCGAGCTCGGCGTGGCCAAGGACTACGTGGTGGGCTCGTTCGCGCTGTCGTTCCAGCGGGCCTCGCGCCGCGCGGAGTACATGATCGCCGCCGAACGCTTCTCGCTGCCGGCGGACAACCTCGAGAGCGCGCCGCGGCGCTACGCCGCGATCACTTCCGACGACTTGCTGCGCGTCGCGCGCAAGCACCTGCATCCGGAGCGCTGCTGCATCGCGGCCGCGGGACCGCTGCGCGAGTCCGACCTCGCCTGAGGCGCCTAGCTGCCGGCGAGCGTGCGGTCGATCGCGACCTTCACGCTCTCCTGCGACGCGCAGTACAGCTCGAGCGTCGCAGGCTGGGCTCCGGCGCGCAGCACGAGCAGCACCTTGCCGTCGGCGCGCTTCCACGAGAGATTGCGGCTGCCGACGCCGAGCTCGCCCTCGCCGAGCGAGGCCCCGGCGGCATCGAGCGCCGTGTAGCTCACCCGTCCCGGGCCCTGGTTGTCGAGGCGCACGGAGACGGCCGGTGGAGCGGTCCAGTCGAGCGTGACCGTCGCCTGGCCACTGGCGCCGAGCTGCAGGCGCGTGCGCACGCTGTGCGCGGTGGCGACGATGACGCAGGCGGGAACGAGCAGCAGGGAGAGCAGGGCGGGCCGGAGCATGGGAGAGAGCCTAGCAGTCGAAGGGACGGGGCCCCAGCGGGTCGTCGCCCGAAGGGCGTCCTCGCAGGCACAATGGCGCGCAGATCCATGGAACGACTCCTCCCCGCGCTCCTCGCGCTGCTGCCCCTCGCCTCCTGCACTTCGATGAACTCGCGACACGCTCCCGCGGAACCGGCTCGTGACCTGCACTCTTTCGGCGAGCCCGCGCGCGTGCGCGTGCGCCACGTGACGCTCGAGCTCGAGCTCGACTTCGCCCGTCGCTGCGCGAGCGGCAGCGTGCGGCTCGATCTGGAGCGCAACGACCTGTCGGCGCCGCTCGTGCTCGACAGCGAGGCGCTCGCGATCGAGAGCGTCGTCGGTTCCGGCGGCGGCTCGCGCGTGCATCGGCTCGCCGAGCGCGATCCTGCGCTCGGGTCGCGGCTCGAGATCGAGCTCGCGCCGGCCGATCGTTCCGTGACCATCCGCTACCGCACGACGGAAGGCGCTCAGGCGATGCAGTGGCTCGAGCCCGAGCAGACGAGCGGGGGACGACGTCCGTTCCTCTTCACGCAGGGCCAGTCGATCCTGACGCGCAGCTGGATCCCGCTGCAGGACTCGCCCGGCGTGCGCGTGACGTACGAAGCGACGATTCGCGCGCCGGAGGGGCTCACGCCGGTGATGAGCGCCGAGCAGCTCGGCCGCGACGAGCGCGGCGCGTGGCGCTTCCGCATGACGGAGCCGATTCCGCCGTACCTGATCGCACTCGCGTGCGGCGAGCTCGAGTTCCGTCCACTGTCCGACCGCACCGGCGTGTGGGCCGAGCCCGGCATCGTCGACGGCGCTCGCGACGAGCTCGTCGACACGGAGAACATGGTGCGACAGGCCGAGGAGCTCTTCGGTTCCTACCGCTGGGGTCGCTACGACCTCGTGATCCTTCCGCCGTCCTTCCCGTTCGGCGGCATGGAGAACCCCCGCCTCACCTTCGCGACGCCGACGATCCTCGCCGGCGACCGCTCGCTCGTCGGCCTCGTCGCGCACGAGCTCGCGCACTCCTGGTCAGGCAACCTCGTCACGAACGCGACGTGGCGCGACTTCTGGCTGAACGAGGGTTTCACCGTCTATTTCGAGCAGCGCATCATGGAGCGCGTGTTCGGGCCGGAGCGCAGCGCCATGGAGAAGGTGCTCGCGCGCCGTGATCTCGAGCTCGAGATGGCCGAACTCGCGCCGTGGCAGCAGGTGCTGCACTGCGACCTCGCCGGTCACCACCCCGACGACGGGTTCAGCTCCGTGCCCTACGAGAAGGGCGCGCTGTTCCTGCGCCGCATCGAGCAGCTCGTCGGGCGAGCGGAGTTCGATCGCTTCCTGCGTGGCTGGTTCGATGGTCACGCCTTCCAGAGCGTGACGACCGAAGAGTTCCTCGTGTCGCTCGACCGCGAGCTGCTCTCGCGCCACCCCGACGCAGCCGCGCAGCTCGACCTGCAGGCGTGGCTCTACGCGCCCGGCCTGCCCGCCGACGCCCCGCGCACCGAGTCTGCGCTGCTCGCCGCAGTCGATCGCGAGGTGGTGCGCTGGAACGCGGGCGCCCCCGCTTCCGAGCTCGAGACCCGCGGCTGGGTCACGCAGCAGTGGCTGCGCTTCCTCGACGCCTTGCCGGACGAGCTGCGCGTCACTCAGCTCGCGGAGCTCGATCGCACCTTCCGTCTCACCCAGTCGGGGAACAGCGAGATCCTCTGCGCCTGGCTCGTGATCTGTGCCCACAACCGCTACGGAGCCGCCGATCGCGCGACCGCCGAGTTCCTGATGCGCGTGGGCCGTCGCAAGTTCCTCAAGCCCATCTACGCCGAGCTCGCCAAGACACCCGCGGGCCTGCGCCGCGCGCGAGAAATCTACGCGCTCGCCCGGCCGCGCTATCACGCGGTCGCGACCCGTACCCTCGACGACCTGCTCCTCGGGGAGAGCGCGAAGTGACGCGCTACTTCACGCGCGCGAGCTTCGTGATGCGCCCGAGGTAGTTCCAGTCGAGCACGTAGATGTCGCCGTTGGGCGCGAAGTGCGCGCAGTGCGGAGAGAGGAACTCGCCGTCCTTCCACTGCTCGCGCGGCACTCCGTTCTGCGCGCGCTTCTGCGGATCCGGGTTGTCTCCGAGGTGCGCGAGCACTTCGAGCTTGCGATCCATCACGGTGATGCGGCCCGCGAGATCCGCGATGACCGTGCGATCACCCTGTTGGTGGAGGTGGCACGGGCGGCGCACTTCCGTGGCCACGATTCCGAGCGGCTTGCCTTCGAGCGAGAAGGACTGCACGCGCTGGTTCTCGCGGTCGGCGACGAGCAGCACGGGTTCCTTGCCGCTCGCGTCGATCCAGACGCCGTGCGGCGTGCGCAGCTGCCCGAGCTCGCTGCCGCCGCCGCCGAAGGTGCGCACGTACTTGCGCTCGCGGTCGTACTGGTGGATGTACGAGCGCCCGTAGCCGTCGGCGACGTAGATCGTTCCGTCCGCGGCCACCGCGACGCTTGTGGGGGCGTACTGGCCGGCGTTCTCGTAGACCTTGGCCTCTTCGGGCCAGCCCAGCGTCCAGAGGATCTCGCCGTCGAGCGTGGCCTTCAGGACCTCGTGGCGTCCCGTGTGCGCGAGGTACAGGAACTCCCGCTCGCCCTCCTTCACGAGGCACATGCCATGCAGGCCGCCCGCGAGCTCCTTGCCCCAGCTCTTCACGAACGTGCCATCGGCCTCGAACACGATCACCGCGTTCTCGGTGTCGGTGTTCATGTACACGCGTCCCTTGGAGTCGACCACCACGCAGCCGTGCGTGTTGCCGAAGCTCATGCCCTCGGGCAGCTTGCCCCAGCCCTTCTTCCACTCGTAGGTGACGCGATCGCTCGAGAGCAGGACGCGCTCGTCCTCTGGCGTGCGGAACGCGGCGAGGGCGAGCAGGGCGGCAGCGGACAGCGCGAGCGCGATGCGGCGGTACTTCATGGCGACAGCCTAGCAGTGGTCCCCGCCGGGGCTCGCGTGGGTGAGAGGGCGGCCCGCCGCTCACGATTGACTCCAGCCGCGGTGCTCCGGATGCTCGTCCCGCGATGGCCCCGCCGCTCGATACCGTGCTCTTCGATCTGGACGGCACCCTGATCGACTCGATCGAGCTCATCCGCCGGAGCTACGTCCACACGCTCGAGG
>CAITGX010000104.1 GCA_903892045.1 uncultured Planctomycetota bacterium | reverse complement strand
TGGTAGCGATTCTGCACGCCGAACATGCCGAGGCTCTCGTCGGAGAGACGCACCTCGCCGCTGCCGTCGCGCGCGAGCTGGACCTCGTACTCGCGCACGAAAGCGTTGTCCTCCGGCTTCGCGTAGGGGATCTGCACGAGCTCGCCCTTGCCGTCGCGCACGTGCAGGACTCTGGCGCCCTGGTCGTCCGCTCGCAGGTACTCGATCGGGTTGCGATCTGCCGTCGCGTCGAGGTAGTAGCCCGGACGCTCGGCCGTCGCAGGCAGGTACGCGATGCAGTGGTTGAAGTGCCCGACCATGGCGATGTCGAGCTTCTCGTCCGGCTTGCGGTACTCCGCGTTGATCAGCACCGGGTGCGCCTCGACGCCGATCTCCGCGAGCATCTGGCGCAGCAGGATCGACTTGTCCTTACAGTCGCCAAAGCGCCGCTCGAAGATCGTCGCTGCGCTGAACGGCTGGTAGTTGTGCGTGCCGAAGACCCACGCGTTGTAGCGGATCTCTTGGCCCACGAAGCGCGCGATCGCGCGCACCTTGTCGGCCTCGGTGGTGAGCCCCGCGACGAGCTCGGCCACTTTGTCCTTCATCGCCTGCGTGGTGACGAACTCCTTCTCGATGAAGTTCCACCACCAGCTCGCGAAGGCCTGCCAGCTCTCGAAGGTCGAGATGTCGACGAGCGGGACGAGCTCGCTGCGCGCCGGCATGAAACCTTCCATCGCGGGTCGCGCCAGGTTGCGCGCCACCCAGCGCCGGATCACCTCGCCATCCTTCGTCTCGCGCGAGATCTCGAGGCCCGCGCCGTTGTGTTCCTTGACGTGCAGCTGCACGCCTTCCGGGGCGATCACGACGAGCTCGGCGCGCGCGACCGGCGCGAGCGCATCGGGGAAGTCGACCTGGAACGAGTGCCGCTCGCCGAAGTACTGGCCGAAGACATCCGGCTGCGTCGGGTCGATGCGGTACTCGACGTCGACCATGTCGCCCGCCACCAGCGGCGGAAGGTCGAAGCCGCGCACGAGCATGCCGTTCCACGGCTGGTCGCCACCGCGCGGGGCGGGAGCGCGCTCGAACGTCCCGTCGGCGTGCACCACGCGCACGTTGTAGACCTGCAGCGTCGCGTCGGCCGGGTAGGGGATCCAGTAGGCGTCGAGCGCCTTGATGCCGGCCGAGTTCTCGACCTGCAGCAGGACGTGCTCGTACTGGCGCTCGGTACCGTCCGGCTCGACCTTCCAGATCGTCGTGCGGTCGACCACCTGCACCGGGTCGTTCGCGTTGCCGCTGCGCGCGAGCGTGCCGACGCGCTCGACCGCGTCCCAGCGCCATGCGTCCTCGAAGCGCGCGGGCTGCGCGGCGCTCTCCGCCAGCAAGGCGCGCTGGCGCCGCGCGATGTCGTAGCCCGGATCGAGACGCACGACCTCGTCGAGAGCCGCGCACGCGCCCTCCACATCCCCCTCGCGCTCGGAAATCCGAGCGAGCAGGCGGAACACACGCGAGTCCTCGGGGCAGATCAAGCGCGCGCGCTCGAGCTGCTGGCGAGCGCGCGGAAGATCTCCGGCGCGCTCGAGCGCCTCGGAGGTCTCGAGCAGACGCGAGACGTCGAACGGGGCACGGACCATCCAGCCCTCGTGCACGTCGAGCAGCGCCGGCAGCTCTTCCTTCTCGAGATGCAGTGCGCAGAGCAGGGAGACGATGGCGCGGTCGGCGCGACCGTTGGTGATCGAGGACTCGAGCACCGACACCGCCCCGCGGCGGTCGCCCTTCTCGAGCAGGACGTTCGCGTCGAGCACGATCAGGCGCGAGTCCATCTTGCCCATGCCGCTCGCGCGCGCCTTGTCCGCGTACTCGCGCGCGAGCGCGTCCCGACCGAGCTCGTCGTGCGCCCGAGAGAGGATCATCAGGGCGCGCGGGCTCTGCGGTGCGGCCGCGACCGCCTTTTGCGCGGCGGCTTCGGCGGAGTAGGGCAGTGGATTGAGCTCGCTCCAGAACTCGGCCAGGTCGAGCCATGCGCCCGCGTGGCCCGGCTCGAGCTCGACGACGCGCTTGAGCGGCATCACGCGCTCGTTGTGCCGAATCTCCGCCGCATCCTCTCCGGGCGCCGGCTCATTGGCGCGCGCGACGAGGTACAGCGTGTCGACGTCGTCCGGCGCGAGGGTGAGCGCCTGCTCCGCCGCCTTTTTCGCGCTGCGCGCGGCGAAGTCGTCAGGGTGCACGGTCATGTGAAGCTCGGCGAGCAGCCGCAGCGCGCCGGCTTCGCTGCCACGAGCCTCGAGCCACTCGCGCGCGCTGCGCGCGGGCGAAGCGACGGGTTCCGTGGCGCCAGCAAAGGCCTCTCCCGCACGACGCGCATCGATCACGACATCGCGCAGCGGACCACCGTCGAGCGCCGTGAGCCGCGCGCTCGCGGCCCACGTGGCGCCATCCCCGTGGCCGAGCTTGACAAGGATCGGGTTCCAGCCGGGCTGCAGCGCGAGCACGACGCGATCCTGATCGCGGTGGTACGTGCGCTCGACCTTGCGCGCGAGAGCGAGCCGCTTGCCGTGCCAGACCTTGAACTCGCCGCTCGTGCCGAGCCATAGGCAGACTTCGCGTGCGCCCTCCACCTTCACCGCGGTGGCGAGGTAGGCGACAGCCTGGTCGTTCGGCCGCATCAGCTCGTCGAGGACGATCACGCCGAGCGGCGATTGCGGGCAGGGCTGCGCACGCCATGCGACGTCGCGCTCCTTGCCTCGCACGCTCGCGCCGAGGTCGATCGATTCTTCCGGAGCGTAGGTCGCGTCGAACCCGCTGCCGCGTTCGTTCGCGAAGGGCCCGATGACCTGCCAGTCGCGGATCGTGCCGTGCTGGTCGATCCACTCG
>CAITGX010000103.1 GCA_903892045.1 uncultured Planctomycetota bacterium | reverse complement strand
TCAGGAGACGCATAGGCGTCTCCTGAGAGGAATCCCCCGAGCACTGCCGTCGGCAGTGCGCTGGCTGAAGGTGGTAGCGCGACTCGGCCGCGCACTTACGGCACGAAGGTGAGTTCCACCCCGTTCGACAGGTTGGTGGTCTTCGGGGCCGGCGGGTCGCGATACCACGCCTGCGCATACACCTTGTTCCCCGCCGCGAAGGGCTGGCCCAGCGCGCCCGGATTGGCGAGCTGGTAGGCGCCGAAGTCGAGCAGCATCGAGCCGTCACACAGGCCTGCGATGCCGCCGGTCGGGAGCGTGATCGTGCGCTGGGTCGGAGCCTTCACGCACAGGAAGCTCGAGCCGCTGCCCCAGGCCTGCGGGACGAAGCTGGTGTTGTTGATGCCGTAGAAGATCAAGCCCGTCTTCTGGCCTTCGAGGTTGGCGACGGAGAGCAGGCAGTTGTTGTTCAACGCCACGTTGGGGTTGACGCTCGCCGCAAGGAGCGGGGCGCAGCCGTTCGTGCTCGTGCCCGAGGTGCAGAAGTTCACCGGCGGAGGCACGGACTCGACGATCTGGATGCCGTTGAGCGAGCCGAAGCCGAGGTTGGGAGTGCCGGCCGTGACGAAGATGTCGAGCGGAGTGCCGGCGGTCACGAGGACCGTGTGCTTGGCGTAGGTCTCGAGGTGCGTGTGGCCCGCAGCCGGCCAGTCCAGCGCGCCGACGGACTGGACGCCGTCGGCCGAGCCGATCACCTCGACATTGGTCTGCCACGGGGAGCCACCGTTGCCGGGCAGGTAGTTGTCGGGCGCGAAGCTGTAGGTGTAGATGTCGTACAGCTTGGTGGCGAGGCCGTTGATGCGCACGCGCACCTGGGAGACCGGGCCCGTCGGATAGCCGCCTCCGACGTCGACGATGTCGTCCATCAGCGCGCCGTCGTCGCCGGTGGTCGAAGGGTTGTCCCAGTTCCAGTTGCCGAAGCCGTTGTAGCCCGACGAGAACGCGCCCCCTGCCTGCAGGCGCACGCCGACGGTCGTCGTGGCGCCGGCCGTGTTCACGAGCGGCGTGGGCGCCACGGCCGTCGTCGACACGACTGCGGGGACAGAGTTCCAGGTGCCGGGCTGGCCCGCGGCGGCGCCGTAGCTCGCCGAGGGGCTTCCGGCAGCGGTGTTGAAATCGATGTTGAATTCCTGAGCGCTCGCAAGCGAGGCGAGTGCAAGCGCGGCGGGCAGGTACGCGAGACGGGGAAGCATGATCGCTGTCCTTCCTTGGATCTGGGGACGATCGGGGGATCGGAGGCGAGCCGAAGGCATCGCCCCGACTTGAGAGGCTAGCACCGAAAGCCGGATTCGGGGGGGCAGCGTGAGTGCGCGTCGCGGGCGCCCTTGCCAGTGACGCTCGCCCCGCTGGGCTTCTCGTCCGCTTTTCTCGCGCTTGCCCCGCGACCAGCGCGAGTCCCGAGCGACGGAGGGGCGAGCGAGGGGACGCGGCGGGCCACGGAGGCGCGCGGCGGGTCCGCTTCGCTGGAGAAGAAGCGAGGAAATCCATGCAGGCAGGTTGGTTGGCCGCGTTGGCGGCTGTCGGTGTTTCGTTCCATGGGGATGAGGTCCGGGGGCCGCAGCTCGCGGAGCTCGAGGACGCGGCCTTCGAGGATCGGCTCGAGCCCCTCGCGCACGAGCTCGCGGGCACGCGCGAGCCCGAGTTCGAGCTCGCCTTCGGCGCGAGCCCCGCGCAGCGCGGCTTCGCGCTCGAGGTGCGCGGCGGCGAGGCCTTCGGGTGGGCGCTGCTCTCCTTCGACAGCGAGCACGCCCCGCCGACGCGCGCGCTCGTGCGCCTCGATGGCAGCGGCAACGCGCGCATCGTGCAGCGCAACTGGCGCGCCCCGTCCCCGGTGCGCGCGACGTGCCGCATGCGTCGTCCGTCGGGCGCTCGCGCGCAGCTCGCGCTGACGATTCCCTCCGTGGGCTCGTTCCCGCAGGCTCCTGCGCTCTCGCTCGGCACGGGCTCGCTCGTGATCACCGAGATCATGAAGGACCCCACGGCCGTGTCCGATGCCTCGGGCGAGTGGTTCGAGGTGCGCAACATCTCGCCGCAGGCCGTCGACCTCACCGGTTGGCTGCTGACCGACGGCACGGGCAACAACCACGTGATCCAGTCGGCGAACGGTCCGGTGCTCGTGCCGTCGCGCTCGTACTTCGTGCTCGGCATCAACGCCAACACCGCCACCAATGGCGGCATCGGCGTCGACTACAAGTACAGCGGCTTCACGCTCGCCAACGGCGCGGACTCGATCCAGCTCGTCGATCCGCAGGGCCTCCTCGTCGACTCGGTGAGCTACGACGACGGCATCTTCTGGCCCGACACGCCCGGCAAGTCGTTGTCACTCGACCGCGCGCTCGTGGACGTCGTCTCCAACGATGACGGCGCCAACTGGTGCAACGGGATCAGCATGATCAGCCCGTCGAACGCCGACTGCGCCACGCCGCGGCGCGCCAACACGGTCTGTCCGTAGTCACGCGTCGCGCTCGCGCCCTGCACCTCGACTTCCCCGGGGTGCGGGGCGCACCTTCAGGCCCGCGGAGCCGCGTCCGGCGCCGGATGGCTTCGTCGGCTGCGTCGCTCCGCGAGCTCGCGCGCGATCGTCTCCTGCTTGCGCCACTGCCCGAACAGGGCGCCCGAGCCCTCGAAGGACTCGATGCGCTTGCGCACCGGCTCGGCGACCGCGCCCGCGGCCTCGCGTCGGAACGGCGTGCCCGGCAGGGGCATGAACGTGTGCGCGTGGGCCTTGGCGCCAAGCGCGACGAGGCGCTCGACGAGCGCGAGTGTGGCGGCGACGTCGTCGGGCTCCTCGCCCGGAAGGCCGAGCAGGAAGTCGACGTTGGCCTTCCAGCCGTGCTCGGCGCAGGTGCGCACGGCGCGCACGATGGCCTCGACGTCGTGGCCGCGGTGGCTCGTGCGCAGCACGCGTTCGCTGCCGGACTGGCCACCGATCACGAGGTTGTCGTTGTCGACGTAGCGGCGCAGCAGGGCGAGCGCCTCGGGCGTCACGTGCTCGGGTCGCACTTCGCTGGGGAACGTGCCGAAGAACATGCGGCCCTCGCGGCCGATGGCCGCGCGCACGCGGGCGAGCAGCTCCTCGATCGCCGCGAGGTTCACGCTCTCGTCGGGCGAGCCGTAAGAGAGCGAGGTGGGGGACACGAAGCGTACGTCGCGCAGTCCGGCGCGCGCGATCTCGCCCGCCCAGTGGGCGATGTTCGTCGGCGAGCGGTGGCGGAAGCGCGCCTTGGCGAGGAACGGCGTCTGGCAGAACTTGCAGGCATAGATGCAGCCGCGCGTGATCTCGATCGGTCCGAACAGGCGCCGCGCGGGGACGAAGGGCGCAAACGTGTCGAGCTCGGCGACGCTCTCGCCGCGCCCGGCGCTCGCGACGCCGCTCGAAGTGGCGTGCGACAGCCCACGCAGGGAGCGCAGCGACGCCGCGAGTGCGTCGAGGTCGTCTGCGGCGCGCAGGGCGCGCGCGAGCGCCACGATCACGTGCTCGCCCTCGCCGACGGCCACGAAGTCGAAGCCGGCGGCGAGCGTCTCCGCGGGCTCGGCGGTCGCGTGTACGCCGCCCGCGAGAGAGAGCCAGCCCTGCGGCACGCGCGAGCGCAGCCACGCGAGCTCCGCAGCGCACTCGGGGAAGCTCGGCGAGTAGAAGCTCCAAGCGACGAGCGTCGGCTCGCCACTCTGGGCCGGGGCGACGACCGCGCGCTCGAGTTCCGCGGGCGTGCGCGCGAGCACGAGCTCGAAGCCGCCTTGCGCGAGCTCGTCCGCGAGGGCACCCGCGAGCACGTTGAACGCGTAGCGGCCCGGGTTGCGGTAGCTGAAGACGAGCCGCGCCATGCGCGTCAGGCGTCGCCGAGCATGGCGCGCAGTCGCTGCAGCTCGTTGAGCGCCTGCAGCGGCGTCAGCTGGTCGGGATCGAGACGCGCGAGCGCGGCCTCGACCTTCGAAGGCGGCGTGCCGAACAGCGAGAGCTGGCCCGTGGGCGCCTTGGCGCCGCTCGCGTGGGACGAGATGCGCGGCACGAGGTCCTCGTTGTCGGCCTCGAGGTCGCGCAGGATCGAGCGCGCGCGCTCGAGCAGGTCCGCGGGCACGCCGGCGAGACGCGCGACGTGGATGCCGTAGGAGCGATCGGTGCCGCCGTCGACGATCTTGTGCAGGAACACGATCTCGTCTTGGTACTCGCGCACGGCGACCGACTTGTTGCACACGCCCGGGAGGCGCGTCGCGAGCTCGACCAGCTGGTGGTAGTGCGTCGCGAACAGCGTGCGGCAGCCGATGCGGTCGTGGATGTGCTCGACGATCGACCACGCCAGCGCGAGACCGTCGAAGGTGCTCGTGCCGCGCCCAACCTCGTCGAGCACGACCAGCGAGCGCGCGCTGGCGTTGTTGAGGATGTTCGCGACCTCGACCATCTCGACCATGAAGGTCGAGGCGTTGCGGCTGATGTCGTCGGCCGCGCCCACGCGCGTGAAGATGCGATCGACCACGCCGATCTTGGCCTTGCGCGCCGGGACGAACGAGCCGACCTGCGCGAGCAGCACGATCAGGGCCGTCTGGCGGATGTAGGTCGACTTGCCGGCCATGTTGGGGCCGGTGAGGATCGTCACGCGCCGTGCGTCGCGGTCGAGCACGCTGTCGTTGGGCACGAAGCTCGAGCCGCCCGTCATGCGCTCGATCACGGGGTGGCGCCCGTCCTCGATCGAGAGCAACTCGCCGTTGTCGAGCTGCGGCGCGACGTAGCGATTCTCGACGGCGCGCTGGGCGAGGCCGGCGAGCACGTCGACGCTGGCGAGCGCGTCGGCGGTATCGAGGATGCGCCCGACATGGCGCGCGACCTCGTCGCGCAGGTCGCTGAAGATCTGGTACTCGAGGTCGCGCGAGCGCTCCTCGGCCTTCAGTACCTTGTCCTCGAACTGCTTGAGCTCTTGGGTGATGTAGCGCTCGGCGTTCTTGACGGTCTGCTTGCGGATGTAGCTCTCGGGCACGCGGTCGACCTGCCCACGCGGCACCTCGAGGTAGTAGCCGAAGACCGAGTTGAAGCCGACCTTCAGGCCCGTCATGCCCGTGCGCGCGATCTCGTCGGCCTGGAAGCGCGCCATCCACGTCTTGCCGTCGCCGGCGATCTG
>CAITGX010000102.1 GCA_903892045.1 uncultured Planctomycetota bacterium | reverse complement strand
GCCGGATGCCGCGCGGCTCGCGCGTCAGGGGGAATGCGAGAGGGAGGCGGGGTCGAGCGGAGCGGGAGACTGGCCGAGGGGCGCCAGGCGCAGGTCGAGCTCGGCGCCGCCGGACTTGTTGATCCAGTCGAGGCGCAGGGAGTGGCGGCCGCGGGCGAGCGCGATGCCGCCGCGCTTCTCGACCGTGCCGTGCAGTCCGTCGTTGTCGACGACCAGCTGGCCGTCGATCCAGAGCACGCTGCCGTCGTCGCTCGCGAGCGCGAAGACGTAGTACTCGTCGGCGGGCACCTCGATCCAGCCGCTGGTGCGCGTGCCGATGCGCTCCTCGCGCGGGGGCGGGCCGACGTGCGGCACGATGGCGGCCTCGCGCTCGGGGAGCGACGCGAAGTCCGGCACTCGGTCCCAGTCGCCCGCGTAGAGCTGTCGACGCAGGCCGGGGCGCGTGGGACCAGCCTCCATCGCGGCGCGCGGTGGCACGCTTCGGAACGTGCGTTCAACGATCGGCGTCACGGGCTCGCCCTTGTGGAAGCCGCGCACGCGCAACGTGACGCTCGAGAGCAGCTCGAGCGTGCCGGGCCAGCTCGACGAGCGGTGGTGCGGCTCGCTTCCATCGAGTGTGAAGCGCAGCTCGAGCCCGTCCGACACGTCTGCGAGTTCCACGCGCAGGCGCGAGACGAACTCGTCGGACTCCGCGACGATGCGTGGCGCTCGATACACGACGGGCGCGCCGGCGATGCGCACGGTCACGACGCTGCAGTCGCTGTCGGGCAGGGTGGGCGGCAGCGCGATGGCGAGATCCGCCCCACGACGCTCGGCGTGCAGCGCGAGTCGCGGCCCCGCGAGGAAGCCGGCCGAGAGCGCCTCGTTGCCGATGCCCGGCAGCACGAGCTCGCCCGACTCCGGGCGCTCGAACACGTGCAGATAGAGAATCGTGTCGTCGCCGTCGCGCCGCGTCGTGACGCGTCCCCACGGGAGCGAGCCGAAGGGGCTCGCCTGCGTGCCGTGGATCGCGCCTTGGTGCTTCTTCATCCACGCGCCGATCGCAGCGAGTCGCTCGACGGCCTCGGGCGGAAAGGTGCCGTCCGCGCGCGGACCGACGTTGAGCAGGTAGTTGCCGCCCTTCGAGGCGACGTCGACGAGCATGCGAATGCAGTCGCGCGCGCTCTTCCAGTTCGCGTCGGCGGCGTTGTAGCCCCAGTGATCGTTCATCGTCATGCAGGTCTCCCAGTCGACGCCGGCCATGCCGGTCGCCGGGATTTCCTGCTCGGGCGTGCCAAAGTCTCCGACGGCCTCGCTCGAACTCGAGAAGCCCGCCATGCCGCCGCGGTGCACGTCGACGCGGTTGTTGACGAGCATCCACGGGTCGAGGCTGCGGCACAGCTCGAACAGCTCCACGCCCTGCTCGTGCGTCCACGTGCTCTCCCACTCGCCGTCGAACCACATCACCGCCGGCTGGTAGCGCTCGACGAGCTCCGTCACCTGCCCGCGCAGGTAGGCGCGGAAGCGCGCGAAGTCGGCGCCCTCGCTCGAGCGCGTCTCCCACGGGCGACGCGGCAGGTAGTCGGGGTGGTGCCAGTCCATGATCGAGTGGTAGGTCGCGAAGCGCACGCCGTGGCGATCGCAGGCGGCTTTGAGCTCGCCGAGCAGGTCGCGCTTCGACCTGGTGCTGCCCATGTCCCACTCGCTCCAGCGCGAGTCGTAGAGCGCGAAGCCGTCGTGGTGCTTGCTCGTGATCACGAGGTACTTCATGCCAGCGTCCGCCGCCATGCGCGCCCACGCGTCGGCGTCGAAGCTCACCGGATCGAACTGCGGCAGGAAGCGCTCGTATTCCTCGAGCGGAATGCGCGCCGAGTCGCGGATCCACTCGCCGTACCCCGTGCGCTCGCCCCACTTGCCCGCCGGAATCGCATACAGGCCCCAGTGGATGAACATCCCGAAGCGCGCCTCGCGCCACCACGCCATGCGCTCGTCCTGACTCGCCGGTCCCGCCGCGCGATCCACGCTCTCACCACTCGGCGGCACGCAGTTATCCGAACCCCGATGCGTCCCCTGCGGCTCGCTCCTGCAACCCGCGAGCATCGCCGCCCACAGCACCACGCTCCCGCCGCGCCCGATCCTCATGCTCCGCCTCCCGTTCGTGTTGCGCGCGAGCCTAGCGTTCCCGCTGTCGCGTCGCGCCAGGCCGGGAGCTACTCCAGCGGAATGCCGGTGCGTTTGGAGATGTCGCGCAGGTCCTCGACGACGGGGAGGACGAGCGGGATGCCGTTGCGGGAACGCTCGCGCTCGGATTCGCGCTCGGGGTCGCCGGGGATCAGCGGGCCGTTGGTGCCGGGCGCGGGCTTGGTGGCGCGGAAGGTGCGCACGAGGTCGTCGATCTGGCGCTTGAACTCGGTCGGATCGATGAAGCCCGCGATCTGCATCGCACCGAAGAAGTGGCCGATGCCCTTACCGACGGAGCGCGCGGGAATCTCCTGGCGCAGCGCAAAGGGCGGCGTGAACGGGCCCCAGTTGGCGCCGGAGAGCACGGCGACGAGCACGTCGACCATCATGCCCAGCGCGTAGCCCTTGTGGCCGCCGTGCTCGCGATCGGAACCCAGCGGCAACAGCGCACCGCCGTCGATCATGCCCTGCGGATCGTCGGTGACGCGGCCATGGCGGTCGATGGCCCAGCCGTGCGGGATCTTCTCACCCTTGCGCTTGGCGATCTCGATCTTGCCGTACGCCACGGCGGGCGTGGCGAGGTCGATCACGATCGGCGGCTCCTCGAGACCGGGGAACGCGATCGCGATCGGGTTGGTGCCGAGCATGCGCTCCGCGCCCCACAACGGTGCCACGAGCTTGGTCGAGTTCGTCATCGACCAGCCGATCAGGTCGCGCTCGAGCGCCTTCAGCGGGTAGTAGCCCGCGATGCCGTAGTGGTTGGTGTTGCACACGCTCACCCAGCCGGAGCCGACGGCGGCGGCCTTCTCCATCGCGACCTCGTTGGCCCACGGACCGACGACGAGGCCGAGCCCGTTGTCTCCGTCGACGGTCGCGGTGCTCGCCGTCTGCCGCACGATCTTCGGCTGCGGGCGCGGGTTGATGCGCCCGAGCTCGAGCATGTCGAAGTACGTGTGCAGGCGCGCGACGCCGTGCGAGTCGATGCCGCGCAGGTCGGCGGCGGAGAGCACCTCCGCGGCGAGCTCGGCATCGCGACGCGGCACGCCGAAGTGCTGGAACACGCGCGCGCTGAACTCGCGCAGGCGCTCGGGAGCGAAGTTGCGTGTCTCGACCATGGCTAGAGGAGCGGCTGGGCGTGGGTCGCGATGTGCTCGCCAATGGCGAGCGATGCGGTGGCGGCGGGCGAAGGTGCGTTGAGGACGTGCACGACGCGGCCCTCGCGCTGCACGAGGAAGTCGTCGACGAGGCTGCCGTCGGGCCCGAGCGCCTGCGCACGCACGCCCGCGTCGGCGGGGACGAGGTGCTCTTCGCGAATGTCGGGCACGAGCCGCTGCAGCGCCTTCGTGAACGCGCGCTTGGAGAGCGAGCGCCACATCTCGCCCATGCCGGCGCGCCAGTGCTTCGCGGCGAGCTTCCAGAAGCCCGGATAGCCGAGTGCGTCGGCGAGCTCCGTCACGCGGATGTCGTCCCAGTGGTAGCCCTCGCGCGCGAGCGCGAGCACCGCGTTCGGGCCGCACTCGACGCCGCCGAGCGCCATGCGCGTGAAGTGCACGCCGAGGAACGGGAAGCTCGGGTCGGGCACGGGGTAGATGAGGTTGCGCACGAGGTGCCACGCGGACGGCACGAGCTCGAAGTACTCGCCGCGGAAGGGCACGATGCGCGCGGGGCGGCGCGCGCCGGAGAGCTGCAGCACGCGGTCGCTGTGAAGGCCCGCGCAGTTGATCGCGACGGGCGCCTCGAACTCGCCGGCCGAGCTCTCGACGACGACGGAGCCGGAGCGCGACGCGAGTCCCGTCACGCGCGCACCGAACACGACCTCGCCGCCCGACACGCGAATGTCGGCCGCGAGCGCACGGCACATGCCGCGGTAGTCGACGATGCCCGTCACCGGCACGTGCAGCGCACGCACGCCCGCGCAGTGTGGCTCGAGCTCGCGCAGGCGCTCGGGCCCGATCTCCTCGTTCGGCACGCCGTTGGCCCGCGCACGCTCGGCGATCTTCGCGAGCTGCGGCAGCTCGGCCTCGCTCGTCGCCACCACGACCTTGCCGCAGGTCTCGAAGCGCACGTCGCGCTCGCGGCAGAAGCTCTCGAGCAGCTCCTTGCCCCGCAGGCACGTGCGCGCCTTCATCGAGCCGGGCTTGTAATAGATCCCGGAGTGGATGACGCCGGAGTTGCGACCGGTCTGGTGGAGCGCGAGGTCGGCTTCCTTCTCGAGCACCACGACGCGCGAGCCGCTGCGGGCGCGCGCCATCGTCCACGCGGTCCCCAGCCCGACGATCCCGCCCCCCACGACCACCACATCTGCCGTGCGCATGCTGCGCGAGACGGTAGCAGGTCGCGCCAAGGCGCTCGAACGCGGGCCGGGCGCTTTCATTCCTGCGGGAGCGCACTCGCGGCCTTGCTGCCCATGCGAACGATGCGAGCGCGCGCAGCTTCAGGAACTGCTCCCCGCGGGCATGGGAGCGAGCCATGTCGCAACCCTGCTCAACCCCAGTGCGGCGGTTGCTCGCGCCGGCGCGAGGGCGCACGCCGCTCGCTCGCTCGGACACCCTCGGAAGTTCTCGCCACCGCCCTCGCGCCCTCCGGCCCTGACCGCTCCACAATCCCCGCTTTCCTTCAGGATCCGCACGGCGGGGGGTCGATTGCAGTTCTGTCATGGGGGTCCAAACGCCCACGACACGACAACCGTTCACCGCCGTGGCGCGCGAGCGCCCCGGGCCGACGCCAGGGACTTTCGGAGCTGGGAATCGCCGCAGGTTCCTGTCCGACCCGCGTGCCGCGCCGTACGCCACGGCGGCGAACCCTCGTCCCCGCGCTCAGCCGTCGTAGGCCTTCTGCAGCTCGGCGATGTCGAGCTTCACCATGCCGAGCAGCGCCGCCATCGTGCGCCCGGCCTTCTCCGGCGGTCCCGCCATCCACTCGTCGAGCTTCGCGGGCACGACCTGCCAGGACACGCCCCAGCGATCCTCGAGCCAGCCGCAGGCCTTCACGCTGCCGCCCTCGCCGAGCGCTGACCACAGCCGGTCGAGCTCGGCCTGATCTTCGCAGCGCACCACGAGCGAGAGTGCCTCGTCGATCTCGAACTGCGGCCCGCCGTTCAGGAACGTGAGCTGCGTCCCGCCGAGCTCGAGCTGCACGAGCATCTCCGTGCCCTCCGGCATGTGCGCGCCCGGGCCATAGCGCGCGACCGAGACCACGCG
>CAITGX010000101.1 GCA_903892045.1 uncultured Planctomycetota bacterium | reverse complement strand
CGAGCTCGCCGCCTTCGGAGCCCACGAGGGCCACGCCAACCCCGAGCTGTTCGAGCTCTTGGAGACCGGCCTCGACGCGCTCGCGGGCGGCACGGCGCCGGCGGCCGCGCTGGTTGAGTTCGAGCTCGGCTTCCTCCACAATCTCGGCCTCGCGCCGGCCCTCGCGGCCTGCGCGTCGTGCGGGGGCGCTGCGCCGCCGCTCGAGCCCGGCCCGGCGGCCCGCGTGGCCTTCTCGGCTGGCAGCGGTGGCCGCCTGTGCTCCGCCTGCGCCATCGCGGCCCGCGCCGCGGGACGGCGGGTGGGCACGCTGCCAGCCCCGGTGCTCGAGCGCGCGCAGGCGATCCTCGAGCGACGCGTCGCCGCGCACGAGCTCGACTCCGACGAGCTCGAGCGGGTGCGGGACTTCGTCGCGCGCTTCCTCGAGGTGCACCTTGAGAGCCGCCCGGCGAGCTACCGTCGCTTCCTCTCCGCCCCCAACCGCAACGCCACGCGATGACCCTTCGCCCCGCCGCCCTGTTCCTCGCGTGCGCGCTCGCGGCGGGTTGCTCGAGCACGCCGATCTGGTCGAGCTATCGCCTGAGCGACCCGCTCGAAGTGCCCGCCGCGCTCGAGCTCGCCCGCGCGGATCTCGCCGCGGGCCGCACACAGGAGGCCTACGAGCGCGTGCTCGCGGCGCGCGAGGTGCAGGGACTGTCGGTCGAGGTGCGCGACGAGCTCGAGCGCCTCGCGGAGACCTGTGCGGCGAAGCGCGTCGAGGAGCTCGTGGCCGCCGGTGGCGACCCCGACGACTTCGACGACCTCGACCTCAAGCAGCTGCCGCGCCAGCTCGCGGTCGAGCAGGCCTTGGCGATCGCGCGCTACCAAGTCGCAGACGACGCGCCGCTCAAGGCCCTCAAGGTGCTCGAGGAGCTCGAGACCGCCTTCCCGCGCCACCACGGCCGGGCCGAGGCCTGCGCGCTCCTGATCGACGCCGGCATCGCGCTGGCGCGCTCCGATGGCGGCTGGTGGCTGTGGACGGACCGCGACGACGGCGTGCAGATCCTCGAGTTCGTGGTGCTCAACTACCCCGGCGAGCGCCGCGTCGACGAGGCTTTCTACGAGCTCGCCGGAGCCTACGAGGCCGACGAGGACTGGGGGCTCGCGATCCAGCGCCACGAGGAGCTCGTCGTCTCCCACGTCGACAGCCCCCTAGCGGTCGTGAGCCAGGCGCGCATCCCCCACCTGCGACTGCTGTGGATCGAGAGCCCCGAGTACGACCGCAAGGACCTGCTGCGCGCGCGCAAGGAGCTCGAGAACTGGCTCGCGGCCCACCCCGGGCAGGCGCTCGAGGGCGAAGTGCGGCTCGACCTCGCGGATTGCCTCGAGCGACTGGTGCAGTCCGACTTCGGCATTGCGCGCTTCTACCAGAAGGTGGACGAGCCCTTCGGAGCACGCTTCCACGCACTGCGCGCGCGCGACGTGGCGCGCGAGAGCGGCTCGGCCGAGCTGGTGGCCGAGGCCGAGCGACTGCTGGCGCAAATCCCGGACGTCTCGACCCTGCCGGGCGAGCGTCGAGCGCGGGACGACGCGTTCGCACCGGACGAGGACGAGCTGCGCGAGGCGCTCGAACGCGCGCGCGAGACCGAGGCGCGCTCGGAGCGCGCCGCTGAGGAGCGCAAGCCGTGACCAAGGCATTCCTCTCCTGCGCCGCGTTGCTGCTGGCCCTGTGTGCGGCGGGCTGCGGCTACCGCACCGGCTACACCCCGCCGGTGGGCGCTACGGTCGGAGTGGCCTTCTTCGAGAACGTCTCCAAGGAGCGCGACCTCGACCGCGACTTCCACGTGCCGCTCTCGGAGTCCGCCCAGCGCATCGTGCGCGCGCCGCTCGTCCAGCCCGACCGCGCGGAGTACCTCATCACCGGCCGCATCCTCGAGTTCCGGCGCCGCAACGGCATCCGCGACACCGACAACCGGCTGCTCGAGACCGGCGTGCGCATCACGGTCGAGGCCCGGCTCGAGCGGCTCGCCCCGGGAGACACCGAGCGCGAGGTGCTGCGGCGCATCGAGGTGCAGGACGAGCGCGGCTACGCCTTGTCCGTCTCCGGCGGCGAGACCGAGGCTCGCGCCCGCGCCCTGCGCTACATCGCGGACCGGGTCGTGATCGACCTGTTCGCCGATCTGGCCTGGGACGCCCCCTAGCCCTCCCGTTCGGCCCGCCACCCCACCCGAAAAGTGCCCGCTCCCGCGGTTTGGCCCCTCAAGGCGGCCCACGGGCTGGATTAGGATGCGCCCCGCGCGACTGCCCGGGCCCCCCGTCTCCGCTCACTTCAGGGGGGCTCCCGCGGCGCCGATAGTGGAACACGATGAGCGAAAAGAATGACTCCGGGGACAAGCAGAAGAAGAGCCGCTCGTTCGGCGCCTTCCTGCTCTTCCTGACGGTGCTGGTGGCGATCCTGATCACGCTGGGGCGCCACAACGCCGCCAACACGCTGTCCCTGACGAAGGACCAGTTCGAGTACCACCTCTACCGGGGTGACATCGACACGCTGGAGATCAACCCCACCCACGTCGCTGGCCGCATGCGCGCCGGCGGTCGCCCGTACGAGGCGGCGGTCTCCGGACTCGACCGCGAGGGCGAGCTCGCATCGCGCTACCAGCAGCTCAAGGCCGCCCCCGAGACGGCCACGATCTCCGCCGCGGCCCTCGAGCAGGCGCTCGCGGCCGGCGAATACCAGCCCGAGCTCGTGCGCAAGCTGCGCACGATCAAGCGCGTGCAGAAGGACGAGCAGCGCCCGGCGCCGGAGGAACCGCCGGTGTTCGAGAGCGGCGAGGAACTCTACGTGCGCGTGCTCTCGCGCAAGTCCGACGCCAGCTTGCCGCAGCCCAAGGAGGGTTCCTCGACCCTCGACCTGCGCGTGAAGTTCGAGAGCTCCGGCCCCGGCCTCGCCGCCGTGGTCGAGCGCCTCAAGCAGTCCGGCGCCGGCTACGAGGCGCGCGACTTCGACCTCTCCGAGCGCGGCGGCACGAGCTATGCGCAGGGCGCCGGCGTGTTCCAGCAGTTCCTGCTGTTCTGGGCGCCGTGGATCCTCGGCTTCGTCGTGATCGTGCTCTTCATGCGCCAGATGCGCGCCCAGTCGGGCGCGGGCGGCGTGATGGGCTTCGGTCGCTCGCGCGCCCAGCTCTACACCAAGGAAAACCGCACCAACGTCACCTTCGACGACGTCGCCGGGGCCCGCGAGGCCAAGGACGAAGTGCGCGAGGTGGTCGAGTTCCTGAAGAATCCCTCGCGCTTCACGCGCATCGGCGGCCGCATCCCGCGCGGCGTGCTGCTCGTCGGCCCTCCGGGCTGCGGCAAGACGCTGCTCGCCAAGGCCATCGCCGGCGAGGCCGAGGTGCCGTTCTTCTCGATCTCGGGCTCCGACTTCGTCGAGATGTTCGTGGGCGTCGGCGCGAGCCGCGTGCGCGACCTCTTCAAGCAGGCGCGCGAGAACTCGCCCTGCATCATCTTCTTGGACGAGATCGACGCCGTCGGTCGCCGGCGCGGCAGCGGCATGGGCGGTGGCCACGACGAGCGCGAGCAGACCCTCAACGCGATCCTCGTGGAGATGGATGGCTTCGGCACCGACGAGGGCATCATCGTGATCGCCGCCACCAACCGTCCCGACGTGCTCGACCCCGCGCTCCTGCGCCCGGGCCGCTTCGACCGCGAGGTCGCGATCGAGCTCCCCGACTTCGAGGGCCGCGAGGAGATCCTGCGCGTGCACCTCAAGAAGGTGAAGACCGCGCCGGACGCCGTTCCGACCACCATCGCCAAGCTCACGCCGGGCTACTCCGGCGCCGACCTCGCGGCGATCGTCAACGAGGCCGCGATCCGCGCGGCGCTCGCCAAGAAGGACGCCATCACCCTCGAGGACCTCGACGAGGCCCGCGAGAAGGTGCGCTACGGCCGCCAGAAGAAGTCGCGCAAGGTCGAGATCGAGGACAAGCGCATCACCGCCTACCACGAGGCCGGTCACACGGTCGTGGCGGCGACGATCCCCGAGATCGACGACCCCCACAAGGTCTCGATCGTGCCGCGCGGTCGCTCGCTCGGCGTGACGTGGATCATGCCGGACAAGGAGAGCTACCACATGCAGAAGAAGCGCATGCTCGGCCAGCTCGCCCTCGCCTTCGGCGGCCGCGCCGCCGAGGAAGTCTTCTGCGGCGACATCTCCGCCGGCGCCTTCGACGACATCAAGCGCGCCACCGAGATGGCCAAGGCCATGGTCACCGAGCTCGGCATGAGCGAGAAGATCGGGCCGATCAACTACGCCGAGCGTCAGGGCTCGGAGTTCCTCGGAGCCGAGCTCGGCCGCGGCCGCGACCACAGCGAGGCCACGGCGCGCGAGATCGACGAGGAAGTCCGGCGCCTCCTGACCGAGGCCCACCAGCGAGCGCTCGCGATCGTGACCGAGAAGCGCCTCGAGATCGAGCGCATCACGCAGGCCCTGCTGCTGCACGAGACGCTCAACGGCGACGAGATCGCGCGCCTCGTGCGCGGCGAGACGCCCGAGAACCTGCGCCCCGGCGGTCCGCCGCCGAGCGCGCCGGTCGGCACGCCCGACCGCAAGGGCGCCCCGAAGGCGGCCGGTGACGGCAAGCTCGGAGACCTGCCGGGCGCGCCGGGACTCTCTCCGGCCTGAGCCCCGACTCAGGGCCGAGTTCGTACGCGCGGCGCCGCGCCCTCCGACGAGGGACGGCGCCGCGCCGCTTTCCCTCGGGCTCCGGGATCGGCACAATCCCGGGCGAGGAGAGCCCCGTGACAGGAACGCGCATCTTTGGAACCGACGGAGTCCGCGGCAAGGCGGGCGAAGGCTGGCTGACCGCGGGCTGCGTGTCCGCGCTCGGTCGTCACGCCGGCGCGGTGCTCGGCGGCAAGAAGGCGCGCAAGACCGCGCTCGTGGGCCACGACGGACGCCGCTCGGGACCCGAGCTCGAGGCCGCGCTCGCACGCGGGCTCGCCGAGGCGGGCTACGCGGTCGAGAGCGCCGGGCTGATCAGCACGCCGGGACTCGCGCTGCTCACGCGCCTGCGCGAGTTCGACCTCGGCGGCATGATCTCGGCCTCGCACAACCCGGCCGAGGACAATGGCGTCAAGCTGTTCGGCCCGAGCGGACGCAAGCTGTCGGACGACGAGGAGCTCGCCATCGAGGCGCGGCTCGTCGCGGACACGCGCGCGAGTGAGCAGGGTGCGCCTCCGACGCTCGATCCGCTGCTCGAACAGGCCTACCTGACCTACCTCGTCGACAAGGCCGGGGCCGGGCTGTCCCTCGCCGGGCTGACGGTGGTCGTCGACTGCTCGCACGGCGGCTCGAGCCGCGTCGCGCCGCGCGTCTTTGGTCGCCTTGGCGCGCGCACGATCGCCCTGCACGCCGAGCCCGACGGCGAGAACATCAACAAGGGCTGTGGCTCGACGCACCCCGAGGCGCTGCAGGCCGAGGTGCGGCGCCAGGGCGCCCAAGTGGGCATCGCGCTCGACGGCGACGGCGACCGCTGCCTGCTCGTCGACGAGCGCGGCGCGCTGGTCGACGGCGACGCGATTCTCACCATCTGTGGCCGCCACGACGGCCCGCGCTGGAAGGACAAGCGCGTGGTGGCGACCGTGATGAGCAACAAGGGCCTGCAGCGGGCGCTGCGCGACGTCGGCGTGTCCGTGCTGACGGTCGGGGTCGGTGACCGCCACGTGGTCGAGGCGCTCGAGCGCGACAACCTGCCGCTCGGCGGCGAACAGTCCGGTCACATCGTGTTCGGCCGCGACAACTACCTGATCGGCGACGGCATCTACACCGCGCTGCGCGTGCTGCGCGTGATGGTCGCCACCGGCCGACCGCTGTCGGAGCTCGCTGGCGCCTACCGGGCCTTCCCGCAGGTGCTCGTCAACGTGCGCGTGGCCCGCAAGCCCTCGCTCTCGGGGATTCCCTCGATCGTCGCGGCCGTCCACTCGATCGAGCGCGAGCTCGGCGACGACGGGCGCGTGCTGCTGCGCTACTCGGGCACCGAGCCCCTCGCCCGCGTGATGGTCGAGGGACCGGAGCACGCCGCGATCCAGTCCCACGCCCAGGGGCTCGCCAAGCTGCTCGCCACCGAGCTCGGGGCGTGAGCGCCGCCGCCTCAGGGGCCGAGCTCGCGCTCGCCCTCGAGACCTCCACCCGCACCCCGTCCCTCGCGGTCGACTTCCGCGGCCAGCGCACGGTGCGCTTCCTCGACAGCGCGCGCGCCCATGCCGCGGACCTGCTGCCGGCCCTCGAGCGACTTCTGCGGGAGCTCGGTGCCTCACCGGCGCAGCTCACGCTCGTCGCCGTCGGCACGGGGCCGGGCAGCTACACCGGCCTGCGCGTCGGAGCGGCCACCGCCTTGGGCCTCGCCCGGGCGAGCGGGGCGCGCCTGTGCGGGGTGCCGTCCTTCGAGGCCGCCGCCTTCGAGCACTTGGCCATCGGTGCGGAAGGGCTGGTGCTGCAGGACGCCCGCGCAGGCGAGCTCTACTGCGCGCGCTACCGCCGCACCGCGACGGGCGTGGACGTCGTGCTCGCTCCCAAGGTGACCACGGCACGCGAGCTCGCGGCCGATGGACGGCCCACCGTGACCGTGCTCGCCGACGAGGCCGCGCTCGTCGCCGCTCAGCTCGACCCCGCGACACTGCCCCACCTCGTGCGCCCCGCGACGCCCTCCGCCGCCGCGGTGCTCGAGCTGGCCCAAGCCCGAGCGCGCCGCTCGGAGCTCGGCAGCGTCGAACCGCTGTACCTGCGCCCCTTCGCCCTGCGCTCGCAGCGGCGTTGAAATCCGCGCGCGCGAGTGGGATCTTCGGCGGCGCGTGGACGCCTACCGAGCTTGGGCCGAGATCGACCTCGACGCCCTCACCCACAACCTGTCCGAGATCCGCGCGCGCCTCGAGCCGCGCGTGCGCGTCATGCTCGTCGTCAAGGCCGACGCCTACGGACACGGCGCCGTCGCGATCGCTCACCATGCGCTGCGCTGCGGCGTGAGCGCGTTCGGCGTCGGCACCTCGGGCGAGGCGCTCGAGCTGCGCAAGTCCGGCGTGCGCGCGCGCATCCTCGTGCTCGGCACGATCGTCGACGAGGAAGCGAGCGCGGCACTCCGCCACGGCATCGAGATCGGCCTGCACTCGAGCGATCGCGCGCGTTCGCTCGACGAGCTCGCTGGCCGGCTCGGCGAGCGCGCGCGCGTGCACCTCAAGATCGACACGGGCCTCGGACGACTCGGAGTGCTGCCGAGCAAGGCGCTCGAGCTGCTCGAGCTCGTGCACGCATCGCCGAACCTCGAGCTCGCCGGCGTGATGACGCACATGGCGGCAGCGGACGGCATGGACGACGAGTTCACGCACCAGCAACTGCGCGTGTTCGAAGAGGTGCTCAGCGTGGCGCGCGCGCGCGGGCTGCTGCGCGGCTGGGTGCACGCTGCGAACTCGTCGTGCGTCTTCAGCGGCATCCAGCCGCAGTACGACTGCGTGCGGCCCGGAATCAGCGCCTACGGCGTGCTGCCGGGCTCGATGCGCGGCGCGGAAGCACTGCGGCCCGTGATGAGCCTGCACAGCCAGGTGATCTTCCTCAAGGACGTGCCCGCGGGCGCCAAGGTCGGCTACAGCGGCACGTGGACCGCTCCGGCGGCGACGCGCATCGCGACGCTGCCGGTCGGCTACAACGACGGTCTCGCGTGGCGGCTCGGCAACAAGGGCCACGTGCTCGTGCGCGGCAAGCGCGCACCGATCGTCGGTCGCGTGTCGATGGACTACACATCGATCGACGTCGGACACATTCCGGGAGTGTGCGTCGGGGACCGTGTCACGCTCGTCGGCGAGCAGGGCGCGGAGCGCATCACGCTCGAGGATCTCGCCGAGCAGGTCGGCACGATCGCCTACGAGCTTTCCTGTGCGGTCGGCAAGCGCGTCGAGCGCATCTACAAGGGCGGCGAGGAAGCCGTCGAGCTCGCTCCCGCGCTGCTGCTCCCGCGCGCGAGCGCGCAGGCCGTGTCGCGCAACGGCACGCACGAGCTCGTCCCCGAAGTGCGGACGTGAACTCGCGAAGCTCCACGCTGCTGCGCTGGACCGGCTTCGCGGCCTCGCTCGCGGTGCTCGGGAGCGCGGCCCTGCTCTACCGACTCGAACGCTCGGGCGCCCTGCGAAACGAGGTGCGTGACGCTCTCGCCGCGGAGCTCGGTCTCGAGCTCTCGATCGAGCAAGCAGAGCTCGACTGGTTCGGTCCGGGGATCACGCTGCGCGGGGTCACGCTCCCCGGTGAGGCCCAGCCCCTCGTCCTGCGCGAGGTCGAAGTCACGCTCGAGTTCGCGGACGGCGGCTTGCGGCCCGCGCGCATCGACGTGCGCGGCGGACGCGTCGAGCTCTCGAGCGAGCTGCTCGAGCGCTGGGAGACCGCGCTGGCGCGGCGCGCATCGAGCGGCGCGAGCACTGCCGCATCGCAGCCGCACGTGCCGGTGCTGGTCGTGGAAGGCCTGCGCTGCGACTGGCTCCATCCGACCTGGGGCCTGCTCGCGCTCGGCGACGTGGACCTGCTCTTCCGCGCGGCCGACGACGGCGTGCCGCGCATCGAGGGCCGCATCCAGCCCGCCTTCGCGGACGTCGACGCCGCGAGCGTTCCGCAGGTGTTCCTCTCGGGCGAGCGCGACGCCGAAGGTCGCATCCGTCTCGCCGCGTCCTGCGAGGGCGTGCCCGTCGACTCCGACGTGATCCCGGCCGCCTCGGCCGCCGGACCCGCGCGCAACTGGAAACCGAGCGCACGGCTGTCGCTCGAGCTCGAGGCGCGCTTCCAGCTCGACGAGAGCGCGCCGTCCTCGGGTCGCCTGCGCCTGCGCGCGGCCGATGGCTCGCTGGTCCTCCCCACCTCGCCCGTGCCGCTCGCGGACGTGCGCGTGGATGTCGAGGCCCTGTGCGCGGCCCCGAGCCTCGCCGGCCTGCTCGATCCGGCCTCGTGGCGCTCGACCGCGCATGTCGCCGCGCGTTGGGACGAGCACGAGGCAAGCCTGTGGGCGCTCTTCGGCGCCAACGCGGGCGCGGGACTCTCCGCCCGCGCGTGGCTGCACGCGCCGACCCTGCCGATGACGCGCGAGCTCGCGCGCGCCACCGGCTACGGGGACGAACTCGAGGAGCTGTGGCGTATCACGGACCCGATCGGGACCGTCGACGCGCTCGTCGGCGCGCGCTGGCCGCTCGCGACGTCCGTCGCGGACTCGGAAGCCGCGCTGCGTCCCGAGCTCGTCGCCGACGTCGACCTCGGAGGCACCGTGAGCCTGTGCTACGCGGGCGTCGCCGATGCGGAAGGCGTGCGCGAAGGCTTCCCGATGCGCGTCGAGCGCACGGAAGGCCGCGTGCTCGCGCTGCACGACGCCTCGCTGGCGCGGCCCTCGAGGCTCGGCATCGTGGGCGTGCTGGGCGCCCATTCCGGCGGCTCACGCGACGAGCGCCCCGGATTCGCCGACGGTCTCGTGCAGTTCGACCTCTCGAGCGAAGCGCCCGCGTGGCTCGACCTGCGCGTCGGAGGCCACGGCATTCCGGTCGGCCCCGACCTCGAGCAGGGCCTGCT
>CAITGX010000100.1 GCA_903892045.1 uncultured Planctomycetota bacterium | reverse complement strand
GCCGGCGCGGGCCTTGGCGTAGAGGCCCTTGGTGTCGCGCTCCTCGACGGTGGCGAGCGGGGCGGCGACGTGGATCTCGACGAAGGTCGCCTGGCACTTCGAGCGGATCTCGTCGCGGATCGCGCGGTAGGGCGAGATCGCCGCGGAGATCGAGACCACGCCGTTGCGCGCGAGCAGGTTGGCCACGAAGCCCACTCTGCATGGGCCGTGATAGGCCGAGCCGCGCGCTCGATGCGCCGGCAGCCTTGGCTCGGCCCGTTGGCAGTTTCTGCCCAAATGCCCCTTCGTCGCATGGAGAGGTCACCGGCCTACCACAAGGACACATGCCTCTAGACCCTCGCCAGGGCCGATCGTACCCGCTCGGATCGCACAGGTGCAGGCTCCGTTTCACCCCGACGAGTCGAACGCGCGGCATGACCGTTGCTCCTCCAGGGGCAGAGCGGTCGCCAAATGAGCCGGTCCTCCTCCGAGCCAAATCTCGCCTCGCCTCTCGCACTTCAACCGGTCGAGCAGGTCGCAGCGCATGCATCGAAGCGAGAACCGTCCTCCTGACGGCACACGCCGCCTCAGCAGAACCACGCACGCCAGATCCACGCACAAAGGAAAACCTATGAAGCTACCCGCCCCCCCACTGCATTCGACTGCGACCAAGATCGAGATGCGCACAGCACAACCCGCCCCCGCCAAGGAGCCATTCCTTCCGTTCGACATCACGCCCCTGAGTCCGTCAGTGACCAAGACACGTTCAGGGGCATCGATTGCCAGCTTTCATGGCGCGCGCGCTGAAGGAACATCTCCTTCTGCCAGCACGCGGCGCCCCCACCTCGTGCTGGTCGGGCTCGGGTACATTCGAGAACAGGACCCGCGCACGACGCTGGGACACGCTTCGCTCCTTGCGGCCGTGCGCGCGGCGGGAGACATCGACGCGGACTCGCTCGACTACGCAGTGAATCAGGCCGATTTCCGTCGCGAGGAAGTTCTGCGCGACGTGCGCTCGAGGCTCCGCGGGGCAAGCTCCATGGTCGGGATTGGCGCATACATCTGGAACGACGCAGTGGTCCGCTGGTTGATCCGCGAGCTTCGCGAGGGCGGATTCATGGGCGACATCGTCCTCGGCGGCCCCCAGATCAGCTACACGGAGTCTGGGCTCGACGAGCTGTATCCGGAGGCCACGCTGTTCGTAAGGGGCTATGGCGAGACCGCGCTCGTTCGACTGTTACATGGCGAACGTGAGTTTCCCGGAGTGCAAGCAGCCGGCCGCAGCGCAATCGCGAAGCCCGCTCAGCTCGATTTCGCGCAGGCCAAGTCGCCCTACCTCGATGGCACCCTGCCGCCCTGCGATTTCGTTCGCTGGGAGACGCAGCGAGGTTGTCCGTATTCCTGCAGCTTCTGCCAGCACACGGAAGCGCTGATGAAGCTCAAGCTGCGCGCCTTCGCGCGCGAACGTCTGGACGCGGAGATGCGTCTCTTCGTCGAGCGAGGGGTCAAGAAGATCACTGTGCTCGATCCGTTGTTCAATCTCGATCGCGAGCACTGCACGTGGGTTCTGCACCGGCTTGGCGAACTGGGCTACCGGGGCTCCCTGTCGCTCCAGTGTCGCTTCGAGCAAGTCACTGCGGAGTTCGTCGAAGCCTGCACTCGGCTCGATGTCTCTCTTGAGTTCGGGCTGCAGACGATCCACGCGGCGGAGATGGAGGCCGTAGGTCGCAACAACAAGCTCGAGTGCGTCGAGCGCGCGATCGCGATGCTCCTCGCCGCCGACGTTCCCTTCGAGGTGTCGCTGATCTACGGACTGCCCGCTCAGACGGTCGCATCGTTCCGGCAGTCGATCGACTGGTGCTTCGATCGTCACGTGCCGAGCGTGCGGGCGTTTCCTCTGATGCTCCTCCGCGGCACCGGCCTCGACGTGAGTCGTGAGCGGTGGTCTCTGGAGGAGAGCGGGGACGCGATCCCTCTGGTCGTGAGCTCGAGCACGTTCAACCGCGAGGACTGGCGCGAAATGCGGCGAATCGCGGATGCGCTCCCGTCGCGCGTGGCGAGCGAGCTGGTTTCGATCGCAGGAGCGGCGGCATGACTCATCCGGGCTGCTTCGTGGCGCTGGAATCGCTCGACGGCGTTGGCAAGACGACTCTGGTTCACTCCCTTGCGAAGGCGCTCCATGCCGTCGCGATGGCGACCCCCGGTCCCCTGCTGCGCCCCTTCATGGATTCGCTGCTGGAGCTCGTCGGCGACAATCAGACCGCGCGCGCGGCCCTGTACGCGTCGACGGTGCTGCGCGAGGGCAGCGTGGCGCGGGCCCAAGCCGCGCAAGGCCGGTGGGTGGTCATGGATCGCTACTGGCTCTCCACGCTCGCCTACGCCCGGGCACGCGGACTGACCGACGACCTGTCGCGACTCGAAGCCTCGGTCTGCCCCCCGGACGTGACCCTCGTGCTGACGCTCGAGGAAAACGAGCGAGTGCGGCGGCTGCGGGAGCGGTCCACCTTCACGAGTGCCGATGCGGAAACGCTCGATCCCCGTTTCCGTGACATGGTGATGCAGGAAATGCTGGACCCGCGGCGCGCCGAGCGGTTTGGCGTCATCACACTCGACGTCACGGGCCTCGACCCTGCTCAAGTCACGGCGGCGGCAGTCCAGCTACTGTTCGAATGGCGGCAACTGAAGAGCGCGGCGTAACCGCCGCGACGACATGCGCGTGGCAAGGATCCGACCGAAGCGGGAGTTCGACGCCCGCTAGCCCTGCGCGCGGGCGGCGGAGCCTTGGGGGATGAGGCCCTTGGACTCGAGGTAGAGCAGCACCTTGGCGGCGGATTCCTCGATGGACTCGCGGTCGGTGTGGACCGTGACCTCGGGGTGCAGGGGTTCCTCGTAGGGGTCGCT
>CAITGX010000099.1 GCA_903892045.1 uncultured Planctomycetota bacterium | reverse complement strand
GCCGGCGCGGGCCTTGGCGTAGAGGCCCTTGGTGTCGCGCTCCTCGACGGTGGCGAGCGGGGCGGCGACGTGGATCTCGACGAAGGTCGCCTGGCACTTCGAGCGGATCTCGTCGCGGATCGCGCGGTAGGGCGAGATCGCGGCGGAAATCGAGACCACGCCATTGCGCGCGAGCAGGTTGGCCACGAAGCCGATGCGGCGCACGTTGGTGTCGCGGTCTTCCTTCGAGAAGCCCAAGCCCTTGGAGAGGTTCTCGCGCACTTCGTCGCCGTCGAGCACCTCGACGCGCTTGCCGGCCTCGCGCAGGAGCGGCGCGACGAACTCCGCGAGCGTCGACTTTCCGGCGCCCGAGAGGCCGGTGAACCACAGCACGCAGCCTTGGTCGAGTTGGGTCATGGGAGCGCCTCGCGCTAGCGGATCTTGCCTTCGAGGAACGGCACCTCGAAGCACTTGTCGTGCATGATCGGTCCGTGGCCGAAGTAGCCACCCTCGCCGAACAGCTCGCCGTGGTCGGCGGTGACGACGATGTGCGTGTCCTTCGGACACAGGTCGTAGAGCTTCTCGAACACGGAGTCGAGGTAGCGCACGGTGTCGACCTGCCGCTCGTGCAGCTGGCGCATCTTGTCGTCGTCGAAGAACGCGGTGTCGTCCTTGACGAGGTTGCCCTGCGCGTCGACGGCCTCGCCCATCTTCTTGAACACGCCGTTCACGCCGGAAATGCGCGGCCACATCGAGCTGTCCTCGTCGGGCTTGGCGTACGGGTAGTGCGTCTCGCCGACGTTGAGCATGTAGAAGCTCGGACGCTCGGTCGTGAACGTCAGCGTGGGCAGCATCGACGCCATGTCGTTGTGCTTGTCCATCAGCTGGAAGCTGTCGAAGTCGCGGTTGATGCCAGTCTTCGGGTTGAGCACAGGCAGCGACACGCGCGCGTTCGTGCGGTAGCCGAGCGTGTTGCGCAGGAAGCCCGGGAACCACAGCGCCGGCACCATCTTCGCGAAGTCGACGTCCTTCGCGCCGAGGCGCGCGTTGTAGTTGAAGAAGTCCTCCTTGTAGTACTCCGACGCGTAGACGTTCGGCGGCGTCGTGTGCGGCAGGAGGCCCGTCAGCAGGTTGTAGTGCGAGGGCGCGGTCCAGCTCGCGTAGCTGTAGCGCTTCTCGACCTTGCCGCCGGAGAGCTTGGGGATGATCTTCGGCGCCGCGCGCATGAACGAGTCGTAGCGGCAGCTGTCGAGCGTGATGACGATGAAGTTGTTCGTCGCCTTCGGCTCGGGATGCGCACCGAGCGCACCGAGCGGACGCGGCATCGGGCGCGGGCCCGAGGGCGGCGGCGTGGCGGGCGGCTTCTTGGAGAGGAAGTCGAACAGTCCCATCGTGGTTGGTTCCTTGCGTTCGCTGGAGGGGCGCGCGGTGCGCTCTCAGAGGTAGCCGAGGTTCTTGAGCTTGCGCTTGATGACGGCGAGCTCGGACTCGCTGAAGGCAGCCTTCGCGCCGGGCGCGGCTTGCTCGCCGAGCACATCCCGCAGCACGTAGACGATGAACTCCGTCGGCGAGCTGAAGCCCGAGCCGTCGACGACCTGCTGCACCTTGCGGTACAGCGGCCGGGGGATCTTCACGGTGACCTTGGTCTCGCGCACGGGGCGTCGCTCGGCGGTTTGGGGCATGCGGGTTGAGGAGCGGCGCCGCGGCGGGAGAGGCCGCGCGCCGGAGAAACGTACTCCGATCGGAGTGTCGGTGGGGTGCGATCGGAGCCCGCGGCGACGGCGCGACGCGGAATGTGGGCGCAAGTGTTTGTCGCAAATGGACTTGCACACGGGCACTCGGCTCGGGTGCGGGCTCCGCTGCGTCCCCCGCCCCGCTCCGAGCCCCCCGGGCATCCCTTTCCCGTGCGCTCGCCGCCCGCGCGCGGCTTCACTGGAGCCTCACGCCCCCGCTGTACGATTCTTGCCCGCCATGAAGCTCACCCAACTCGCCCTCGCCCTCGGTCTCGCGCTCCTCGGCTCCTGCGGCGGCTCCGCCACCCCGGCGGAGAGCGTGCAGGCCGGCTCGACGGCGCTCGGCAAGAGCGACTGGCGCACGGCGCAGACGAGCTTCGAGGCCGCGCTCGCCGCCCTCCCCGCGCAGGACCCCGCCTACAAGCGCGCCAAGCTCGGGCAGGTCGAGGCCCTGATCCAGCTCGACGCCGCCCGCGCCAAGACCGAGTTCCTCGCCTACGCCGACAGCGCGACGGCGACGCTCGACTCGAAGGACTGGCGCAACGTGATGACCAAGCTGACCGCCAAGGGCAAGTTCGCCGAGGCGATCGGCGTGCTCGAAGTCGGCCTGAAGAAGCACCCCGAGGACGGCGACATCAAGAAGATGGGCGACGCGATCAAGGTCGCCGCCGAGAAGGCCGGCGACACCAACGCGCTCGGCTCGCTCGCGGGCCTCGGCTACCTCTAGGCCTGCCGTGAACGAAGCACCCACGTCGGCGGCGGAGCGCCTGCGCGCGCCCGCCATCGCGCTCGTCGCCTACGGGATCCTCGCCACGCTGATCCAGCTGGTGTCGCTGGTGAACGAGCTGCTCGGGCACCCGCTCGAGAAGCGCTTGTTCGAGTTCCTGCGCGAGCGCGGCGTCGAGGTCCCCGACTTTGACCCCGAGACGCTCACCGGCGGGCTGCTCTTCGGCGCCAACCTCGTCATGAACGTCGTGATGGGTGCTCTCACGCTCGCCCTCGCGATCTTCACCATCTGGGGCGGCCTGCAGATGCTGCGCCGCCGCCACCACGCCGCCTGCATGGCCGCCGCCATCGCCGCCTGCCTCCCCTGCGGCGCCTGCTGCTGCCTCGGCATGCCGCTCGGCATCTGGGCCCTCGTCGTGCTCAACCGCGCCGACGTCCGCTCCGCCTTCGCCGACGCCTGAGCGTCGCGACCCGCGGAACTCGGCTCTCGATGGGCCGGTCGAGGCGCTCTACAACTGCGCGCTCGTTGGTTGCGGCCGGAAGCGGCGCTCGCGCGGGGCGTCGAGTGGGAGCGGCTGCGCTGGGGAAGCGAAGGGAAGGACGAGCATGCACGACATCATTTGCCCGCACTGCCACAAGGCGTTCAAGGTCGACGAGGCTGGCTATGCGGAAATCGCGAAGCAGGTGCGCGATCGCGAGTTCCAGCAGCAGATTCGCGAGCGACTCGAGCTCGCGGAGCAGGAGAAGCGCGCGGCGCTCGAGCTGGAGCGCGCAAAGCTCTCGGGCGAGGCGCAGCGCAGCGCCGCCGAGAAGGACGCGCTGATCAAGGAGCTCAAGGCCAAGCTCGATTCGAGCGGGGTCGAGCGCGACCTGTCGGTCAAGGTGGCGCTCGCGAACGTGGAGAAGGAGCGCGACGCGCTCGCGGGCGAGCTGGCGCGCGTGCAGCAGGAGAGCGCGACGGCGGTGAAGCTCGCCGAAGCCAGCCTGCGCAACGAGCTGCAGAAGTCCGCGGCTGGCAAGGACGCGGAGATCCAGGCGCTGAAGTCGCGGCTCGAGGCGCTGGACATGAAGCAGCAGTTGGCTCTGAAGGAGGCGGTCGGAAGCGTCGAGAAGCAGCGCGACGAGCTGAAGAGCGAGCTGGTGCGGACGGCGCTCGAGAAGCAGCTCGCAGAAGCGGCGCTCAAGGACAAGTACGACACGCAGCTCAAGGACCGCGATGCGACGATCGAGCGACTGCGCGACCTGAAGGCGCGCCTCTCGACCAAGATGGTCGGCGAGACGCTCGAGCAGCACTGCGAGACCGAGTTCAATCGCATCCGCGCGACCGCGTTCCCGCGCGCCTACTTCGAGAAGGACAACGACGCGCGCAGCGGCAGCAAGGGCGACTTCGTCTTCCGCGACCGGGACGAGGCGGGCACCGAGATCGTCTCGATCATGTTCGAGATGAAGAACGAGAGCGATCGCACCGCGACCAAGGGCAAGAACGAGGACTTCCTCAAGGAGCTCGACAAGGACCGCACGGAAAAGGGCTGCGAGTACGCGATCCTCGTGTCCCTGCTCGAGCCCGAGAGCGAGCTCTACAACACGGGCATCGTCGACGTCTCGCACCGCTTCCCGAAGATGTACGTCGTGCGCCCGCAGTTCTTCCTGCCGATGATCACGCTGCTGCGCAACGCGGCACTGAACTCGTTGCAGTACAAGAACGAGCTCGCGCTCGTGAAGGCGCAGAACATCGACATCACGAAGTTCGAGGGGCGGCTCGAGGAGTTCAAGAACGCCTTCGGACGCAACTACGAGCTCGCGTCGAAGCGCTTCCAGACCGCGATCGAGGAGATCGACAAGTCGATCGACCACCTGCAGAAGACGAAGGACGCGCTGCTCGGCACCGACCGCAACCTGCGCCTCGCGAACGACAAGGCGCAGGAAGTGACCATCAAGAAGCTGACGCGCGGCAACGCGACGATGGCCGCCAAGTTCGCCGACCTGCGCGAGCAGGATCCGAAGGACGGCGAGTGAGCTCGCGCGCGCCGTCCGGAAAAGGCCGCGGAGCGGGCGCTCCTGCCAGGGAGAACGCCCGCCCCGCGACGCGTGCGTCGAGAGAGGTCGCGGGCTAGTCGTCGCCCTGCAGCAGGCCGCCCAAGAGGCCGCCTTGCTCGGTGCGGCCGCCGGAGGCAGCCATCATGCGGGTGGCGAGGCGCGAGAAGGGCAGCGTCTGGAGCCAGATGCGGCCGGGGCCGCGCAGGACGGCGAAGAACAGGCCCTCGCCGCCGAACAGGAAGCTCTTCACGCCGCGCACCATCTGGATGTCGTAGTCGACGGCCTCGTCCATGGCGACGATGCAGCCCGTGTCGACGCGCAGCATCTCGCCGGCCGCGAGGCGGCGCTCGACGACGGAGCCCGAGGCGTGGATGAAGGCGGTGCCGCGGCCCTCGAGGCGCTGGAGCATGAAGCCCTCGCCGCCGAACAGGCCGGCGCCGAAGCGGCGCGTGAAGGCGACCGAGATCTGCACGTCGGTGGTCGAGCACAGGTACGAGTCGCGCTGGCACAGGAGCGTGCCCTGCGAGAGGTCCATCGCCAGCACCTTGCCCGGGTAGGGCGCGGCGAAGGCGACCGTCGCGGGGCGGCCGCCCTGGTTCGTGAAGGTCGTCACGAAGAAGCTCTCGCCGCCGATCATGCGCTTGAGACCGGAGAACAGGCCGCCGCCCGTCGAGGTCTCCATCTCGATGCCCTGCTCCATCCACACGAACGCGCCGGGCTCGGCGCGCACCGCGTCCCCCTGCGGGAGCGTCACTTGCACGTACTGGAAGTCGTCGCCGTCGATGCGGTAGTCGAGCGTGGTGTTCATGGTGGCGGTCGCGCGCGAGTCCGGCGCGCGAGGGCGCTCAATCTACTGCGCGACAGCGGGCGAGCGAGCGGCGAGGCCCTCCCCACGATGCCGGCGGCGCAGCACGAAAGAAAAACGGGCCCGGTCGGTTGGATCCGGGGCGCGGGGCTGTCCGGGGAGGAGCGCGGGCCGTTGGGGGCCCGCCTCGAACTCGAAACCAAGGCCTCGCGATGAAGAACCTCCTCCGCTCCTCCACCCTGACCGGCTCCGTGCGTCTCCCTGTCCTCCTCGCGGCCCTCGCGCTCGCCGCGGGGGGGCTCTCGTCGTGCAGCGGCGGCGGTGGCGGCGGCGGCACCGTCACGCCTCCGGCACCGACCGTGCCGGCCGACCCTCTGCTCGCGGACCTCGGCCTGCCGAGCGGCTTCAGGGCCGACGCGGCCTTCGATCCGCGCGCCGCCGAGGTCTTCGTGCGCTGCTCGTTCCCTCAGACGAGGCTGCAGCTCGCTCCCGTCGCGGCCGCGGCGGGCGACACGATCGTCGTGGACGGCGAGACGCTCACGCCGGGACAACCGTCGCGCAGCATCCCGCTCCCGGAAGGTCCATCGACGCTCGAAGTTCGCGTCCTCGCCGCCGATGGCTCGGCCGCGCGCGACTACCGCCTCGTGGTCCGCCGCGAGCTCGCTTCCGAGTTCCTGCAGACCACCTTCATCAAGGCCTCGACGACGGGCCAGAACGATCGCTTCGGCGAGGCGCTCGCCATGGACGGCGACACCATGGTGGTCGGCGTGCCCGAGGAGGACTCGGGAGCGACCGGCGTCGGCGGCAACGAGCTCGACAACAGCCGGATCTCGTCGGGCGCCGCGTTCGTGTTCGTGCGCGATGGAGCCACGTGGCGCCAGGAGGCCTACCTGAAGTCGCCGGCACCGGATGCGGACGATCGCTTCGGCACCAGCGTCGCGATTTCCGGTGACCTGATCGTGGTCGGCGCACCGGAGGAAGACAGCAACGCGATCGGAGTGGGCGGCAATCCGCTTAACAACGCGGCTGCCCAGAGCGGCGCGGCCTTCGTCTACCGGCGCACGGGTGGCACGTGGCAGTTCGATGCGTACCTGAAGCCCTCCAATACCGTCGTCGGCGCGGTCGGGAAGTTCGGTCAGGCGGTCGCCATCGACGGCACCACCATCGCTATCGGCGCGCTCGCGGAAGACGGGACGGGCTCGGGCGCGAACCCCGCTCAGGTCGCCAACGGAAACCAGGCCGGAGACTCAGGTGCGGCGTACGTGTTCGTGCGCACCGGGACGACATGGACGCAGCAGGCCTACCTCAAGGGCTTCGCGTCGGGCCCGGGCGACCAGTTCGGCTGCGCGCTGGACATCGACGGCGACCTGCTCGCGGTCGGGGCGAGAAGCGAGGACGGCAACGGCGTCGGCACGACCGGCGATCCGACGAACAACGGCGTGTCCGGGTCCGGCGCGGTGTTCACCTTCGTCCGCAACGGGACGACGTGGAGCACCGACGCGTACATCAAGGCCTCCAACCGTGAGGCGGGGGACGAGTTCGGCTCGAGCGTGGCGCTCGACGGCGATCTCCTGGCGGTCACTGCGCGCTTCGAGGACTCGCTCGCCGGCGGAGTCGACGGCAACCAGTTCGACAACAGCGCGTTGAACTCGGGAGCCGTGTACGCCTTCGCCCGCGTGGGCGGCCAGTGGATCCAGGAGGGTTACATCAAGGCATCGAACCCGGAGACCGACGACCTCTTCGGCGAGTCGCTCGCGCTCCACGACGGCCTGCTGGTGGTCGGCGCGCCCTTCGAGGACAGCCTCGGCGCCGGGCTCGATGCCGTGCAGGGCAACGGTGGCTTCAACGTGGGCGCCGCGTACCTCTACACGCGCGTCGACGGCGTGTGGTTCCACAGCCGCTACATGAAGGCCTCGAACGCTCGCAACAGCGGCCTCTTCGGCTCGGGCGTGGGCATCTCGCCCCTCGGCATCGTGGTGGCCGCTGCGGGCGACAACTCGGGCTCGACCGGCATCAACGGCTCTCAGGGCAGCATCGGCAACTTCGCGGGGCACGGAGCCGTCTACACCTTCGAGTGAGCGCGCGTTGAGGAGCGACGCGGGCCACGGCCGGAGCGACCGGTCGTGGCCCGCGGTGTTGGGGTGCTCGCTCCCAGTGTCAGCGCACGAGCAAGTCGAGGATCTGGCGCTCGGGACCTTGGAGGCCGGCGTCGTCGAACTCGCGCGAGCGCGGGCCCGAGTCATCGAAGACGGTGATGCGGCAGCGCAAGAGGTCGGCGCCGCTGGTGGAGCGCGGCTGCGTGCCGGACTTCAGCGCGCGCGCGGCGTCGACGAGGCGCTCGGCCTCGGCGAGGCTCAGCATGCGGTAGGTGCGGGCGGGGTCGCGCGGCGGGCTCGTCCACTCGTCGACGACGACGCCACTCGGGTACACACGCAAAGACTGGTCGATACCGGCGAAGCCGCCGCGGCGGCGCAGCTCGAGGTAGGGTCGCGCGGGCAGCACCTCGAACTCGAAGCGCTCGTCGGGGCGCACGAAGCGCTCGAGGCGCAGCCTGTAGAGGCCGGGCATCAGGCCGCGGATGCGCGCGACGGCGCTGAAGTCCTGCAGCACGGTCGCCTGCACCGTGCCTTGAGGCGGCGGCGCGGAGACGGGCGTCAGCACGAGCGTCCCGGACTCCTCCGGGTCGCGGGCCAGCTCGAAACCGACGAACATCCAGTTGGGCGTGGCGTGGTGGCCGTCGATGCGCACCTCGAGCGTCTCGCCCCAGTGGATCGAGCGCGGCAAGGTGCAGCGATCGGGCAGGCCCACCTGCAGGCCCGGCTTGCCGGCGCGCGATGCCGGCGGCTCGGCCCACGGCTCGCTCACCTCGCCGAGCGCGGCGCTCGCCGTGCCGCGCGCGAGGTCGACGAAGCGCTCCTCGCCGCGAGCGGTGACGAGCGCGAGGTAGGCCTGCGGCCCGGCCGAGGTCTCGCCCCAGCGCAGCGCGGGCGGCGTGTCGGCCGCGAGCCACGAGCCGTCGGCGGGGCGGCTGGCGCGGCCGCGGTCGAGCTCGAGCTCGGTCGCGGAGAGCTCGGCGATGCGCTCTCCCGCGCGCCAGATGCCGACGAGCTCGCGCGACTCGCCGTACTCGCGGTCGACGCTGACGAAGGCGAGGCCGTCGTCGGAGAGCAGGTGCCAGCGCGGCGTCGCGCGGTGCGGGAAACTCGCGCTCCAGCGCGGCTCCCCGCTCTCGAGCGGCGGGTTGGGATGCACGCTGAGGGTCCAGCGGGCGAGCGCCTCGGGCACGCGCTCCTGCCCCTTCGCGCGCGCGATCTCGGCGCGGAAGTGGCCGCTCGGCGAGACGACGGTGACGGGCTCGAGCGGCGCGGACGGAGCCTGCGCCGCGAGGGCGAGAGTGCAGACGAGCGCGAGCACGGGCCTACTCCTGTTCCTTGTCCTTGAGCTTGTCGTTGGCGGCCTTGAACAGGTCGTCGAGGCGCGAGCGCTTCTCGCGCTCCTTCGCGAGCAAGTCGTCGAGCCGCCCCGGCGCCTCGTCCGTGCGCGACTTCACGCGTCCGAGCGCGTCGCCCCAGTCCTTCTCGCTGACCTTCGGCTTGCCGGTGACGTCGAGCTCCTCCGGACGCCGCGCGCGCAGCACGGTCTGCGTGCGCAGGTCGATGACGAGGCGGGACGAGCAGCAGGGACAGGCGATCTCGATCTCTTTCGTTTCCATGGCGATGCGTAGGCGCGGCGTGCGCGGGTGAGCATCATGGCGTCGCCGCGCGCGAGAACCAGTTCCGGGACGAGCGACTTACGAACTAGAGCCCGGCGGAAATTCGCCCAATAATTCGAAACGGAACCGCGCGAACTTGCGTACGACCGCGCGATGACTCCCGCGCAGCGCCCCTTCGCCCCCGTCGATGGATATGCAAGGCAGGTCGTGCGACTCGAGCGCGGCATCGGCCTCGTGCTCTGGCTCCTGCTCGCGGCCGTCGTGATCGGCCTCATCTAGTGATCGGCCTCAGCTAGTAGCGCCGGAACGGACCGACGTAGGTCGGTGGGCACCCACGGTATGGGAAGCCGCCCCAGGCTCCGACGCCCCAGCCGAACGAAGAGTACGGGCCATAGCCGTAGCCATAGCCGTACGGGTAATGGGAGACCCGCTCGAAGCTCGCGCTCAGAACCTTGCGACGCTCGGCGTAGCGCAAGGCGAAGCGCAGGTTGAGGCCCGACCAGTCGAGGTCGGCGAAGCTCTTGCCCGCGGGCAGCGGGAACGAGGCCTTGACCTCGGCCGCACCTTCCGGGGCGACGGGCTCGGGCACCTGCGGCACGAGCTCGCCCGCCGGCAGGGTCACGAGGTCCCCGGTCGAGACTTGCAGGGAGCCCGCGTCGAGCGCGAAGAGCACCGTGCCTGAGTTCTCGAGGCGCATGAGCACCTCGACTTGCGCCGGCCGCGCGCTCTCCCGGTCGGCGCGGCGCACTCCGCGGACTGTCACCAGGGCGCGGCCGAAGAGCTCGGACACTTCGCTGTCGACGATCAGGACCTCCTGCGGCGCCGGCATGAAGCGCACGTCGTGAAAGGTCGAGCAGGCCGCGAGGCCGGTGGAGATGAGCGCGAGCAGCAGGGTCTTCATGGCCCAGTGCTTGTGCGACAGCGGCGGCCGGGATTCCATGGGGACCTGCAGGGAACGCGGAAAGCCAGCCATCGCCGCGCCCATCCGGATCGCCCTAGGAACTTTCAATTCGATGCCCCGGCGCGGTCAGGGCAGCTCCACGGGGATCCGGCGGCGCCGGACGATGCCGGCGAGGGCGGCGAGCCACTGCCCGTCGTCGTTCAGGCAGGGCACGACGGTCCACTCCTTGCCACCGGCCTCCTTGAAGTCGTGGCCGAGCTCCATCCGCACCTCCTCGAGCGTCTCAAGACAATCGGTGGTGAAGGCCGGACAGACGGCGACCACGCGCTTGTGAGTCTTGGCGAGCTCGGGGATGGCCTCGGCGGCGTAGGGCCGCAGCCACTCCTCGCGGCCGAAGCGCGACTGGTAGACCTGCGTCCAGCGCTCGGGCGGCAACCCCAGAGCCTTGGCGAGGGCGGCGGCCGTGCGTTCGCAGTGCTCGCGATAGGGATCCCCCGCCGTGACGTAGCGCAGCGGGATGCCGTGGAAGCTGAACACGTAGTGGTCGACGTCGGCGTCCTGCACCCGCGAGCGCACGCTGGCGGCGAGGGCGGCGACGTAGTCGGGATCGTCGAAGAAGGCGCTGACGACGAGCGGCTCGCTCTCCCCGCGGCGAGCGCGCGCGACGCGCACGGCGTCCACCACGGTGCCGGTCGTGGTGCCGCTGTACTGCGGGAACATCGGCGCGAGCACGAGGTCGCGGCAGCCGGCCGCCTTGAGGCGCTCGAGGGCCGACTCGATGCTCGGGTTGCCGTAGCGCATGGCGACCTCGACCCGGTAGCCGTCGCCGAGCTCCCGCTGCAGGCCGCGGCCCTGGGCCTTGGAGAGCGTGATCAGGGGCGAGCCCTCGGGCGTCCAGACCTTGCGGTACAGCGCCGCGCTCTTGGGGCCGCGCAGCGGGAGGATGATGCCGTGCAGGAGCGGCAGCCAGAACCAGCGCGGCAGGCGCACCACGGCCGGGTCGCCGAGGAACTCGGCGAGGTAGCGGCGCACGGCCGCGGTCTCCGGCGCGTCGGGGGAGCCGACGTTCACGAGCAGCACGCCGATCGGTTGCATGGGCCAGAGAGCGTAGCAGCCGAGGCGCGCGACTCTGAGAGGCGTCCTGAACCGGCCGCTCGGCTCCCCCACCCGGCTCGGAAGCCGGTTCCGGACGCAGGGAGGGCGGAAACCGCCTTCTCGGGCCCCGGTGCGAGAGATTTCGCGCACGTGACAGAGCGGTGACAGAATGCGCCCGGGCGCGGCCTACCTTGCGCTCGTCATGGAACGCATCGGGATCGTGGGCCTGTCGCTGCAGGAGACGGACGTCGCGGGGCTCGAGCGCCTGCAACGCCCGGATCCGGAGCACTTCGAGCTGTGTGCGCGAGAGCTCGCGGACGAGCTCGGCGCCAGCGAGCTCGTGCTGCTCACGACCTGCAACCGCGTCGAGGTGATCTTCGCGCGCGAGCTCGGGCACCTGCCCGAGGCCGCCGACCGCGAGGCCGTCGCGCGCCGGCTCGGCCTCGCCGACGGCGATCCGGTGCGCGCGCGCATGCACGTGCACACGGGCGGGACCGCGGTGCGCCACCTCTTCCGCGTCGCGTGCTCGCTCGACTCGGTGGTGCTCGGCGAAGACCAGATCCTCGCGCAGGTGCGCGATGCGTTCGCGCGCTGCGAGCGCGCGGGGCTCGTCGGGCGGCTGCTCGGCGGGCTCTTCGAGCACACCTTCCAGATCGGCAAGCAGGTGCGAACCGAGACCGAGCTCTCGCGCATCCCGGTGTCGGTGGTGAGCATCGGCCTCGAGGAGATCGCGCGCCACTTCAAGGACGCGATGCCGCGCGTGGCGCTCGCCGGCGCGGGCGCGATGGCCGAGCTCGTGGTGAAGAACGCGGCGGATCATGGCGTGAAGATCGCGGCCATCGCCAATCGCACGCTGCCGCGCGCGCAACGCCTCGCCGCGACGTGCGGCGCGCAGGCGCTCGCGCTCGACGCGCTGCTCGAGTCCCGCGGCGGCTTCGACGTGATCGTCACGGCGACCTCGATGCCCGGTTACGTGCTCGATCGCGCGCGCCTGCTCGCATTCGCGCAGCGCACGCCGCTCGGGCGGCCGCTGCTCGCGGTCGACCTCGCGGTTCCGCGCGACGTCGAGCCGGTCGACGCGCCGCAGGTCGAGGTGATCGACATGGAGCGCCTGCGCGCAGCGGCCGAGGGCAATCGCGCGCTGCGCGCCGCGGCGGCCGCGCAGGCGGAGACGCTCATCGAGCGCAAGCTCGAGGCCTTCACGCGCCGCTCGACGCAGTCGGCGCTCAACGAGACCATCGCCGAGATGCGCAGCGAGTCGGAGAGCGTGTTCGAGAAGGAACTCGCGCAGCTCTTCACCGGCAAGCTCGCGCACATTCCCGCCGACGATCGCCGCGCGATCGAGCACTGGGCGCGCACGGCCTTCGGGCGCGTGTCGCACGTGCCGATCAGCGCGATCAAGCGGCTGGCGAGCGACAAGGCGCTGTTCGGCAACGGCAACGGCGCGGAGGGTGCAGCTTGAAGATACGCATCGGGACGCGCGGGTCCGATCTCGCGCTGTGGCAGGCCCATCACGTCCAGTCGCTGCTCCAGCGGGCGGGCGCGAAGGTCGACCTCCTCGTGCTCAAGACGAAGGGCGACCTGATCGACAACGTCCCGCTCTCGAAGGTCGAGGGCAAGGCGTTCTTCACGGCGGAGATCGAGCGTGCGCTGCTCGACCACGAGGTCGACATCGCCGTGCACAGCCACAAGGACCTCCCCACGGAGATGACTCCGGGGCTCGTGATCGCGGCCGTGCCGCCGCGCGCGACGCACAACGAGCGCCTGCTCGTGCGCCCTGACGCGCACGATCCGCACGCGCCGTTCTTGCCACTCAAGCGCGGTGCGCGCGTCGGCACGAGCGCGCCGCGGCGCCTCGAGCAGCTCAAGACGCTGCGTCCCGACCTGCAGGTGCTCGACCTGCGCGGCAACGTTCCGACGCGCGTGCGCAAGGCGCGCGAAGGCGCGTACGACGCGGTGGTGCTCGCCGCGGCAGGTCTCGATCGACTGCAGCTCTCGACCGAGGGGCTCGTGGCCGTCGACCTCGCGCTCGACACGTTCGTGCCGGCGCCGGCGCAGGGCGCGCTGGCGATCCAGGTGCGGGCGGACGACCGCCCGGTGTACGAGCTGTGCCGCGCCTGCTTGCACGATGCCGCCACCGAACAGGCCATCGCGGCCGAGCGCTCGCTGCTCGTGGGCGCCGGCGGCGGCTGCAGCCTGCCGCTCGCCGCGGCGGTGTTCCCCGAAGGCACGCACAGCTTCGTCGCGCACGGTTTCCTCGGTGCCGGACACCCGGTCGGGACCACGCACGCGCGCTGGGTCGCGGCGCGCGGCACGACGCCGGCCGAGGCCATGAAGGTGGTGCTCGACGAGCTGGTCGCGGGCCGCGCGACGCGCACAGGTCCGCTGCGCGGCTTGAAGGTCGCACTGGCGGGCTCGGCGCAGGACGGCTCGCAGCTCGGCGAGCGTCTCGCGGCGCTCGGCGCCGACGTGCGCACGGAGCGCGTGATCGAGCTCGAGCCGCTCGCCGGCGTCGACCTCGATGGCTTCCTCTCGCGTGCACGCAGCGGTGACGTGATCGCCGTCACGAGCCGGCAGGCCGCTCACATGCTCGCGGGCCGCAAGGTCGCGGCCGGCGTGCGCTTCGCCGCGGTCGGGCGCTCGAGTGCTCGGGAGCTCGCGAACGGCGGCTTCGAGGTCGCGTGGACCGGCGAGAGCGGCGCGCGCGAGCTCGCGGGACGGATCGAGGTCGCGCCGGGTGGCCGCGTGCACTGGCCGTGCGCCCAGGATGCGCTGCCCGACCTCGCCGACGCGCTCGCCGCGCGTGGCATCGCGCTCGAACGGCTCCCGATCTATCGCACGAGCGTCGTGCGCGGCGTGCAGCTCGAGCGCGACGTCGACGTGCGCGTGTACATGAGCCCCTCGGCCGTCGAAGCCGCGCTCGCTTGGGAGCGCGCCCACCCCGGCCGCGCGACCGTGCGCTTCGCGCTCGGCTCGACCACGGCTGCGGCGCTCAAGTCCGCGAGCCTCGAAGCGGTGCAGCCCGCGTGCACCGACACCCCGATCACCGAGGAGCTCGTCGCAGGGCTCCACCGCCTCGTCCACAGCACGGTTCCCCAACGATGAAGATCCGTCCCCGCCGACTCCGCACCACGGCCCTCCTGCGCGAGGCCGTCGCCGAGACGCAGTTCCGCGTCGCGCAGCTCATCCAGCCGCACTTCGTGATCGAGGACACGAACGGGCTGCAGGAGATCTCGTCGATGCCCGGCATCGAGCGCATGGGCATCGCGCGCCTCGTCGAGCGCGTGGGCCGCGACCTCGACCTCGGCATCACGAATGTGCTGCTGTTCGGCCTGACCGAGCACAAGGACCTGCGCGGCGCGAGCGCGACTGACGCGAATGGCCTCGTGCCGCGCGCCGTGCGCGCCCTGCGCGAGCGCCACGGAGACCGACTCACGATCATGACCGACGTGTGCCTGTGCGGCTCGCTCGAGCACGGCCACTGCGGGATCCTGAAGGACGGCAAGGTGCTCAACGACGAGACGCTGCCGATCCTCTCGGCCATGGCGCTCGCGCACGCGCGCGCTGGCGCCGACGTGGTCGCGCCGAGCGACATGATGGACGGTCGTGTCGCGGCGATCCGCGCGACGCTCGATGCGAGCGGGCACTCGGACACCGCGCTGATGAGCTACTCGACCAAGTTCGCGTCGGCGTTCTACGGGCCGTTCCGCGAGGCCGCGGACAGCGCGCCGAAGTCCGGCGATCGCAAGAGCTACCAGATGGACCATCGCAACGGGCGCGAGGCGCTGCGCGAGAGCCTGCTCGACGAGCAGGAAGGCGCCGACATCCTGATGGTCAAGCCCGCGCTCTCGTACCTCGACGTGATCCGCACCATCAAGGACCGCACGCTCGTCCCGCTCGCCGCCTACAACGTGTCCGGCGAGTACTCGATGGTGAAGGCCGCGGCCGCGAAGGGCTGGGTCGACGAGAAGCTCGTCGTGCGCGAGATCCTGAACTCGATGTTCCGCGCCGGCGCGGACCTCGTCATCAGCTACCACGGTCGCGAGGCGCGCGAGAAGGGCTGGATCTGATGCACCCGCTGCTCGAGCGCGCGAAGAAGGTCATGCCCGGCGGGGTCTCGAGCCCCGTGCGCGCGTTCCTCGCCGTCGGCGGGGAGCCGCCGATCGTCGCCAAGGCACGCGGCGCGGAGATCACCGACGTCGACGGCAGGGTCTACACCGACCTCGTCGGCTCCTGGGGCCCGATGATCCTCGGCCACTCGCACCCGGCGGTCGTCGAGGCGATCGCGCGCGCGGCGCACGAGGGTCTCTCGTTCGGCGCCACGTGCGAACGCGAGGTGATGCTCGCCGAGGCCGTGCTGTGCCGCTTCCCGTGGGCCGACAAGGTGCGCTTCGTCTCGACCGGCACCGAGGCCGTCATGAGCGCGGTGCGGCTCGCGCGCGGCGCCACGGGGCGCTCCCGCATCGTCAAGTTCGAGGCCTGCTACCACGGTCACGTCGACAGCCTGCTCGTGAAGGGCGGCTCGGGGCTCGCGACGCTCGGTATCCCGTCGTCGGCGGGCGTGCCGCCGGCGCTCGCGGAGCTCACCGAGGTGCTGCCGCTCGACGACGAGAAGGCGGCGGACGCACTGTTCGCGGAGCGCGGCAAGGAGATCGCGTGCGTGATCATCGAGCCGCTGCCGGCCAACTCCGGCCTGCTCGTGCAGCGTCGCTCGTTCCTCGAGCATCTGCGCAAGCTCACGCGCGCGCACGGCGCCCTGCTGATCTTCGACGAGGTCATCAGCGGCTTGCGCGTCGCCATGGGCGGCATGACCGAGATCACGGGCATCGAGCCCGACATCGTGACGCTCGGCAAGATCGTCGGCGGCGGCATGCCGGTCGGCGCGTACCTCGCCAAGGACGCGCTCATGACGCAGGTCGCGCCGCTCGGGCCCGTGTACCAGGCCGGCACGCTGTCGGGAAATCCGGTCGCGATGGCGGCGGGGCTCGCGACGCTCAAGCAGCTCGAGGATCGGCAGGTCTATCGCGACCTCGACGCGCGCGGCGCGATGCTGCAGCGCGGCTTCGAGCGCGCGATGGAGCGTTACGACATCACGGGCACGGTCGCGCGCATGGGCTCGATCCTGTGGCTCAGCCTGCAGGCGGGCCCGCCGCCGCGCGCGTGGCACCAGGTCGACATGTCGGGCGCGAAGCTCTACGGCAAGATCCATCGCCACGCGCTGCACAACGGCCTGTGGATGGCTCCGTCGGCCTACGAGGTCGCGTTCGTCTCGCTCGCGCATGAGGCCGAGCACATCGAGCGCGCCACTCAGGCCTTCGAGCGCGCTCTCGAGGCCGTGCGCAAGGAAGGCTGAAGTGGACCCCACTCGACGCAAGCTCTACTCGTACGTCGCGGTCGTCGCGCTGTACCTGCTCGTGTTCGGGTGGTGGCTGTTCTTCTTCGCGCACCAGAGCGAGTTCCTCATGAAGCGCGTGGCGGATCGCGGCGTGGCGGTGTCGCCCGAAGTGGAGGGCGCGCTGCGGACGGCGACGGACGACAGCATGCGCATGTTCGTGTTCGAGGGCGCCTTCCTCGGGCTGCTGCTCCTCGCCAGCGTGTTCCTCGTCGTGCGCTCGCTCCAGAAGGAGCTCTCGGTGCACCGCCAGCAGCGCAACTTCCTCTCGGCCGTCACGCACGAGCTGAAGAGCCCCATCGCGTCGGCCAAGCTGTACGTCGAGAGCCTCCAGCTCGGGCGCGCCGAAGGCGAGAAGCGCGAGCGCTACCTCAAGCACGCGCATCAGGACCTCGATCGCCTGCAGAAGATGGTCGAGAGCCTGCTGGTGACCGCGCGCATGACGACCACGGGTCCGGACGTGCAGCTGCGCGCCCTCGATCTCGTCGCGGAGACGCGCGAGATCGCCGGCGAGCTCGCCCACGATCCCCAGACCGCGACGGCGACCCTCGAAGTGCGCGCGGACGGGCCGCTCGTGGCCCGCGCCGACTCCGCGGCCCTGCGCACGATCCTGCGCAACCTCGTCTCGAATGCCGTCAAGTACGCGGGGCCGGCGCCGCGCGTCGCCATCGAGTTGCGCCGCGAGGGACGGAAGGCCGTGCTGCGCGTGCGCGACTGGGGTCCGGGGTTGAAGGGCGCCGATCCGCGCCGCATCTTCGATGCCTTCGTACGCGGCGGCGACGAGAACGTGCGCACGCGGCCGGGCGTCGGGCTGGGGCTGTTCCTCGTCTCGGAGCTCGCCCGCGCCCAAGGCGGCGAGGCGCGCGCACTGGCCTCGCTCGAGGGCGGAGGCTTCGCCATCGAGGTCGCGCTGCAGGCCGCGGAGAAGGAGCAAGCGACGTGAGCGCCGAGAAGCTGGTGGTGGTCGAGGACGAGGAGCACCTCGCCGAGGTGATCTCGGAGAACCTGGAGCTCGAGGGCTATTCCGTCGAGGTCGTGACCGACGGCCTCGCCGCGCTCGCACGGCTGCGTCGCGAGCCCGTGCCGGCACTCGTGCTGCTCGACGTGATGCTCCCGGGCATGGACGGCTTCACGATCTGCGACACGCTGCGCAAGGAAGGCCGCAACGTGCCGATCCTGTTCCTGACCGCGCGCAGCGGCCTCGATGACCGCGTGCGCGGGCTCGAGCTCGGCGGCGACGACTTCCTCGGCAAGCCGTTCGACCTGCGCGAGCTCATGCTGCGCGTGCGCGCGATCCTCAAGCGCTCGACGTGGTACGCCGGCCCCTCGCCGGCGGGCGAAGTGCTGACCCTCGGCAGCGCGCGCGTGGACTTCAAGAGCTTCGTCGCCACAGTCGACGGCCGCGACATCCAGCTCTCCCAGAAGGAGACCATGATCCTGCGCTGCCTCGCGGAGAGGCCCGGCGAGGTGATCGCGCGCGCGGAGATCCTCGATCGCGTGTGGGGCTACGACGCGTTCCCCACCGAGCGCACCATCGACAACTTCATCGTGCGCCTGCGGCGGCTCCTCGAGCCCGACCCGCAGGCGCCGCGCTACATCCACACCGTTCGCGGAACCGGATACCGACTCACACCATGAATCCCAAGGATCGACTGCTGATGCGCGCCCTGCGGCGCGAGAAGACCGAACGCGCTCCCGTGTGGCTGATGCGCCAGGCCGGGCGCTACCTGCCCGAGTATCGCGCGGTGCGCAAGGAAGCTGGCGGCTTCATGGAGATGATCCGCGAGCCGCGCTACGCCGCCGAGGTCACGATCCAGCCCATCCGCCGCTTCGGCATGGACGCCGCGATTCTCTTCAGCGACATCCTCGTGCCGCTCGAGGCCATGGGCATGAAGCTCATCTTCGACGACCACGGTCCGTCGCTGCCCATCCCCGTGCGCGATCGCGCGGCGATCGACGCGCTGAAGGTGGTCGATCCCGCGGCCACGATGCCGTTCGTCGGCGAGGCGTTGAAGCTCACGCGCGCAGGACTCCCCGACGAGACCGCGCTGCTCGGCTTCTGCGGCGCGCCGTTCACGCTCGCCTCGTACGCGATCGAGGGCGGCACGTCGAAGCAGTTCAGCTTCCTGCGCAAGATGATGTACCGCGACTTCGCGGCGTTCTCGGTCCTCATGGACAAGCTCGCCGACGAGGTCATCGCGCACATGCGCTACCAGGTCGCGAGCGGTGCCGACGCGGTCGTGCTGTTCGACACGTGGGCCGGATCACTCACGCGCGCGGACTACCAGCGCTACGCCGCGCCGTGGACGAAGCGAGTCGTCGACAGCCTCGCCGGCGTCGCGCCGCGCGTGATCTTCGCGGGCGAGTCGGGGCACTTCCTCGACGACCTGCTCGCCATGGGCGCGGAAGGCGTCGCGCTCGACCACCGCACCTCGCTCGCGTCGGCTCTCGAGCGCGCGGCCGGCCGCTGCGCGCTGCAGGGCAACTTCGATCCCGCGGCGCTGTTCGCGAGTCCGGAGGAAGTGCACCGCCGCACGCACGCCCTGCTCGACGAGGTCGGCGGCCGTCCCGGCCACGTGCTGAACCTCGGTCACGGCGTGTTCAAGGACACCGATCCGGAGTGCGTCGGCGCCTTCGTGCGCGCGGCCAAGGAGCGAGCGAGATGAATGTCGCGGAGCTGCGCGTCGACGAGGAACTGATCCTGCGCATGTCGGGCGCGGGCCCGCGCTACACCTCGTACCCGACGGTGCCGGAGTGGCACGAGTTCGGCGACGCGGACGCGCGCGCGGCACTGGTGCGCGCCTCGACGAAGCCCGACGAGCCGCTGTGCGTGTACGTGCACCTGCCGTTCTGCGCGCGCATGTGCCTGTTCTGCGGCTGCACGGTCGAGATCACGCGCCGCCAAGGCAAGGTCGACAGCTACCTCGCCGCCATCGAGAAGGAAGTCGCGATGACCTGCGAGCTGCTCGGCTCGCGCCGCAAGGTCGCGCAGATCCACTGGGGCGGCGGCACGCCGACGCACCTCAAGCCCGACGAGCTGCGCCGGCTGTACGGCATCCTCTCGCGCCACCTCGACGTGCAGCCGGGCGCGGAGATCTCGATCGAGGTGCACCCGCACGTCACCACGTTCGAGCAGATCGACACGCTGGTGGACCTCGGCTTCAACCGCGTCTCGATGGGCGTGCAGGACCTCGATCCGCACGTGCAGGAGGTCATCCACCGTGACCAGACGACGGAGGAGACCGAGGCGCTCGTCGCGCACTGCCGCAAGCGCGGCATCGGCGGCATCAACCTCGACCTGATGTACGGCCTGCCCGAGCAGACCGAGGCAACCTTCGCGGCCACGCTGCGCACGATCGCGCGCATCCAGCCGGACCGACTCGCCGTGTACGGCTACGCGCACGTGCCGTGGCTCAAGCGCCACCAGACTGCGCTCGAGCGCTATCGCCTCCCGACCGCTCCGGAGCGCGCGCGCCTGTTCTTCGTCGCCATCGAGGAACTCTCGAAGTCCGGCTACGAGGTCATCGGCCTCGACCACTTCGCGCGGCGCAGCGACGCGCTCTGGCGCGCGCTCGAGGACGGCACGCTGCACCGCAACTTCATGGGGTACACGACCCATCCCGCCGAGGAGATGCTCGCGTTCGGCATGAGCTCGATCGGGGATTTCGGCGGCGCGTTCGTGCAGAACAACCACGACACGCGCTCCTACGAGGCCGCCATCCACGCTGGGAAGTTCTCGGCGATGAAGGGCTTGGTGCGCAGCGCGGAGGACGACCTGCGCCGGGCCGCGATCCAGTCGCTGATGTGCGCGATGCACCTCGATCTCGACGAGCTCGAGGCCCAGACCGGCCGCCGCGACCTCGCCACTCACTTCGCGCGCGAGCTCGAGGAGCTGCGCCCGCTCGAGGAGCAGGGCTTCTGCGAGCTCCGCGGACGCCGCGTCGACGTCACGCCGCGCGGTCGGCTCTTCCTGCGGCACCTCGCGATGGTGTTCGACGAGTACCTGCGCAAGAAGAAGGCCGACCGGCCGCGCTTCAGCAAGACCATCTGATTCGATGCCCATCGAGCTCGACACCGTCGTGGTCGGAGCCGGGATCTCCGGCCTCGCCTACGCGCACGCGCGCGGGCCCGCGGCGGAGCTGGTCGTGCTGGAGTCGGCCGCGCGCGCCGGCGGACTCGTCGAGACGCGCCGAGCAGGCCCCGAGGGAGCGTTTCGCTACGAGGTCGGGCCGGAGTCGTTGCGCTTCGAGGTGAAGGGGGGCCTGACGGACATGCTCGGCGAGCTCGCACTCGCGGCGCACAAGCCGCCGGGCGAGGCATCCCGGCGCTTTCTCGTCTGTCGCCGCAAGCTCGTCGATGCCCCGCTCTCGCCGCCCAAGTTCCTCGCCTCTCCGCTGCTCTCTTGGCGCGGCAAGCTGCGCATGGCCGCCGAGCCGTTCCGGGATGCGCACGTCGGCAACGACGGCTCGATCGCGGACTTCGTGCGCCATCGCATCGGACAGGAAGCGCTCGACGCGATGCTCGATCCGCTGGTGAGCGGCATCCACGCGGGCGATCCGGCGCAGCTCTCGATGCGCGCCTGCTTCCCACGCCTCGTCGAGCTCGTCGAGACGCACGGAGGCCTGTTCCGCGCGCTCTTCAAGACGCGGGGCGAGCCCGCGCCGAGCGTGATGAAGCCCGAGGGCGGCTGCCAGGCGATCACGGACGCTCTCGCGGCCCGCCTCGGCGACAAGCTCCGCCTGCGGAGCCCCGTGACCTCGATCGCACGCGATGGCGAGCACTGGCAAGTCGCGAGCGCATCCGGAGAGTTCCGCGCCCGGCGCGTCGTGCTCGCCGTGGCGTCCCCCACGGCCGCACGCTTGCTCGCACCGTCGCAGCCCGAGCTGGCGCGCATCGTCGGCACGATC
>CAITGX010000098.1 GCA_903892045.1 uncultured Planctomycetota bacterium | reverse complement strand
GTGCAGTGCCACATCGTGTTCGAGCCCGAGTGCGTGAGCACGGGGCCTTGACCCCACGGGCGCTCGGCGGTGATCCAGCCGAGCGCGTAGTCCTGACCCGGGAGCGCGGTGTGCAGGCGCTTCCACGTGTCGGCTTTCATGTACTTGCTCTCCCCGCGCGCGCCGCGCACGTGCTCGGCTGCGAACTTGGCCCAGTCGGCGAGCGAAGCATGCACGGTGCCAGCCGGACCGATTGCCGGCGGGTTGTCCGCGCGCGGGCCGGGCTCCACCGGCGCGGGCGCGTGACCGCGCGGCTGGTCCAGCCGCTTCGCGCTGCCCGGCGCCCCAAAGCCCGCGCTCTTCATGCCGAGCGGCTCGAACAGCTCGCGACGCATCAGCTCTTCCCACGCGCTGCCGCTCGTCGCCTCGAGCATCGCGCCCGCGAGGACGAAGCCCTGATTGGAGTAGATGTAGGCGCTCCCCGGGCGTGCCTGCGGCGGCTGCGCGAGCAACCGTTCCGCGAACCAGCGCCGCGCATCCGCGCTCTCGCCGCCGCGTGCCCACAGCGCCGCCCACAACTCCGGCGGCGGACTGGCCGGCGCGCCACCGCGGTTGCCGAGCAGGAGCTCGAGCGTCGCACCGTTCCAGCCCTCGTGAAGCTCCGGCTTCCACTTCTTGAGTCCAGCGGCGAGCGACAGGTCCCAGTCGAGCTTGCCACGCTCGACGAGCCGCGCCGCAACCGTCGCCGTCATCGCCTTGGTGCACGAACCGAGGTGCCAGAGGTCGTCGATCGCGACCTGAACCCCGCTGCCGCGCGCACGCTCGCCGACCGCCCCGAGCGCCACGAGCTCGCCCTTCTCGACGATCGCGCCCGCGAGCGCGGGCAGGTCGTGCTTTGCCCGCAGAGTCTCGAGCAGCTCCGCAAGCGAATCCGGCTTGGCCTGCGCAGCCGCGGGCAGCGCGAGCGCGAGCGAGACAAGCCAGCGCGCGACGCACTTCACCGCAGCGCGGCCTCGAGCTCGGTCGCGAAGAGCTTGGGGTCGAAGCGCGTGGAGAGTTCCTTGTGGTACCCACGCACCCAGCGCTTGCCGTCGATGCGCAGGTAGGGCACGCCGCGCTTGCCGGTCTCGCGTTCGAGCTCATCGGCGGCTCCGGCCACCTTGTCGATGTCGACCTTCTCGTGCGCGATGCCCGCGTCGGCGAGCACGCGGTCGAGACGCTTGCAGTCGGGACACCACGTCGTCGTGAAGACCTCGACCTTGTGGCCGGTGAGGAAGGAGTAGTTCGCGTTCATGGCGTGGCGGCCTGCTCGAAGACGTGGGCGAGCCAGAAGGTGGCGGTGAGGAAGTAGATCAGGATGCCGGTGACGTCGCACAGGGTCGCGACGAGGGGCGCCGAGGCGCTCGCAGGGTCGAGACCGAGGCGGCGCAGGACGAGCGGCAGCATCGAGCCGATCAGCGTGCCCCACAGCACGACGCCGATCACGCTGAAGAGGATCGTCACTCCGAGCTGCCACGAGAAGAGCGCGTACTCGGCCGCGTCGCCCGGCCACAGGCCGATCACGCGCGCGAAGCCGATCAGGCCGAGCACGAGGCCGAGGCACAGGCCCGCCGCGAGCTCGTGGAAGAACACGCGCTTCCAGTCGGAGAGCTGCACCTCGCCGAGGCTCATGGCGCGGATGACCAGCGTGGACGCCTGCGAGCCCGAGTTGCCGCCGCTCGAGATGATCAGCGGGATGAAGAGCGAGAGCAGCGACACGGTCTCGATGCGCACCTGGAAGTGCTTCATCACGACCACGGTCAGCATCTGCGCGAAGAACAGGATCGTCAGCCAGCCGAGGCGCTTCTTCACCATGCCCAGCAGCCCGACCTCGAGGTAGGGCGCGTCGAGCGCGGCGGTACCACCGATCTTCTGGATGTCCTCCGTGGCCTCTTCCTGCACGACGTCGACGATGTCGTCGACCGTGACGATGCCCTTCATGCGTCCGGCGCCGTCGAGCACGGGAAGCGCGACGAGGTCGTGCTCCGCGAACACGCGACCGACCGTCTCCTGGTCCATCTCCTCGGGCACCGTGATGACGTCGGTCTTCATCACGTCGCGCACGGAAGCGCTGCCGCGGGCGCGGAACAAGTCGCGGAAGCTCACCACGCCGAGCAGCCGCTGCTCGCGATCGAGCACGTAGCCGTAGTAGATCAGCTCGAGCCGGTCGAAGGCCTGACGGCGCAGGTACAGGATCGCCTCGTCGACGGTCTGGTCGGGCCGCACGCGCGCGAAGCGCGGGCTCATCAGGCCACCGGCGTCGTCTTCCGCGTAGGCGAGCAGCGCCGCCACCTCGCGCCGGACTGGCTCGTCGAACAGGGCGAGATACTCCGCGCGCCGCTGCTCGTCGAGCTCCTGCAGCAGGTCCGCGGCATCGTCGGGCGCGAGCATGCGCACCCAGTGCCGACGCTCGGTCGCGGAGAACGTGTCGAGCAGCGCGCGTTGGTCGTTCGTCGCGAGCTGGGTGAAGAACTCCTCGGCGTCGAGCACGCCGAGCATGCGGAAGCCCTCGAGGCGCTCCTCGCCGTCGAGGACGCGCCACGCGTCGCGCAGGTCATCGAGCGAGAGCCGCCCGAGCTCCATCGCGCCCGCCTGCGGCTCGCTCACGCCGCCCTCCCCGCGCGCACGTGCGCGCGCGCGGCCGTCTGGAGTCTCGGGAACGTGCTGCGCATGGTGAGGCGCGCAGCGTAGTTCACGACAGCACGTGCGGCAACGAGCCCGCCCGCTCGTGAGCGGGTTGTCAGCCGCGCGGCGGCGACTCGGACAGCCCGTGCTTGCGCAGGTAGTAGCCCATGTTGCGCGCGTCGATCCCGAGCAGCGCCGCGGCATCCTTCTTGCGCCCTTCACACTTCTCCAGCGCGCGCTGCAGAAGCTGCTTCTCGAGCGCGTCGAGGTTGTGGCGCAGGTGGAAGTCGTCGCCGCCGGACAGGGCCGAGACCGGAGCGGTGCCCGCGAGAGCCGGCTCGATCAGGGCGCGCAGGAGGCCGGCGTCCAGCGGGCCGTTGCCGCCGACGATCGCCGCGCGCTCGAGCAGGTTGCGCAGCTCGCGGACATTGCCCGGCCAGTCGTGGGAGGCGAGCACCTCGACCGCTCCCGGCCCGAACCCGCCGATGCGCGCGAGCGTCGTCCCGAGCAGGGCCACCGCGATCTCCGGGATGTCCTCCCGGTGCGCGCGCAGCGGCGGCATCGCGATCGGGAACACGGCCAGCCGGTAGTAGAGGTCGGCGCGGAACTCGCCCTTCTGCACGCGCTCGGCGAGCGCCTCGTTGGTGAGCGCGATCACGCGCGCGTCCGACACGCGCGTCCGCGACTCCCCCACCACCTGGTACTCGCCGTTCTCGAGCACGCGCAGCAGCTTGGCCTGCATCTCGCCGGGCAGGGTCCCGATCTCGTCGAGCACGATCGTGCCACCCTCGGCCTCCGCGAAGCGCCCGGTGCGATCGGCCACGGCTCCGCTGAACGCGCCGCGCCGGTGGCCGAAGAACTCGCTCTCGAAGAGCGTCGTCGGGATCGCCGCGCAGTTGACGCGCACGAGCGGCTTGCGCGCTCGCGCGCTGCGCAGGTGCAGGTGTTCCGCGACGAGCTCCTTGCCCGTGCCGCTCTCGCCGGTGACGAGCACCGTCGCATCCGTCGCGGCCACCTGCTCGATCAGCTGGCGCACGCGCGCCATCGCCGCGGAGCCACCGACGAGCTCGCGACCGCCGCCCGGTCGCGCCACCTCGCGCAGGTTGCGGACCTCGCGCACGAGCTCCTGATGCTCGACCGCGCGCCGCAGCACGAGCCGCAGCTGCGACGCGTCGACCGGCTTCTGCAGGAAGTCGTAGGCGCCGCCCTGGATGGCAGCCACGGCATCGCGCACGGTGCCCACGCCCGTCATGAGCACGACCGGGACGTGTGAGCCGGCGCGGCGGATCGCCGCGAGCAGCTCGAGCCCGTCGCCCGAGGGCATGCTGAGGTCGGTGAGCACGACGGCGGGAGCGAACGAGCCGAGCAGCTCGAGCGCCTCCGGCATCGAGCCCGCGGCGGCGCAGGCATAGCCCTCGATGCTGAGCAGCTCGACGAGCGAGTCGCGCACGTAGCGCTCGTCGTCCACGAGAAGAATGCGGGTGCGCGCGGCCATGGCTCCACTCTACTTCGCGGCAGCGCGCGTCGCAGGCAGCTCGATCGAAAGCCGCGCGCCACCCTCGGGCCGATTGGAGGCGACCAGCGTCCCTCCGTGCGCGCGCACGATGCCGTAGGAGATCGACAGGCCGAGCCCGTTGCCTTGGGTGGTGGTGAAGAAAGGATCGAAGATCGAGCTCAGCTGCTCGGGCGGGATGCCCGGCCCTTCGTCGTCGACCGTGATGCGCACGCACGGCTCCCCATCGGAGCCGCGCACGTCGCGCTCCGCGCGCACGAGGATCCGTCCACGTCCGCCCATGGCCGTCGCCGAGTTGAGCATCAGGTTGAGCAGCACCTGCTCGAGACGCCCGCGATCGCCGGGCACGACGAGCGGCCGCTCGAGCCCCGTCACGCGCACCTCGACCTCGCCGAAGCTCGCGGTGTAGCCGCACAGCGCCCGCACGCGCTCGACGACCTCGCCGAGTTCCGCCTCGCCGCGTCCCACCCCGGGTCGCGCGAACGCGAGCAGGTCGCGCACGATCGTGCGAATGCGCTCGAAGCCCGCGCGCACCTGCTCGACGTAGCGCGCGCGCTTGTCGGCCGGCACGTCCTCGCGCGCGAGCAGCGTGAGGTAGTTCCCGATGCCCTCGAGCGGGTTGTTGATCTCGTGCGCGACGCCGGCGGTGAGCATGCCGAGCGACGACAGCCGCTCGGAGATCGCGAGCTGGCGCTCCATGCCGCGCTCGCGCGTCACGTCGCGCAGCGAGAGCTCGATCACGCGCTCGTGGCCGAGGTCGATGCCCGACAGGCGCACGTCGACGCGCAGCTCGCGGCCGTCCTGCGCGCGCACCTTGAGCTCGCGCAGCGCCACCGGCTCTCCCGGCCGCTCGCGCGCCGCCTCGAGACCGCGCGCGAGCTCCTCGTAGTCCGCGGCATCGACGCACTCGCGCAGGGCAGCCTGACCGAGCGTCGCGATCGCGACCTTGTTGCGCTCTTGCACGCTGCCGTCGCGCGCGTCGACGATCAGGATCATGTCGGCCGCACTCTCCGTGAGTGCGCGCCACTTGGCGCCCTCGCGCCGGATCGCGACGACGTACTGCGCGGTCTCGCGCGCACGGAAGTCCCACAGTCGCCGCCGCACGAACCACGCCATGGCGAGCGACGTGACGAGGATCGCGCCTCCGGCCGTCCACAGGAGCACGCTGAGCTCGCGTCGCTCTCCGGCGAGTCGTTCGGCGAGCGCGTCCTCGGGTACGACCGCGATCAGGAAGCGCTCTCCAGCCCGGGCGGCAACCCACCACTCGCCCTCGACCTCGACGCTGCGCTCGCCGCGCGCCAGCGCCGCCCACCCGTCGACGCTGCGCAGCGCGAAGTCGCCGCCGTCGCGCCGCACGGAGACGATGCGCCCCGCGTCGCGCAGGGGCCGCACGCTCGCCGGATCCCCGCCCGACAGCGCCAGCGCCTCGAGCAACCGCTCCACGCCCTCGAGCAGGTCCGCCCGCCGCCGGTCGAGCAGCGCGTCACGCCGCGCGAGCCCGTAGAGCAGCAGCGCGCCCACCAGCGCCGCGATCGCGACGCCCGCCCCGATGCTGCGCCACGGCAGCTGCCGCGGGTCCTTGGCCGGAGGTTGGAGCGGAGACGGCATGCGGGCCTGAAGTTAGCGCGCGACAGCGCACGTGCTGCGAACTTCTGCGGAACGACGCGCGCGTGCATCGTGCTCCTCGGACGCGTATTCTCCGGCCTGCCACCCCGCTCACCGCATCCTGATCGCCACCGTCTCCACCATGAAGATCGACGCCCTGCTCACCACCGCCGTCCGCACCTGTCGCACCACCGATCCGCTCTCCTCTGTCGCGCAGACGATGTGGGAAGGCGACCTCGGCTGCCTGCCCGTCCTCGATGCCGAGGAGCGCGTGGTCGGCATGCTCACGGACCGCGACATGCTGATGGCCACGCACCTGCGCGGCACGCCGCTGTGGTCGATCCAGGCCGGCGACGTGATGTCGAACGTCGTGCACGCGCTCGCCGCGGACGCCACGGCGCAGGACGCCGCCGAGCTGATGGCGCGGCTGCAGTTGCGCCGCGTGCCCGTGCTCGACACGGACGGCCGCCTGCTCGGGGTGCTGAGCCTCTCGTCCCTCGCCCGCGCCGTCACCGCGCGCACCTGCGACCTCTCACCCACCGACATCGCGACCACCCTGGCCTGCATCTGCGGCCCGCGCTTCCCCGCCCCGGAGACCAGCACCACGACGGGTGCGAGCACGGCCGACACGCTCCAGCCCGCCCCGCGCAAGGGCAAGCCCACCAAGGCCGGCACCGCCAAGCCGAAGCCCGCCCCGGCCAAGGTCACCAAGGCCAAGCCCGCCAAGGGCGCCAAGTCCAAGGCCCGCGCCGGCAAGTAGCTCCGGCCTCCAAGCTCTCCCGACGCGCCCCCGCCGTGGCTCCCCCGCGGCGGGGGCGCGTCGCTGCCACAGCGCCCGAGCGCGTCCTCGGGTTCTCCAACGAGTGGTATCGCTCCGGAATCACGTGTCATGGCACGGCTCCCGAGCGGTACCCAGTTTCGCCACATCGATGCGCCCCACCTGATCGAGACGGAGTTGCCCGCGTTCGCAGAGCGCGGCGAAGACGACGTCCTCACCAGCCATGACATCGAGGACATCGTGAGGACGGTCGATGGCCGAGCTTCCGTGGTCGACGAACTCACGAGCGCACCCGCGGAGGTTCGCGCCTTCGTGACCAAAGGACTCGAGCGCTGCGTCGAGGCTCCCCACTTTCTCGAGGCGCTGAGCGGCTACTTCCGCGATCCCGAGCTTGGCGAGATCCGGGCCCGAGGTGTCGAACTGCGGCTGAGTCAGATGATCCGCACGAGAGAGATCTGAGCGCACGGACATTCTCCCGCACTCGTGCGACCTCCAAGGGAAGCGCCCCCACCGCGGACGGGCCGCGGCGGGGGCGCTGGTGGGGAGCGAAGGACGGGCGGCTAGAGCGCCTTGAGCTCGGTGATGGTGTCCTCGAGGGCCTTCTTGGCGTCGGCGAGGAACATCAGCGAGTTGTCCATCTGGAAGAGCTCGTTGCGGATCCCGGCGTAGCCCGACGCGAGCGAGCGCTTGACGACGACGACCGTGCGCGCGTCCCACACCGTGAGGACCGGCATGCCGGCGATCGGGGACTTGGGGTCCTGCGTCGCCGCGGGGTTGCACACGTCGTTGGCGCCGAGCACGACGACGACGTCCGTGTTCTTGAAGTCGTCGTTGATGCGATCGAGCTCGTAGAGCTGCTCGTAGGGCACGTCCGCCTCGGCGAGGAGGATGTTCATGTGGCCGGGCATGCGGCCCGCGACCGGGTGGATCGCGTAGCGCACCTGGCAACCCTTCTTCTCGAGCAGGCCCGCGAGCTCGCGCACCTTGTGCTGCGCCTGGGCGACCGCGAGGCCGTAACCGGGCACGAAGATGACGCTCGTCGCGGCGTCGAGCAGCGCGGCGAGTTCTTCCGCCGAGGTCGACTTGACCTTGGTGTAGCCCTCGTCCTTCTGGCCGCCGCCGCCGCCCGCACTCTCGCCCATGCCGCCGACGAGCACGTTCGCGAGCGAACGGTTCATCGCCTTGCACATGATCTGCGTCAGGATGATGCCCGACGCGCCGACCAGCGAGCCGCTGACGATCAGCAGGTTGTTCTTGAGGATGAAGCCGGTCGTCATGCCGGCGATGCCCGAGTAGCTGTTGAGCAGCGCGATCGCGACCGGCATGTCCGCGCCGCCGATCGGCAGCGTGAGGCCAAGGCCGAGGAGCAGCGAGCCGAGGGTCAGGAGGCCGTTGGAGAGCCACAGGCCCATCGGATCGGCCGCGAAGAAGCCGCCCCACGCGCCCGCCCCGATGCACACGAGGCCGAGCACGACGTTGAAGCCCTGCGAGCCCAAGGGCCCGATGCGGCTCTTGTTGAGCTTGCCGGCGAGCTTGGCGTAGGCGACGAGCGAGCCCGTCAGCGTGATCGCGCCGATGACGACCGCGAGGATGACCGCGACGGCGAAGTCCGCGCCCTCGCTCGAGAGCGTCTGGCCGCGCTCGACGGCGCGCGGCACTTCCGCGAGACCGACGAACATCGAGGCCGCGCCGCCGAGGCCGTTGAAGAACGCGACGAACTCGGGCATCGAGGTCATCGGCACCTTGACGGCCATCCACCAGCCGATCACGGAGCCGAGCGCCATGGCGCCGATCGCGAGCGCGTGGGACTGGTAGGCCCACTCGCCCTCGCGCGGATCCCAGTCGCCGCGCGTGATGAGCAGCAGCATGGTCGCGCCGATCGCGAGCGCCATGCCGTAGGCCGCCCACAGGTTGCCCTGCTTGGCCGTCTTGACCTTGCCGAGCTTGAGAATGCCGAGGATGAAGAGCAGCGAGGCCGCCATGTAGGCGAGCTCGACCACGTTCGTCATCGAGATCATGGCGAGCATCACTTCTTGCCGCCCTTCGCGCTGAACATGCCGAGCATGCGGTCCGTGACGACGAAGCCCCCGACCACGTTGATCATCGCGCACAGGATCGCGATCACGCCGAGGATGCCCGCCGAGAGCGGGTAGTCATTCCCGACGCAGTACAGCGAGCCCACGATCGTGATGCCGCTGATCGCGTTCGAGCCGCTCATCAGCGGCGTGTGCAGGGTCGGCGGCACCTTCTGGATCACCTCGAAGCCCACGAAGATCGAGAGCAGGAGCACCCACAGGCCGACGATCAGGAACGGCAGGTTGCCCGACTGCTCGGGAGCCTGCGCGGCCCCGGTCTCGGCCGCCTGGGCGGCCACGGCGAGGAACAGGTTCATGGTCACTTCGCTCCCGCGACGAGCGCATCCGCCGTCGGCTTGTGAGTCACTTCGCCCGCGTGCGTGAGGAGGCAGCCCGCGAGCACCTCGTCCTTGAAGTCCTTGTTCAAGCTCCCGTCCTTCTGCACGAACAGCTTGACGAGGTTGAGGATGTTCTTGGCGTACAGCTCCGAGGCGTGGAACGGCACGGTCGCGGGCAGGTTGGGCACGCCGACGATCTTCACGCCGTTGTGGAGCACGACCTCGCCGAGCTTCGAGAGCTCGCAGTTGCCGCCGCTCTCCACCGCGAGGTCGACGACCACCGCGCCGGGCTTCATCGACTCGACCATCGCGCGGCTCACGAGCTTCGGTGCCGGGCGGCCCGGGATCTGCGCCGTCGTGATTACGAGGTCCGCGTCGGCCACGCGCTTCGCCACTTCCTGGCGCTGCTTCTCGAGGAACTCCGCCGTCTGCTCCTTGGCGTAGCCGCCGGAGCCCTCCATGTCGCCCATGCCGGGGACATCGATGAACTTCGCGCCGAGCGACAGCACCTGCTCGCGCGCAGCCATGCGCACGTCGGTGGCCTCGACCGTGCAGCCGAGGCGCTTGGCCGTCGCGATCGCCTGCAGGCCCGCGACGCCGGCGCCGAACACGACCGCCTTCGCCGGCGGGACCGTGCCGGCCGCGGTCATGAGCAGCGGGCACATCTTCGCGAGGTGCGAGGCGCCGAGCAGCACGGCCTTGTAGCCGGCGACCGTCGCCTGCGACGAGAGCGCGTCCATGGCCTGCGCGCGCGTGATGCGCGGCACGAGCTCCATGGCGAGCGTCGAGACGCCGCGCTCGCGCAGCATGCCCACCAGCTGCAGTTTCGCCGCCGGCGACATGAACGAGATCAGGATCGCGCCCTTCGGCAGCGTGCCGATCTCGTTCGCGTTGGGGTTGGCGACCTTGGCGACGATGTCCGCGCTGCCCCACGCCTCGGGGCCGCAGAGCTTCGCGCCCGCGGCCTCGTACATGGCGTCGGTGAAGCTCGCCGGCACACCGGCGCCGCGCTCGACCAGCACCGTGAGGCCCGCCTTGGCGAGCCCCTTGACGGTCTCGGGCGTCGCGGCCACGCGCGTCTCGCCGCTCTTGGATTCTCTGGGAACGAACAACGTGGGCATGTTGGGGGACCCCTCCGGCCGGTTTGAGAGGCGAAGACTCTAGCAACGCCCCTCCCCCGCCGTCGCGCCCCGCCCGAACGAACGTCGCGCCCCGCCCGAACGAACCGCGCGCCGCGCCCCAGAACGCCTTGTCCAGCGCGCTCAGGGCAGGACCAGAAATCGGGTGGCTTCCGGGATACGTCCTGTGGGTAGCTGACCGCGCTGCGGGATAGAGGTCGGGACCGCCGAGGTGGACCTCGTGCGCGCCGCGCAAGCGCGTCCGATCGCAGTGGCCGCAGGCCTGCTTCTCGATCCACTGGATCTTGGAATGGACGCTCTCGGCGGCTGCGTTCACGACGTTCAGCACGGTCGCGCCGACGCTGGCACCCAAGGTGAGCTTGAACCCTACGCGCGGTCTGCTTCGTGGCCTCGAGGCGGCTGCACATCGCCCAGCCGATTCACTGCCTCTCCACCTTCGTCGCCCATCCCCGGACCGAGTGGCCACATTGCTAGCGCGCCGCGTCCTCGAACGCCTCGCAACCCGTTGGAACAGAGTTCAGGGCGCAAGCCTGGCTCGGACCACGGCTTCCTCGTCTGCGTGCACATCCACGGTCAGCGCACCCGTGCCGAAGCCTGCTTCAAAGGCCGGAAACAGGAGCCGCGCGGTGTACCGACCGGGCTCTAGGCCTTCGACAAGGAACGGCGGTCGCATGCTGCGACCGGCTGCGAGCCTGCCGCTGAATCTCCCGCGAGGCCCAGCCGGCTGCTCGCCCCGGGTCAGCATCAATTGCACGACTCCACGATAGGGGGCTCCCGTGCGGTTGCTGAGCTCGAAGCGGATCCAACCGGTGCCGTCGAACGGAACGTCGAAGCGAGTCCCGCCTTCGAGCACTTCGATGGGCACGGCCGCTTCCTGGAGCGAGGGGAAGGCAAAAGGCTGAGACACGAAGCGAGCCTCGTAGTGTCCGCAGGGCACATCCTCGACTCGCGCACGGCCCTGAGTGTCCGGCTCGACGAGGAATTGCCAAACTGTGCCGTCCTGCTGAATCAATTCCAGTTGACCTTCGTGAGGCGCACGAATGCGAGGCTGATCGTGCGAGCCTGCTTTCGAGGTGAAGTGGACCTCGATTGCTGCACGGTCGGTGAAACGGTCCTCGACCGCGACCACGAACACCGGCAACTCGTCGGAGACGATACCCGCCGGAAAGCGCTCCACACCGGCCGCGTAGCCAGCCAGTTCATGGTCGAGGCGGACGGGACCTATGCTTTGGGCCTCGGAGTCGGACTCGAAGAACCACAGCAGCATGTCCGGCGGTACCACGCTCCACTTGGGATCAACGCCTGCCAAGAAGATATCAAGGGACTCGGAGCCCCCCCGATAGCTGGCGCCTGGCTCCTCGCACCAGGTCTCCATCGTGCGCTGTCCAAGACCTCGAATTAATTGCCCCCCAACTCGATCGACGAACTGCGCGGCCGCACCGAAAACTCGCGTGACTTCGATCGAGACATGCTCTCCTGCTCGAACCGCACGAACCCCACCGCGAGCCACGTAGCCTGCGCCGCCGCAGGCAAGCGAGAACACCTCCCTTGCCGTCACGCCGTCGATGCAAAAAGTGCCATCCTCATCCGTGACGGCAACCAGCAGCGACGGATCTCCTTCAGCAAGGAACGCGACACGACGGACGATGCTCGGGGTCTCGACCTCGCTGGAGAAGGCCACCAAGCGCACCGGATTACTCGGCGGCATGCCGCGACTCGTCCGCACGACTCCGCAGATGCGCTCGCCCTGCGTAAACACGAGCGGCAAACGCTCTGGATATGGAAGGGCAAAAGTCGCGCGAGATGGGGTGTATCCGACCGCTCGCCCCACAAGTTCGATCTCGGGTGCTTCACCGCTTTCGAAACGGAGTTCGCCTGCGCGATCGGTGCGGCCGCAGTCGCGCCAGATGCCGCCATGACGCGCGTAGATCGTCGCCCCTTCGAGAGCGGCGCCATGATCATCGAGCGCGACGACCTGGAGTGAGGCCGACACCGAGACCGGGCCGATTTCCCAGATCGGCGGCTCCGCGCGCATCGAGACTTCAAGTTGCGCAGGATCGTTGAGTGCGCTCACACCGCGAGCATGCCCGCCGGCGACTGGCTCAGAACCTTCAGATCGCCATTTCAGAAATGCAAGCAAGAGCAACCCACAGACGAGAATGGCTCCACCGACTCTACCTGCCCGCGAGGGGCCTAGCTGCGTGCGCACATCGACCTCTGTTCCGACCCCATGAAAATCCCGTCGATTCCATGCATCGAGGCGCTCCTGGTAAGGTGCTCAGATCGAGCAGGCCGCGGTGATTTCGAAGAACTCACCTTCGATGCCCTCGACCAAGGGGAAGCACGTCGTTCCTCCCGGACAACCTTGACTCTGGGAACAGGTTCCAGCCGTGCTCACGTCGTAGCCGCCAAGTCCATCCGCCTTGTAGATGACGTGACAGCAGCGCGGCTCGACTTGTCCGCCGCACTTGCAGGTCAGCCAGCCACCGCCCACACTCGAACCGCCGTGCGAGCAGCCCGCGGCGCAGCCCTGATTCAGGCATGGGGGTGGGACCTAAAAGCCGCCGTTCTGGACGTCGTACACCACGATCGTCTCACAGCTGACCGATGCGCACCGTGTTGAAACTGCCGCACGCGGCGTCGCTCGAAACAAGAACGCACTTGAAACGCAAGCCAGTACCGCAATGAGGGCGGCGTGCACAAGATCCGGTACATATCCCAATCGTTGGACAGTAGAGATCATTGTAGAAAACACTCTGCGCTTCGTTGAGTGAAGGGCTCGCACGCGAACGTTCTTTCGATCGCACTGGAACGGACCCGCCGATTGGGAGAATAGCCACCGACTCTAGGATGCGCAACCCTGAGATTCGATCGCGTCTCACCTTGTGGTGTAAGTGCGGAGTCGGCTTGAGGGCCGGCCCCGCGCCGCGGGAACGCCCCGCGGAGCCCGGCTTGTTCTTCTGTGTGCGTTGCAAAACCCACAGGAGATCGACCGATGCTGAGCGAGCTCGTGCCGGATGGAGCTACTGCTGACCAGATCCTGAAGGGCCCCGAGGGCGACCTGCTGAGACGCTTGATGGAGAAGACGCTCGCGGAAGTCATGGAGGGCGAGGTGGCCGCCCAGATCGGGGCGGCGCTCCACGAGCGCGCCGAGGGGCGCGTGGCGCACCGCAATGGCTACCGCGAGCGGGATTTCGAGCCCCGCGTCGGTTCGCTCTCGCTGGCGATCCCCAAGCTTCGCCAAAAGGAACTACTTGCCGAGCTTCCTCGAGCCGCGAAGGCGCGCCGAGAGGGCTCTCGTCGCCGTGATGCAGGAGGCCATCCTGCACGGCATGTCGACCCGCAGGGTCGACGACCTGATTCAGGCGCTGGGCGGTCCCGGACGACCACGAGCCGCGTCAGCTGCATGTGCACCGAGTTCGACGAGGAAGTGCTGGCTTTCCGCACTCGCACGCTCGAAGAAGAGGTGCCGTACCTGTGGCTGGACGCCCTGTACGAAAAGGCTTGCGAAGGCGGGCGCGTGCACTCGATAGCCGTCGCGATCGCGACCGACGTGACCGTCTAGGGCCGCAGGACGGTGCTGGGCGTCGACGCTGGTGCCAGCGGCAAGCAGAAAAGGGGCCTTTGCGGCACCCTGAAAAGGGCCCCCCTGTTCGGGACGTCGGCGAGGTCGGGGGTGCCGGGGGCGGAGCCCCCGTTGGCCGGAGCGGAGCTCCGGCGGATGCTGGGCTCGTCGTCGTGACGACGAGCTTCCTCGCTTGCCCCGCAGGGGCGCCCCCCCTCGAACGAACCTCGCGCCGCGCCCCAGAGCGCCTCGTCCAGCGCGCTCAGGGCAGGACCAGAAACTCGAGCGCGTCAGTGAGTCCGACTGTGAAGCTCGACGCTGGGTCGCGGTACCACCACTGGCCTTGCACTCCAGCGCCCGTGGCGAGCCCAGGCCCGAGCGCGCCGTCCAGGAAGGGAGCGAGATCGATGGCGAGCACGCCGCTGCAGTCGGACGTGCCCGTCGAGCCGCCGCTCGAGCGCACCGGCGTGCGCACCACCGGCGCGCGGACGCACAGCGTGCCGCCGAGGAACGACTGCGCGATGCGACCGCCCGTGCCAAAGAAGAACACCCCGGACTTCTGGTTGAGCACGTTCACGGCAGTGATGACGAACGGGGCGCTCGAGCTTGCGCTCGGCGTGCCCGTCCAGCCGATCTGCGGCGTGCATCCGAGGCTGTTGATCTTGGCCGTGCAGTAGGTGCGCACGGCTCCGCAGGGGTTTGTGTAACGCGCGAGGCCCACGGCCGGAACACCGCCTTGGCTCTCGAAATAGCCGGCGAAAAAAACGCCGTGGGAGATCCCGTTCTCATCGCTCCATTGCCGCGCGGCGATTGGGAACGGATTGACGAGCGGCACGCTGGAGTAGGTCTCGACCGTGCCTTGCCGCAGCCGTGAGCGATCCGACATGTACAGCGCGGGACCGCTGCCATCGTCATAGGGCTCGAGCAGGGACCCGACGAGCGGCGCGACCGCCGTCCAGTTGCTGCCATCGAATCGGAACAGGCCCGCGTTGGTCTGTGCGTACAGCTGCTCGCCCGCACCGTCATCCCAGACGCGCAGCTCATGCACGCTGAAGAACAAGGCCTGATTTCCGAGGGACGTCCAGTTCGCGCCATCCCAGTGCGCGATGCCCGGCGCCGGAATCCCGCCAGCCTGC
>CAITGX010000097.1 GCA_903892045.1 uncultured Planctomycetota bacterium | reverse complement strand
GCCTCCGTGGTCGTTGGCAAGGTCTTCTACAACCAGGATCCCAAGCTGCTCGAGCACGTGCTCACCAAGCCGCTCGACCGGGTCTCCTATTCGAACCTGACCCCGCCGAAGGATATCTTCGACGAGATCATGGACCTCGCGTTCGAGATGAAGGTGATCGAGAAGCGCATGGCGTTCGAGGAGTACTGCGACACGCGCTTCGCCCCGGACCTCGGGGCCCTGCCGCGCGTCAAGAACTTCCCGCCGCCGCCGGTGGCCCAGGGAGAAGGGCCGAAGTGAGCCTCGGGGCGCTCGTCACCGCCGCTCTGGCGGCGGTCGCGATTGTCGCCTCGCGCGGACTGCGCCAGCGCGCGCAGGCCGTCGTCCTCCCGATCGCCACCGGCGTGCTGCTGCTCGCGCTGTGGCACCTGTGGGCCGAGAGCACGCGCTACCAGATCGCCACGCCCGGCGAGCCGGTGCGCACCGTCGAGGTGTTCCCGACGCCCGAGCGCACGCTGGTCGCGTTCCGCGAGCTCCTGTCGGACGGGCGCCTCGTGCGCTACTCGATCGCGAGCCTGTTCCGCGTGGCGGTCGGCTTCCTGCTCGCGGCGGCGATCGGCATTCCGCTCGGGCTGTGGGCCGGCTGGTCCACGCGCGCGAGCTACTCGATCAACCCGTTCGTGCAGGCCCTGCGCCCGATCTCGCCCTTGGCGTGGATCCCGATCGCCACGCTCGCCTTCGGCATCCGCGACGAGGCCGCGATCTTCATCATCTTCCTCGGCTCGTTCTTCCCGATCGTCACGGGCACCATGACGGCCGTGCGCTCCATGCCCGTCGCCTACGTGCGCTCGGCGCACAACTTCGGCCTGCGCAAGTTCGAGCTGCTCGCGCACGTCGTGTTCCCCGCGGCGCTGCCCCAGATCATCACCAGCCTGCGCATCGCGCTCGGCGTCGCGTGGCTCGTGATCGTCGCGGCCGAGATGAACGCGATCCAGTCGGGGCTCGGCTTCCTGATCGTCGACGCGCGCAACATGGGCATGCGCTACGACCTCGTCGTGGCGGCGATGCTCGTGATCGGCGCCATCGGCATCGGGCTCGACTTCCTCGTGCGGCGGCTCGAGCGCATCGACAGCGTGCGCTGGGGATTCACCAAGGAATGAGCGCGCCGAACGCAGCAGCGGGCGACCCCAAGGTCGTCGTCCGCGGGCTCTCGAAGCGCTTCCGTCGTGGGCGCGAGGAGATGCTCGTGCTCGACGCGATCGACCTCGAGATCGCGCGCGGCGAGTTCGTGTGCATCCTCGGGCCCTCGGGCTGCGGCAAGTCGACCCTGCTCAACCTGCTCGGCGGCTTCGAGGAGGCCGACGCCGGCACGATCCTGATCGATGGCGAGAAGGTCACGCGGCCGGACCCGCGCCGCATCTTCGTGTTCCAGGACTACGGCATCTTCCCGTGGGCCACGGTGCGCGAGAACATCGCGCTCGGGCTGCTGCGGCGTCCTGCGAAGGAGCGCGAGGAGATCGTCGCGCGCTACGTCGAGCTGATCGGCCTGCAGGGCTTCGAGGACAGCTATCCCGGCGAGCTCTCCGGCGGCATGAAGCAGCGCGTGGCCGTGGCGCGCGCGCTCGCCGTGTCGCCCGAGATCGTGTTCATGGACGAGCCGCTCGGCGCGCTCGACTCGCTCACGCGCCTCTCGATGCGCCGCGAGCTCCTGCGCATCTGGCAGCGCGAGCGCATGACGATCGCGCTCGTCACGCACGACGTCGACGAGTCGCTGCAGCTCGCGGACCGCGTCGTCGTGATGACCTCGCGACCCGGCCGCATCGCCGGAATCGTCCCGGTCGCCCTGCCGCATCCGCGCGATCCGGGCTCCCCGGCCTACAACGCGCTCAAGCGCCAGCTGTTCGAGCTGCTCGGCGTGCGCGCGGACGTGTGAGCGCGCGCCGGACCCGTATCCGGCCTGAGCGGGGCGTGCTAGAAACGAAGCATGCCCAAGAAGCGCCTGCGCTGGGACGAGCCGACCCTCGCCGGGGTGCGGCTGCGCTGCCTGCGCCGGGTCGCGCGCCACACCTGCCCGCAGTGCGGCGTCGGCGCGCTCTTCGATCGCTGGGCGCACCTGCGCGAGCGCTGCAATCACTGCGGGCTCATCTATCGCCGCGAGGACGGCGCCGAGCTCGGCTCGATGTACCTCTCGGCCACGATCTCGCAGCTCTTCGCGGCCGCGGTGTTCGTGCTCCTGTGGGTGTTCACCGATCTCGGTGCGTGGGGCGGCTTCGCGGTCGGTGCGCCGATCGTGCTCGCGTTCTGCTACGGCTTCCTGCCGCTCTCGATGGCCCTGTGGACGGCGGTCGAGTACCTGACCGACGTCGCCAGCGGCGAGTGGTGGGCGCGGCCACGCTGAGCGCGCTCGCGCTATCCTGCGCCGCGCCATGCCCGAGCTCCCGGAAGTCGAGACCGTCGCGCGCCTGATTCGTCCGGGCCTCGTCGGCCGCCGCATCACGGGCGCGAGCGTGGCGTGGAAGCGCAGCATCGGCTCGCAGTCCGTGTCGAGCTTCGTGAGCGCGGTCACCGGCGCGCGCTTCGAGAGCATCGAGCGCCGCGCGAAGTACATCGTGATGTCGCTCGGCGAGCGCGGCGCGCTCGTGGGCCACTTGCGCATGACCGGCCGCATGCACGTCGAGGCCGCGGACTGGGATCCGGGCAAGTTCGCCAAGGTGCGGCTCGACCTCGACGACGGCCGCGCGTTCCACTTCATCGACGTGCGCAAGTTCGGCCGGCTCGAGTTCGTGCGCGATCCCGCAGCGCGCCTCGCGGACATCGGACCGGAGCCGCTCGGGTCCGAGTTCACGGCGGAGTGGCTCTGGCAGGCGCTCTCGTCGCGCCGTCGCGCGCTCAAGCCGCTCTTGCTCGACCAGACCTTCGTCGCGGGGCTCGGCAACATCTACGTCGACGAGTCGCTGCACCGCAGCGGGCTCCATCCCCTGTGTCTCTCGAACCGCGTGAGCGCTGCGCAGGCCGCGCTGCTGCAGCGCGAGATCCGCACCGTGCTCAGCGAGGCGATCGAGCGCGAGGGCTCGAGCTTCGACGTCTTCTACCGCACGCCCGAGGGGAACCCAGGCAGCTTCCAGCACCAGTTCCGTGTCTACGGTCGCACGGGCGAGCCCTGCCGCACCTGCGGCACGCCGATCGTGCGCTCGGTGGTGGGGCAGCGCGGAACGCACACTTGCCCCACGTGCCAGCCGAAGCCGCGGCGCGCACGCCGAACGGCTCGCTAGGGCGCGCGCGGCTCGCTCAGGCGCCGGCGCGCTTGCGCCAGATGGCCTCGAGCTCGGGCACCTGCGGCCACTGGTCGGCGCACATCGCGAGGTACAGCGTCACGTCCGACGGCGCGAACTTGCCGTCGAGGGCCTTCACGGCGGCCTCGACCTTGTCGGCGGCCGGGCAGATCGAGTCGAGGTCCTCGACCATGCCCTGCTCGTGCTGCACGCCCGTGGCGTCGAGGAAGCCCGTGACGAGCTCGCGCCGGTCCTTGATCAGGTAGCTGCCGAAGAGCTCGTAGCACAGCTCGGCGCTCTTCTTGTTGGCGAGGATCTGCCGCGCGCGCTTCGCCCGCTGCGCGATCGGCAGGTTGCGGATCGCCTGGGGCCGGAAGTTGAGCGACTTCGCCACCTCGTGGTCGAGGGGGCCGAACCCCTGCTGCTGCAGCGACTCGTAGATCCCGAGGAATTCGGCCTCGCTCAGGCGCGAGAGCTGCTCGACGACGTGCGTGCTCATGGTCTCTGTCTCCGTTCCCCGTGCTCTCAGGGGGCGAGGAGTCTAGCGACGGCCCATGGCGGCGCCAGCGGCCCCGGGCTGGGGAGCCGCTGGCGCGCTCGCTCGAGAGGGGCCCTCAGGGACAGATCGAGAAGCGCAGGGCCGGGCTCAGCCCGATGTTCTCCCCGATCGGGAAGCCCGGGTCGCGGTAGAGGTACTGGACGTGCAGCATCTGCCCCGCGGAGAAGCCCGACTGCAGGAACAGGGACTGCGGGAGCTGGAGGCTGAAGCTGCCGGTGCAGTCGGCGCCCGCAGGACTGCCGCCGCTCTCCTGCATCACGCCGCGCGCATAGGGCGGCTGGACGCACAGGGTGCCGCCCGAGAAGGGCAGCGCGGCAGGTTGCGTGCTCCACACGAGCAGGCCGTACTTGCCGTTGAGCAGGTTCGCGGCGCTGAGCGCGAAGTTGTCCGGGCCGGACAGGCTGGGCGTGCCCGTGCTCGTGAGCGTCGGGACACAGCCAGCGCTGTCCGTCTTGCCCGCGCAGAAGACCGTGGGCGTCACGCAGGCCGGACCCGAGGGCCGAGCACCCATGTCGGCGCGGGTGCCGTCGGGGTCGAGTGGACTGGCCGGGTTGCCGGCGTCGATGGCGGGCGAGCCCGGGAGCAGGGAGAAGTCGCCCTGCGCGGGATTGGCGAACAGGGGATCGGCGTTGAGGTTGCCGAGGCCCGGATAGCCGCCCTGCACGAGCGAGTAGGTCACCGCGGCCGACGTGCCCCAGTTGTACGGGTAGCCGAACGAGTCGATCTGGTTGCCGGAGTTGCCCCACACGATCGAGTCCTCGATCACGGAGTCGCCGTCGTTGGCCATCGACACGCCGCCCTGATGGCCGAAGAAGTTGGTGCTGCCGTTGCCGAGGATGGTGCAGCTGCGGAAGCGCGTGATGGCCGCATAGTCCGCGAGCGAGGCGCCGCCCGAGGCCCACGCGTAGTTGTTGCGGACGATGCAGCGCTCGCAGTCGACCTCCGTACCGCCACCTCCCGCATACACGCCACCCGCGAAGGTGCCCGTGCCGATGCCGTTGCTGGCGATCACGCAGTTGCGCACGAGGAGCTTCGTGCCGCCGTCGGCGAACACGCCGCCGCCGTAGTAGTCGTAGCCGTAGGAGCTCGGGAACGGCTTGCCGGCGCCGTTGCGCAGGGTCAGGCCTTCGACCCTCGCGCCCGTGCCCGGGATCGCACGCGCGGTCACGACCGTGTTTCCGAGTCCGGCGGCGTCGACGATCGTGCTGGCGGGCCCTGCGACCCCGAGCACGACGAGCTGCTTGCCTTGCAGGTCGATGCGCTCGGCGTAGGTGCCGGGCTGGATCAGGATGCGGTCTCCGTGGGTCGCGGCGTTGATCGCGGACTGGATGCTCCCGCCGGGCGCGACGGTCCAGTCGGTGGCGAGCGCGGCGGGCGCGAGCAGCGGGATGAGGGCGAGTGCGAGGGTGCGGTGGGACATGCTGTGGGGGAAATGGCAGCGGGACTTGGAGGACAAGGGAGCTCCAACGGACGAGCGCCCGATTCCGCAGCCAGAAACGGACAGCGCGGCTCTCGCGGACGCGGCAAACTCTCGAAAACAGCCGCGATCGTCCGCGGCTTCGGGCGGCCCCGGAAAAGCGACACGGGCCAGCGCGTTTGCGCCGGCCCGTGTTCCTCGAAGTCGCGTGTCCGCGCGCTCAGGTCACCTGCGGCTCGGGCTGCGGCGCCGGGGCGGCGGGCGTGGCGTGGGACTGGCCGTTGCCGTTCGTGGGGCCGGTCTCGGGCAGGTCGGACTCGCGCGAGAGGTAGGTGTAGGCGTCGAGGCCCGCCTCGTAGCGGCGCTGGAGCAGGGCCGACTCCTCGAAGCTCATGCGGCCTTCCTCGAGCGAGCGCTCGATGTGGCGGCGCAGGCGCGCGAGCAGGTCGGGCTCGAAGTACTCGACGTACGCGAGCACTTCCTGCGTGCGGTCACCGCGCACCACGTGCGTGATGCGCGGGCGGCCGGACTCGTCGAGGTCGACGTGCACGATGTTCGGGTCGCCGAACAGGTTGTGCATGTCGCCGAGGATCTCCTGGTAGGCGCCGACGAGGAAGAAGCCCATGTAGTAGGGCTCGTTGGGGCGCAGCGGGTGCAGCTCGAGCGTGCGCTTGACGTCCTTCAGGTCGCAGAAGCGGTCGATCTTGCCGTCGGAGTCGCAGGTGATGTCCGCGAGGATCGCGCGGCGCGTCGGCTGCTCGGCGAGGCGGTGCAGGGGCAGCACCGGGAAGAGCTGGTTGATCGCCCACGAGTCGGGCAGCGACTGGAACACCGAGAAGTTGAGGAAGTACGTGTCCGCGAGGTCGCGCTCGAGGTTGGCGAGGTCATCGGGCACGTAGGGCAGCGTGCGGACGAGCTTCAGGATCTTCGAGCAGGTCTTCCAGAAGAACTCCTCGACGCGCGCGCGCTCCTTCAAGTTCATCTGGCCGACGTTGAAGAGCACCATGGCCTCTTCGCGCAGCTGCTGCGCGTCGTGGTAGGCCTCCTGATAGTTCTTCGCCGTGACGGTCTCCGAGACGCTGAAGGCGTTCTGGATCAGCTCGTGCTCGTCCTCGCCCGCGGACTCGGGGTTGCCCGAGGTGGCGAAGTCGGTCACGCCCAGCACCTCGGCCACGAGCACCGCGTGGTGCGCCGTGAGCGCGCGGCCCGACTCGGTCACGATCGCCGGCTGTGGGATCGCGGCCTCCTCGCAGGCCACCGAGAGGTGGTAGACGACGTCGCGCGCGTATTCCGCGAGCGAGTAGTTCATCGAGGACTCGAAGTTCGTGCTCGAGCCGTCGTAGTCGACGCCGAGGCCGCCGCCGACGTCGAGGAACTTGATGCGCGCGCCCATCTCCCACAGCTCGACGAGCGTGCGGGTCGCCTCGCGCAGGGCGTTCTTGATGGCGCGGATGTCGGTCACCTGGCTGCCGATGTGGAAGTGCAGCAGCTCGAGGCAGTCGAGGCGGCCGGCGCGGTCGAGCGTCTCGACCACGTCGACGATCTGGCGCGTCGTAAGACCGAACTTCGAGCGGTCGCCGCCCGAGTCGCTCCAGCGGCCCGAGCCCTTGCCGCCGAGCTTGGCGCGCACGCCGATCACGGGCTTGATGCCGATCTTCGCGCTCGCGCGCAGGATCGTGGCGAGCTCGCTGAACTTCTCGATGACGATGATCGGGATGATGCCGAGCTTGCTCGAGAGCAGCGCGGTCTCGACGTAGTCCTCGTCCTTGTAGCCGTTGCAGATCACGAGGCTGCCGCCGTCGGCCTGCAGCGCGATCGCGGCGAGCAGCTCGGGCTTGCTGCCGACCTCGAGGCCCGTGCCGTGCTTGCGGCCTTCCTCGAGGATGCCCTCGACGACGTGGCGCTGCTGGTTGACCTTGATCGGGAAGACGCCGCGGTAGGGGCCCTGGTAGTTGAACTCCGCGCGGGCGGCGTTGAAGGCCTGATTCAGCTCGCGCACGCGGCTGCGCAGGATGCCGTCGAAGCGCAGGAGCACCGGGGTCGCGATGCCGCGGCGCTTGATCTGGCCGATCAGCTCGTTCAGGTCGATGCCCGGGCGGTCGGGGCGGTCGGGGCCTTCAGGGGTGACCTCCACGTTGCCGGCGGCGTTGACGCGGAAGTAGCCGCGTCCCCAGTTGCTGACGTTGTAGAGGCTCTCGCTGTCGAGGTGGGTCCAGGCCATCGTGGTGCTCAGGGGCTCCGTAGGGGAAGGCGGCGAGTATAGGACGGACAGGCCCCGCCGTGGGCAAGCGCTTCCCCAATCCGTGCCGGAGGGGCGAGCGAGGCACGGCGCGCGGCGCGTAGAATCCCTCGCCCGTGAGCGCCGACCACCTCCAGCGGATCGTGATCGCCCAAGCCGCCGAGCGCCTGCAGGGCGTGGTGCGGCGCACGCCGCTCGCGCCGTTCGAGTGCGCCGACGAGCGGGTCGAGCTGCGCCTCAAGCTCGAGTGCCTGCAGGAGACGGGCTCGTTCAAAGCGCGCGGGGCGTGGAACCAGATCGCGCTGCTCTCGCCCGCCGAGCGCGCGGCCGGAGTGGTCGCCGTCAGCTCGGGCAACCACGGCAAGGCGCTGGCGTGGGCGGCGCAGCGCGCGGGCGTGCGCGCGACGATCGTGATGCCCGCGGACGCGTACCCGAACAAGATCGCGGCCTGTCGCGAGTTCGGCGCCGAGGTGCTGCTCGGCGCGACGCGCGCGGAGGCGGAACGCCTGTGCGCGGAGCGCGTGGCCGCCGGCGCGACGCTCGTGCACCCCTACGACGCCGAGCGCACGCTGCAGGGCGCCGGAACGGTCGGACTCGAGATCGCGACGGAGTGGCCCGAGGTCGAGGTCGTGATCGTGTGCTGCGGCGGTGGTGGCCTGCTCGCGGGCTGTGCCCTCGCGATTCGCCAGACGCTCGGCCGGCGCGTGCTGATCGTCGGCGCCGAGCCCGAGGGCGCGCCCTCGATGAAGCTCTCGCTCGAGCAGGGCCGCGCGGTGACGCTCGAGCGCATCACGACCAAGGTGCAGGGCCTGTGCCCGCCCTACGCCGGCAAGCTCAACACCGAGATCTGCGGCCTCGCGGTCGACTCGGTGGTCACGCTCTCCGACGAGGAGATCTTCGCGGCCCAGCGCGAGCTCGTGCTGCGCGGCGGCTGGACCGTCGAGCCCGCCGGCGCGGCGGCGACCGCGGTCGTGCTCTCGCGCAAGCTGCCGAGCCTCGCGCTCCACGGCCGTTCGCGCTCCGACCGCCTGCGCGTCGCGTGCGTCGTCTCCGGCGGCAACCCCGACCCCGCTCAGATCGCGGCCGTTCGCGAGGGCAAGGCATGAAGCGCGTCGTCCTCGTCCGCACCCAAGGCCCGCGCAACGTCGGCTCGGTGATGCGCGCCGTGGCCAACTTCGGTCCGGTCGAGTTCGTGCTCGTGGCGCCCCAGAAGCGCTCGATGCTCGTGCACCCCGACTTCACGATGATGGCCCACGGCGTCGAAAAGATCCGCGAGCGCATCCGCGTCGTGCCGACGCTGGCGGAGGCGCTGGCGGACACGACCTACTCGGTGGCCTTCACCGGGCGTCCGCGCGACGGGCGCCAGCGCGTCGACTGGCGCGAGCGAACTCCCGAATACCGCGGCTGGTGCGACGACGACGGACAGATGGTCGCGCTCGTGTTCGGTTCAGAAGCCGATGGTCTCTCCGGCGAGGAGACCGACGCCTGCAAGGAGCTCGCCTTCCTGCCGACGAGCGCCGAGCACCAGTCGCTCAATCTCGCCACGGCAGTGAGCATCGTGCTGTTCACGCTCTACACCGGCGATGCCGTGCACAAGCGCGAGCGCGGCCCGCGCATGGCGAGCGAGCGGCAGCAGAGCTTCCTGCGCGAGCACCTCAAGGCCGTGTTCGGCGAGAAGGTCGCGCTCTCGCTCGCCGCGAAGCAAGACATCGAGGAATCGATCGACCGCATCTTCACGCGCGTGCCGCTCGAGAGCCGCGACGCGCGCGCTTGGCACATGATGATGCGCGCCCTCGGCTCCAAGCTCTCGCCCCGCGACTTCGGCATCGGCGGCCCGCCCCGCGACCTGCGCCGCGACGACGCAAGGCAACGCTACGGCGAGCTCGACGACAGCCCCGAAGCGCCCGCGAGCGCGGACTAGCTGTTGCGGTCAGGTACGTTGCTTCTTGGTTCGGAGGCGTGACGCGGGCGCGCGGCCTCCGATGCCGGCATGGGGTCGAGAGGACATGCAGTGCCTGAGGTAGTGCCTGAGACGAGCCCTTCTGTGTCTTGATGACGGGTAGGCCCTCGCGTAGGCCCACTCGCACAGCGGCGTCTGCACGAGGCGCTCCGTCATGCCGTTGGCCTTCGGGCACTAGGTCTTGGTCCATGGGTTGCGGATCGAGCGCTCGACACAGATCGCTTCGACGAGCGAGCTGCGGTAGCACGAGGCGTTGTCCGTCAGCAGGCGTTCGACGGTCATGCTCTTGTGCTCGAACAGTGCAGCGCACGGGAGTGGAAGCTTGCGGTGGTCTCGCCGGTCTCGTCCGGCAGCGCCTCCGCGTAGCTCAAGCGGGTACAGTCGTCGATCGCGATGTGCGCGAATTCCCAGCCGCCCCCGCGCGGTGTGCGAACCCGATCGCCGTAGATGCGGTGGCCGACACCGTTGATGTTCGTTCGTCACTTGGTGTCGACGCGCAGCAGCTCGCCGGCCGCCTTGCGCTCGTAGCGGATGACCTGCGGCCTGGGCTCAAGCGCCGTGAGCCGACCGGGCTCGTGGCGGCGCAGGATGGCCCCGACCGTCGAGCGCGGTAGACCCAGACGCAGGGCGATGGCCACGGCGACGAGCCCCGCACGGCGCAGTGCTCGGACTCGGCTTTCGGGCGACCGCAGAGTGCGGCCGGGGTTGTGCTTGGGCCGCATGCTGCGGTCGTGGAGGCGCGCATCGCCCTCCACCTCGGACCTTCTCTGCCAGCGGTTCGCGCTGGCGCAACTCAGGCCTGCGGTCTTCGCCACACCCGCGAGACTCCAGTCGTCCTGCAGCACCTTGCGACCAAGCAGCCTGCGGGCGTCCGGACACGAACGTGCGCTGCCCTGCAGCTTCACTCGGGGTTTCACCAAGGATGGGGTGACCAAGCAACGCTCAGGATCCCGAGAAACTCCGGGTCTGGGAACAGAACTTGCGGCCGCGCCGGCATCGTGATGGTGGACCTGATCCTGCGGACAACTGCGCTGCGCCCTTCGGCCCGGTGCCGAGCTGCAATGTGCAGATTCTCGAGTGCAGCGGGAGCGGAATTGTCTTCCATCTGGCGGCATTTCGCCCGCGCGCCTAGGCTTGAATGTGTCGGTCTGATCCCGAACAACCCCGCATCCCGCCGGAGGTCCGCCGTGAGACTGCTCGTCGTCTCTGCTGCTCGTCGTCTCTGCTGCTCGTCGTCTCTGCTGCTCGTCGTCTCTTCTCGCAATAGTCTGCGCTAGCCGCGCAGGCGCGCAGTCCGTTCCCCCTGTGCTCGCGCAGCCCAACATGGTCGCCAACTGGGCCGTCGACGGACTGCCGATCGACCTGAAGATCAGTCCAGACGAGACCTTCGCCGTTGTGCGGACGGCGTCCTTCGGCACCTCGGTCACGGGGTACACCTACCTGCTCGACCTCACGCTCCCAGGCGCGCCCATCCAGCTGGTGGCGGCGCACCCTGCGGGCTGGAACGGCTCCGACTTCGCGGAGATTCTCGACGACTACGCGGTCGCCTCGACGTGGATCGGGGCGGGTTCGACGTCGCGCGACCTGATGATCGTCCCCAAGACCGCGACGTCGCCCGCTCAGGTGACCATCGACAACACGCTCGGGAACACTCCCGACGTCGCCGTCGCCTACCACGCGACCCAGCTGACGCCCGTCGCGGCGGTGCGCGGCGATGGCAACGTGTCGCTCTGGG
>CAITGX010000096.1 GCA_903892045.1 uncultured Planctomycetota bacterium | reverse complement strand
TCGCGCCCTCGTCCTCGATCCATGCCGGAGGACGCGGCGTTCCGAGGCCACCGTGCTCCTCGGGGCAAAACGGAACCGCTCGCATGCCCCGTGTATCGAGCTCGCGCTCGAGCGCGCCGTCGCGATTGTGCCGGCCGTCGTGGCGGCACTCCGCGCCCAGCAGGCTGGCGCTGACGAGCACGGGCTCGCGCGGATCGCTCACGGCTTGCGGAACTCCGCGGACTCGGGGTTCGCGCCAGAGAGCACGTACGCGGCGAGGTCGCGGATCTCGTCCTCGTCGAGCACGTCGAGCAGGCCCGCAGGCATGCGCGACATCGGGTACGGGCGACGGCGCTCGATCTCCGACGGTGCGAGGTCAATCGCATCTTCCTGCGGCGGAAGCCGGCGGATCGTGACGCCATCGGGGTCGTCGCGCTCGATGCGACCGACGAGCAGGTCGCCCTCGGTCGTGAGGATCTCGGTGTCCTGGTACTGGTCGCTGATGACCTTGGAGGGCTCGAGGAGGCTGTCGAGCCAGTCGGAGCGGCTGAAGCGCGAGCCGGCGCCCGTGAGGTCGGGGCCCGTGCCGCCGCCCTCGCCCGCCATGCGGTGGCACTCGACGCAGCGCGCCTTCGCGAAGGTCGCCTTGCCGCGCTCGAAGTCCCGTCCGACGAGCGCGTCGCGAACGAAGCCCGCGAGGTCCTCTCGGTTCCAGCTGCGCACGAAGCTCGCCTTGGCGACGGCGTTCGACGCAACGGCGGGCTGCGGAGCCTCCAGCAAGTCAGCAAGCTCCGTCTTCGTCGCCTCATCCATTCCAGCGGCGCTCTGGCGGCGAATCTCGTCGACGTACTTCACGAGGCTGTGCCCGCCCTTGGCGACGGCGCGCAGGCTCGCGAGGCCGCGGAACTGCCGGCGACGCAGCTCCGGCGTCCAGCCGCTGCTCGCGACACGCAGGCAGTACGCGGCCCAGATGCGCTCTTCCTGTGGAGCGTCGCTCTCGAGCAGGTCGAGCGCAGGCGCGAGCGCGCGCGGTGAATCGAGACCCACGAGCAACTGCAGCAACTCACGGTCGAGCGCCGCGGAGCCGCTGGGGTAGCGCGACTCGAAGCGTGCGGCGATGGCGCTTCGCTGGTCGTCCTCCAGGTCGAGACGCAGGTCGGCCAGCTGGTTGGCCCGCACGATGGCGATCTTGCCTTGCTCGTCGGCGCCGTCGAAGTCGAGGCGGGCGAGCCGGCCAAGGAGCACGTCGCGCACGTTGTCGTTGCCAGCGTGAGCGAGCGCGACGCAAGACTGAATCCTGCCCGACTCCGTCGCGGGCTCGTGATAGGCCCAGGCGGGCAGCGGGCGTTGCTCCAGCGCGATGCGCGCGGCGTGGGCCGTGAAGCGGTCGGTGGAGTCGAGTTGATCGAGCAGGTCCGCGCTGACGCCATCCGTACCGCCGAGCAGGCCTTCGATCGAGCGGCGCAGCTCGCGCGCCGGTTGCGCCGCGCGCTCCGCTTCCACGGTTGCCAGCACTTCCGCCGCGCCTTGCCGAGTCGTGAGATCGGACGTGATGCGGTACAGGCCCGACTGCGTGCGCCGTCCACCGGTCGTGACGTACATCGCGCCGTCGCGCCCGATGACCGCGTCCGTCACGGGGAACGGCTTGCCCGTGGCGAACTTCTCGAACGTGGCGCCATAGGTGGAGCCCTGCGCCTCGAGATGCACCGCGTAGATCGTGCCGTAGGCCCAGTCGAGCGCGTAGAGCGCGCGCTCGTAGCGCGCGGGGAACTTCGCGCCGTAGCCGAAGGTCACGCCGGTGGGGGACGACGGTCCGATGTCGACCACGCTCGGCAGAGTGTCGGGGTAGCAGGGCGGCATCTTGCCCGGTCCTCCGCGCCAGCCGAAGTCGGCGCCGCGCACGACGTGGAAGACGCGCGTGGGCCGATACCAAGGCGCGCCCATGTCCCACTCCATGTCGGAGTCGAACGTGAACAGCTCGCCCTCCCGATCGAAGGCGATGTCGTAGGCATTGCGGAAGCCGCAGGCCCACAGCTCCCAGCGCTTGCCATCCGCATCGGTGCGCACCACCCAGCCCGCCGGCGCGCGAATGCCGACCGCGTGCCCGTTGGGATCCTCGATGCGCGGCTCGAGCAGGTCCTCGGCCCAGTTGCGCGGGCGCGCGTAGGTGTCGATGGGCTCGGGCAGATCGGTGTGATTGCCGCCGACGATCCATAGCGCGCCATCGGGCCCCTGCACCACTGCGTGCGGGCCGTGCTCGCCCCCGCTGCCGAACTTGCGCAGCAGCTGCGCATGATCGAGCCGATCGTCGCCGTCGGTGTCGCGGATGCGATAGAGGCCGTTGTCGCGTCCGCCACCTTCGCTGACGACGGCGTAGAGCGAGTCGTGGGCCCAGCACAGGCCGTGGGCGCTGCCGACGTTGACGTCGACCGTCTCGACGCGCGTGTCGCTCTCGCTCGCTCCGATGGTCACGCGGAACAGAGCGCCGTACTGGTCGCTGGCGTAGAGGCGCCCGGCCGGATCCTCGGTGAGCGAGACCCACGAGCCTTGCTTGGCGCGCGGGACCGAGTAGAGCAGCTGCGCGCGGAAGCCGGGCAGCAGCGTGAGCTCCTCGGCGGCGAGGGCGCGCTGCTCGTCCTCTTCCTGCGACTGCGGCTCCCAAGCGAGCGAGCCCCACGGCGAGACTCCGAAGCTCCCGACGACGTGCGGCGGAGAGAGGCGCCACGCGTGCTGTGCGGGCTTCCAAGTCTTCCACTCCTCGTTCGCCGCGAGTCGCTGCACCGCCCAGCTGCCGTCCGACTGCAAGCGGAGGGGCTTGGCGCCCTTGCGTTCGACAAGGAGCTCGAACCACGCGCCCGCGGGCCCGCCGTCGTTGCGGCACAGCGCGACGAGCGAGTTCGCGCCGCTTTGGACCTGCTTCGTGACGTCGACTTCGACCGCTTGCGACCAGTCGTCGTGCGCGAGCACCAGCTCGCCGCCGAGGAAGACTCGCACATGGTTGTCCGCGCTGCAGCGCAGCAGCGCGCGGGTCGGCTCGCCCGCGAGCTCGAACTCACGGCGCATCGCGACCGTGTCACCTTCCGGCGACTCGGCGGAGGCCCACAGCCACTGCGGGCGCGCGCCATCGAAGCGCGGCGACCATTGGCTCTTGCCGTCGGACCCTGACTCGTTCGCGACCACCGGTGCCGGCACGGAATCTGGCAGCTTCTCAAGCTGCAGGCCGCGGTACTCGACGCGCATCGGCGGACCCGCGTGCAGCTGCAGCGCGAGCTTCCCACCGAGCCGTCGCGTGGCTCGCAGGTCCGTCACCTTGGCGGTGACTCGTCCGTTGACCTCGAGCTCGACCTGCTCGCCGCGCGCGCGGATCACGTAGCGGTTCCAGTCCTGCTTGCGCACGCTGGCGAGCAGCTCGTTCGCATCCGCGAAGCGTTCCTTGCGCGCGCCGGCACCGTCGAGAGTCACGTTCTCGCCGCGCGTCGCGACGACGCCCGCGCCATCCTGTTCGTACAGGCAACCCGTCCAGTTCGGACCGTCCTCGATGTCCGCCTGGAAACCGGCCACCTGCCAGCCGCCACGATCGTCGCTGCGGAACTGCACGCCGCTGTTGCCGCCCACGATGCGGTACTCGAACGAGAGCTCGAAGTTCGCGACCTCGCCGCCGCGCCACAGCAGGTACGTCGTCGCAGCGCACGGATTCGTCTCCGTGCTCTCGCCGACGATGCAGCCGTTCTCGACGCGCCAGAAGCGCGAGTCGCCGTCCCAGTTCGCGAGCGACTGGCCATCGAAGAGCGAGCTGGCGACAGCCGACGGCAGCTTGCTCGCGGGCTCGCGCGCGGACTGCGAGGGCTGCGAGGACTCCGAACGGCAGGCCGAGAGGGCGAGGACGAGCAGCGCGAAGCGAAGTTGCATGCAGGCGTTCTCCGTAGCGGGCCGCCGCATCGTACCGATGCTCGCCTTGTTACAGGACCTCTACGCACGTCGGGGGACGAAACCGGAGCGCGGGGCGTCGAGGACTTGCAGGGCGCCACGTTGCAGCGCCTATGCTCCTGCCCGGAGGAATTCGCATGCGCCCGTTCGTGCTTCTCGCAGCCCTTTCGCTCGCTCTCGTGTCCTGCGCCGCCGCGCGCGTCCAGAGTCCGGTCGCTGGTGCGGCCAGCTTGCCCGTGCGCGAGGTCACCGTGTTCAAGGACGGGCACGCGTACGTCCTGCGCGAGGAGTCGTTGCCCGCCGATCACCGCGGCTCGGTCGTGCTCGACGAGCTCCCGACTCCGGTGCTCGGCACGTTTTGGCCCTACGCGAGCGGCGGGGCGCGGCTTGTGCATGCGAAAGCCGCGCGCGTCGAGTCGGACACGGATGCGGATGTGGTGGACCTGCAACAGCTCGTCGAGGCCAACACGGGACGCAAGGCGCGCGTCAAGGACGCCCAGGGCGAGGAGTTCGCCGGTGTGCTGCGTCCGCTCAAGCGGCGCATCGACTCCGATGCCAGCGCCTCGATCCTCGTCGTTGAAAGCGAGTCAGGCTCGCGTGCGCTGACTCTCGGCTCGGTGCGCTGGGTCGAGATCGAGGGCGTTCCCGTGCGCACGCTGAGCCGCAAGGAGACGAAGGAGCAGCTCACTTTACAGCTCACGGGCAACGGCAGCGACGCGAAGGTGGGCGTGGTGTACGTGCAGCAGGGCCTGCGCTGGATCCCGAGTTACAAGCTCGACATCGACGGCGAAGGCCGAGCGCGCGTGCAGCTCCAGGCTGCGTTGCAGAACGACCTCATCGATCTCGTCGACGCGACCGTGCACCTCGTGGTGGGCGTTCCCAGCTTCCGCTTCGCCGACCTGATCGACCCGATCGCGCTCGAACACGAGCTCGCGCAGGTGTCGGCGCAGATGCAGTACGGGCAGAACTTCAGCAATGTCCTCTCGAACTCGCTGCGCACGCAGGTCGTCGGCTTCCGCGCGGAGGGCGATGGCGCGGGCGACGCGACTGCGCAGGTGAACGGCGAGGCCGCTGAGGACCTGTTCGTGTTCACGCTCGAGCACATCACGCTCGCGAGGGGCGAGCGCATGACGCTGCCGCTGCGAGAGTTCGAGCTTCCGTATCGCGACGTCTACACGCTCGAGATTCCGTTCTCGCCGCCGATGGAGCTGCGCGAACAGCTGCAGAGCGAGCGCGTGATGGAGCTCGCCAAGGCGCTCGCGGCGCCGAAGGTGATGCACGCGCTGCGCCTGCGCAACGCGGCGGACATTCCGCTGACGACGGGGCCCGCGCTCGTGCTGCGCAGGGGGCGCGTGCTCGCGCAGGGCGAGCTGCGCTACACGCCCAAGGGTCTCGAGACCGATCTCGCGATCAATCCTGCGATCGACGTGCGCGTCGAGCTCGAGGAGCAGGAGCGTGGTCGCGTTCCGGACGCGGAGCAGTGGAACAACGAGCGCTACGGGCGAGTCGACATCGCGGGGACTATCACGCTGCGCAACGAGAAGGCGAGCGCGCTCGACCTCGAGGTGCGCCGGCGCGTGCTCGGCACCACGGCCTCGGTCGGGCAGGGCGGCACCATGCGCCAGCTCGACCTCGCGTCCCTGTGGGGCGAGACGCGCGCGGTGTCGTGGTGGGGCTGGTGGAGCTGGCCCTACTGGTGGTTCCGCTTCAATGGCTTCGGGGAGTTCCGCTGGGAGCTGCGGCTCGAGCCCGGCACGTCAGCCACGCTCGACGCCGGCTGGCACTACTTCTGGCGCTGAGCGCGACCGCACCCCGGCGCGCTAGAGTAGGGGCATGTCGGACGTCTACGAGGAGATCGTGCGGTTGCAGCGCGCGGGCGAGCCGTGCGCGCTGTGCACGATCACCAAGACCGTCGGCTCCACGCCGGGCAAGACGACGATGAAGATGCTCGTGCGGCGCGACGGCAGCTTCGTCGGCACGGTGGGGGGCGGATGCCTCGAGGCCGAGGTGCTCGAGGCCGCGCTCGCGGCGATGAAGGACGAGCGCTCGCGCACGCTCTCCTTCGCGCTCAACGAGCGCGACTACCCCGACAGCGGGCTCCTGTGCGGCGGCCAGCTCGAGATCTTCGTCGAGCCGATCGTCGTGCCGCGCCTCGTGCTCTTCGGCGGCGGCCACGTCTCGGGAGCGATCGCGAAGCTCGCGCACATGACCGGCTTCCATGTCACGGTGGCCGACGACCGCGCCGAGTTCGTGACCCGCGAGCGCCATCCGGACGCGGACCTGCACCTGTGCGGCGAGTTCAGCGAGCTCGCGGCGCGCTTCGCTCCCGGCGACGACCTGTACGTGATCGCGGTCACGCGCGGCCACGACAAGGACGGCGAGGTGCTCGAGGCCCTCGCGCGCGCCGGTGCGCGGCCGAAGTACCTCGGGATGATCGGGAGCAAGGCCAAGAAGGTGCAGCTCTTCGAGCAGCTCGCGGCCCGCGGCGTCCCCGCCACGTTCCTCGAGCGCGTGCGGACCCCCATGGGCCTCTCCATCGGCGCACGCACCCACGAGGAGATCGCGGTGGCGGTCGCGGCCGAGCTGATCAGCTTCCGCCGCCTCGGTGGAGTGCCCGGCGACGCGGCCCGCGGCGAGGGAGCTCGCCGGGGCCCCGATGCCCCGCGCGACCCCGCCTGCAGCCCGCGTTGACAGTTTTCCGGGCCCCCCCGTATCCTCCGCGCCCCACGCGGCCCCTCGGGCGGCCGTAACCCCCGCCGCCCCGGCGGGTATCCCCCGGTCCCCCGGCCCGACCCCCGGTTCCACCCATGCGCAACCTCCGCCCCGCGGCGCTCCTCGCCCTCCTCGTCTGCGCCACCCCGGCCCTCGCCGACCGCATCACGACCACCGACGGCAAGACCCTCGAGGACGTCGAGATCACCAACGAGACCCTCGGCGGGGTGCTCTACAAGGCCAAGGGCAAGGCCGGCGAGCAAAACGTCGCCGCGGATCAGGTCCTGTCCGTGACCTACACGAACAAGGTCCCGGGCCTGATTGCCTCGGCCCACTCCGACCTCGAGGAAGGCAACCTCGAGTCGGCCGCCGACGGCTTCGAGGAGTTCGCCGAGACGGTGTTCTCAGGCACCAACAAGAAGGACAAGCAGGCCTGGGCCCCGGGCTACGCGCTGTACCGCGCCATCGAGACCCATCAGGCCATGAGCAGCAAGGAGTCGCTCGAGAAGGTCGTCTCGCTCGCCGACCTGCTCGCCTCGAAGGTGCCCGAGTCGCGCTACGTGCCGCTCGCCTTCGTCGCCAAGGCCGGCGCCCAGCGCGACCTGAAGAAGGGCGACGAGGCCGTGGCGACCGTGGCCGCGCTCAAGGCCCTCGTCCAGTCGAAGGCGCTGTCCGACGCCTTCCGCCTGCAGGCCGAGATGCTCGAAGTCGAGCTCGGCAACGCCAAGGCGCAGGCCCGCCGCGATCGCTACATCGAGATCGGGACGCAGGCCGGCTCGACCTTCCCGGCCGTGCGCAACCGCGCGCGCGTGCTCGAGGCCGAGACCTACATCGAGGGCGAGACCAAGGACTTCGGCAAGGCCCGCAAGCTCTACGATCAGGTCACCAAGGACCCCAAGGCCGACGGCGCGACCCTCGCGGGCGCCTACGCGGGCATGGGCGACTGCCTGTTCCAGGAGGCCGTCGACAAGCTGCGCGCCAACGGCGATGCATCGGCGATCCTCGAGGAGGCGGTGCTCAACTACCTGCGCGTGGTCGTCGTCTACAAGGACCAGACGCGCTACGTGCCGCGCGCCCTGTATCAGGCCGGCAAGGTGTTCGAGTTCATGGGCGAGGCGGCCAAGCCGAGCTCGACCAAGATGTACCGCATGCTCGTCACCGAGTACCCCGGCTCCGAGTGGGCCGCCAAGGCGCGCGATTCTCGCCGCTAGGTCCCGGTCACGGACCCGGCTTCCACCGCGGGCGGCGGGGTGCTTCGGCGCCCCGCCGCCCGCGGCGCTTGCGCAGGACTTCTCCGCGGGCCGCTCGCCACGCAGGTGAAGCCGGGCTCGCAGGGCTCGCGCACCGCCCCGACTTCCCCGGTTCCGATTCCAGAGTCCGCGCGCCCGTTCTCCGCGCCGTTCTCCACAGCGCCACGAGTGCGCACCTCGAGCGTCTCCTGCCCCGCGCCGCGCGAGCGACTGCGGCGCAGGAGAACTCGAAGCGATGTCGACCGAACGGGTGGAGGACTGCTGGGGAGGGCTGGCCGAGCTCGCGCCGCTGGTGCGTGCCTACGGCGCGCGGCGCTGCGCGGATCGACACGAGGTCGAGGACCTCGTGCAGGAGACGCTGCTGCGGGCCGTGCATTCGCGGCTGCGCGGCCGCAGCCCGCGCCGGCTCGAGCCGTGGGTGCTGAGGATCGCCGCCAACGCGCTCGCCGACCGTGGTCGACGGGACGGCCGGGTGCGGTGCGAGCTCTCCGACGAGCTCGACCTCGTCGCCGAGGCGCAGCCCGCGGCTGACTGCGTGGGCGAGCCAGGCGACGAGCGCTGGCAGCTCGGGACGCATGTGGTCGCCAAGGACACGGCGCTCGCCCTGCTGCGCGCTGCGCTGCAGCAGATGCATGCCGAGGAGCGCGCCTGGCTCGAGGCGCACTACTCCGTGACGCCCACGGGCGCACGCGTGGCGGTCGTGCCCGGCATGGACAAGCACCGCCTGTATCGCATGCGCCGTCGGCTCGGCCGCGCGCTCGAAGGGCCGCTCGCCTGCGCGGCGTCGCGCGCGCGTCGCGAGGAGCAGCGCTAGCCATGCACCCGTACCTGCTGCCCGTCCTCGTTGCCTGCGCCCTGCCGTCCGAGCTCGAGCGCGACCTCGCCTCCGTGCCTGCGTTCGCCTCGTCCGCCGAGCAGTGGCAGCACGCGCTCTCCGTCGCCGCTCGCATCCGCGAGGCACGCGCCGTCGCCCAGCCCGCGGCGCGCCGTGCAGCGGCCGCCGCGTGGGTCGCCGTGCGTGCGCGCTTCCCTCTCGAGCGCGCGCTCGCCGCCGAGGCTGCGTTCCGCGCCGCCGAGCAGCTGCGCATCCTCGAGGAGGACCTGGCCGCGCTGCGCGAGCTCGAGTTCGTGCGCGCCGAGTCTCCCGACCCCACGCTGCGAGCCAAGGCGTCGCTCGAGGCGGCGCACATCGAGCGTCGGCGTCGCAATGGTGAGCGTGCACTCGATCTCTATCTCGCGCTCTCCGCGGACTCGACCGCTCCGCCGCGGCGCCGCGACGAGGCCGCCCTGTGGGTGGGCAAGACCTACGCGCAGCTCGGCCGCTTCTCGGACGCCGAGCGCTGGCTGCGGCGCGCTTCCGAGCGCGCGGGCCATGCGCTCGATCGAGTCCGAGCCTTCGACGAGTGGTGCGCCCTCTACGTCGGCATCGACGACCTCGAAGCCGCCGCCGGCGTGCTCGCCACCTGCCGTGCCTCGCTCGCGCCGCTCCTCGCCGAGGAGACTCGGCTCGGCGAGGCCGTGCGCGAGGCCCTCGACTCCATGCGCTCGATTCCGCTGCTCGAACGTGCCGTGGCACGTCGGCGCGCCCGGGCCGACGCGCAGCCCGAGCCGATCCGGCGCTAGAACTCTTCGCGCGCGAGCTCTCTCGTGCGCAGGTTCCCGTTGACCTGCAGGAACAGCTCGACCGTGTAGCCGCTGTAGCCGTCCGGCGTCTCGCGGAACTCGAACAGCGAGTCCGCGCGGCTGCAGCTCGTCGCGGGCCCGAAGAGGTGGGTCGTGCCGTACCAAGTCTGGCCGGCGGCGTAGCGCAGCTCGTAATTGCCGAGCGGAGCGAGCGCGTCGAGGCGCTCACCCGGCCGGATGAAGTACTCGGCCAGCGCGACATTGCTGCCCGGCGACACGAGCTTCACGTAGTACGCGTACGTCGCGTCACGCGTCGTGATCTTGAGCGGAGCCACCGGCGTGTCCCGGCCCCAGAGCTGGCCTGTCCGCGGCAGGACCAGCGCCGGCGCCGTGAACGCGCGGTCCGTTGCGCGCGAGGACTGCGCGCTGTCGCGCGACGACTTGTGGCACGAGTCCCACAGGATCGAGATCAGGATCACGAGTCCGACGAGGAGCACGCAGCCGCAGCCGCCGTTGCCGCGCTGCTTTCCCGCCTGCGCGGCCTGTGCCGCCTGACCGAAGAGCGCGAGTCTCGACTTCAGCGACTCGAAGCGCGAAGGGTTGCCGTCGGGCTGCACTTCGAACTCGCCCGCCGGGACCGAGCGCGTCCACGTGGGGGAGCTGGCCAAGCCGAGGTTGGCGCGCAGGCGCGCGATGTGCTGCAGCTGGCTCAGCGTGGCGTCGTAGTGGCGACGGCGCGCGGGGTCGAGCAGCACGGCGCGCGCGCGACGCGCGAGCTCCGCGTTCGGGCAGCGCTCGATGCTCGCGCGCAGCTCCGCCTCGTCGACCTTGTGCGACGCGAGCCCGAGAGCCTTGTAGAGGTTCCTCACGCGCCCACCAGCCTCTCGTAGGCCGCGCGGATGCGCTTGAACTGCAGCTCGGCTGTCTTGACGGCCTCCGGGCCCGCGCTGGCGAAGCGGTCCGGATGGTGCACCTTGGCGAGCCTGCGAAACGCGGCGCGGATCTCGTCCGTGCTCGGGTTTCCCTCGAGGCCGAGGGCCGCGAGATCCTGCGCGCGCGTCGAGGGGCTCGCGCCCGTGCGGTGGCGCTCCCAGAAGGCCGGGTCGCCGGGATCCTCGGGCTCGGGGAAGTCGTGCCCGGTCATCTCGCGGAAGGCGTCGTTGAGCCCGTCGAGCCCGAGTCCGAGCACGTCGGCCATCAGGCGCACGATGTGGTTCTCGATCGTGAGCAGGTGCCCGTCGACGAGCGCGAGGCTGATCACGAGCTGCAGGATCGGGCGGCGGATCGCAGGGTTGGTCTCGCGCAGGATCTCGAGCGCGAGCTGGATGTCGCCCGTGGTGGCGCGGCGCGCGATGCCGAGCAGCTCCTCGAGCTGGACTTCCGGGCCACTGCCCGCCGTCACCTGCCGCAGCAGCTCGCGCTCGTCCTCGCCGAGGTGCCCGTCGCACTGCGCCAGCCAGCACAGCACCAGCACGAAGCAGGTGCGCGTGGGCTCCTTGCGCGTGATCAGGGTGCGCTCGAACTCGCTCAGCAGTTCCATGGAGGCAGCGTGGGGGGCGACGCCGTTGCGAGCGACGAATGTACTGGAGACGCCTCGCGCGCGGTCGAGCACGGGCGGGAAAATCCGCACCGTGCGCGCCAGTCGGCGTCAGAACGGGATGTCCCCGCTGTCGTCGAACTCGAGTTCGAGCTGCCGTCCGATCGCGGGCTCGTCCAGTCGCGAGCAGAACGGAGGCTCGTCGGGTCGTTCGTGCTCCGGGGCGTGTCGCAGCCGTGCGAGCAGGTGCTCGTCGAGTTGGATCGGACCGTCGTCGAGCTGCATGCCCAGCGTGCGCGCCAGCTCGGCGAGGTCGGAGGCCTTCAGCGAGACGAGGCTCGGACCGCGCTCGCGCACGATGCATGCATGGCCGAAGATGTCGAGCCCTTCGCGTGCGACGAGGCGCGTCGCGGACTCGTTGTAGG
>CAITGX010000095.1 GCA_903892045.1 uncultured Planctomycetota bacterium | reverse complement strand
GAAGCCCCCGTCCGCAGGGGGGCACCTACGATGCGATGGCGCCGCGCGATCTCGCGCGGTGCGCGCCGCGCGGCCCTCCGGGCACCCGCGCGCGCGAACAGGCGCCCAGCTGGAGCGATGACGCGATGACTTCTACCCACAAGGGACTGCGCAACCTCGCCTTCGTCGGACACCCTGCGGCCGGAAAGACCACGCTGGTCGACGCGCTCGCGCACCTGTGCGGCTTCTCCGCACGCAAGGGCTCGGTCGCGGAGCGTACCTCGATCTGCGATGCCGAGCCGGAGGAGCAGGAGAAGGGGCACACGTTGCAGGCCGCCTTCGTCCAAGGCGATGCGCGCGGCTGTCGCTGGACCTTGATCGACACCCCCGGGTACGACGACTTCGTCGCCGATGCCCACGGAGCGATCGCCGCCGCGGACGTCGTGGTCGGCGTGCACAGCGCCGTCGGTCGGCCGAATTACGACTTCCGGCGCGAGCTCGAGCGCGCGCGCGCGCTCGGCAAGGGGCGCGTGATCGTGGTCACGCACTGCGATGCCGACAACGTGGACTTCGACCGCGTCGTCGACGAGCTCGATGCCGCGGTGGGGGACCTGTGCGTGCCGTTCGACCATCCGGACGTCACCGGGCCCGGGTTCCACGCCGCGCCGACGATCTTCGAGGTCGACCACCACGACTGGCGTCGCAACCTGCTCGACCGCGTGATGGACGCCTGCGAGGACGAGGCGCTGCTCGCGCGCTATCTCGAGACGGGCGCGCTCGGCGACGAGGAGCTGCACGCGCAGATCCCGCGCGCCATCGCGCGTGGCTCGCTGGTGCCGATCCTCGCCTGCAACCCTCTGACTGGAGTCGGCGTCGACGCCGTGCTCGCGTTCCTCGCGGAGTTCTGCCCGACGCCGGACATGTTCGTGCAGCGCACGGCAGATGGCAGCGCGTTGCCGCTCGACACCTCGGCGCCGCTCTGCGCGCGCGTCGTGCTCGTACGTTCCGATTCGCACCTCGGGAAGCTCTGCACGCTCAAGATCCTCTCCGGGAGCCTGACGGCGGGCGACGCGCTCGCAGGACCTCGATCGCCGGAGAAAGGCGAGAAGCCCGGCGGCTTGTTCCGTCTCGTCGGCAAGCGCAGGCGCGATCCGGTGGAGAGCGCGAGCGCGGGCGAGATCGTGACGATCTCGCGCTTCGAGGGTGCCGGGTTCGGGGACGTGATCGTGCGCGCCGGGGAGATAGCGCCGGTGCTCGAGCCGATCGCGCAGCCCGAGCCGGTCGTATCGCTGGCCCTCGTGCCGCGTGCGCGCAACGACGAGCAGAAGATCGGCGAGGCCCTGCGCAAGCTCGCGCAGGAGGACCCGACGTTCCTTGTCGAGCACGACGTCGACACTCACGAGCTGCTCGTGCGCGGACTGACCGAGCAGCACCTCGCGGTGGTGCAGGCGCGGCTCGCGCGACGCTTCGGCGTCGAGGTCTCCTCGCACCCGCCGCGCATCGCCTACCGCGAGACGGTCACCCGGCGCGCCGAGGGCCACCACCGCCACAAGAAGCAGACTGGCGGCCGCGGGCAGTTCGGTGAGTGCTTCGTGCGCGTGCGGCCGAATCCCAAGGGCAGCGGCGTCACGTTCACCGACTCGGTGGTGGGGGGAGCGATCCCGCGCAACCTGATCCCGGCGGTGGAGAAGGGTGTGCGGGAGGCGGCTGCGAAGGGCGTGCTCACGCACAGTCAGGTCGTCGATGTCGATCTCGAGCTGTACGACGGCAAGTTCCACGACGTCGACTCCGACGAGGCGAGCTTCAAGATCGCCGGCGCGCGCGCGTTCGTCGACGCGTTCCAGAAGGCGAGCCCCGTGCTGCTCGAGCCGGTGATGGAGCTCGAGGTCACGGTTCCGACCGAGAGTGCGGGCGCGATCTTCTCCGATCTCACCAGCCATCGCCGCGCGCAGGTCTTTGACCAGTCGACCTCCGCGGACGGCGAGTTCACCACGATCCGCGCCCATGCGCCGCTCTCGCTCCTGCAGAGCTACCAGCGCGACCTGAAGTCCATGACGGCCGGCGAGGGCGCCTTCTCGATGCACCTCGCCGACTACGCTCCGATTCCCTCGCTCGAGCAGCAGCGCGTGCTCGCGAACGCCGCCCGCGGCGAGCCGGTCGAGGTCTAGCGGGGACTGCGAGGTTCCGGGGATGGCGCACGCCGGCGCCGGGCCGAGTGCCCGGCGCCGGCGTTCGGCTTCGCGAGGTTCCTCGCGCGCGCACCCGGAAGTTCTTTCCGCATCCGCGCGGGCGGTTTCAGTCGCCGCTGCGCATGGGCCGAAAGGTCCACCATGAGGACTGCCCCGACTGTCGCGGGAGATTCCACCGTGCCCGCGCCCGAGCGGTCCGGGGAGGGAGCGCGCGCATGATCACCATGGAAGAGCTGCTGTCGCTCTTGGTTCGCCAAGGCGGCTCGGACTTGCACATCTCGATCCACTCCCCGCCGCGCATCCGCGTCGACGGGATGCTCCTGCCGGTCGACTGCCCGGCGCTCACTCCCGAAGACACGCGCCGGCTCGCCACGAGCGTGCTCACGAGCGACCAGATCGCCAAGCTCGATCGCGAGCTCGAGCTCGACTGCTCGTTCGGCCTCGCGGACAAGGGACGCTTCCGCGCCAACGTGTTCCACCAGCAGGGCTCGGTGGCGGCCGTGATGCGCCTGATCCCGAATCGCATCGCGAACTTCGACCAGCTCGGCCTGCCGCGCGCGGTGTGCGAGCGCATCTGCGGCATGCGCGCCGGACTCGTGCTCGTCACGGGCGCCACGGGTTCGGGCAAGTCGACCTCGCTGGCCTCGATGGTCAACCACATCAACCAGACGCGGCAGGGGCACATCGTCACGATCGAGGACCCGGTCGAGTTCGTGCACCAGCACAAGCAGTGCATGGTCACGCAGCGCGAGGTCGGCGGTGACACGCAGGGCTTCGGACGCGCGCTCAAGAGCGTGCTGCGCCAGGACCCCGACTTCATCCTCGTGGGCGAGCTGCGCGACCTCGAGACGATCGAGGCGGCGCTCACGCTCGCGGAGACCGGCCACCTCACGTTCGGCACGCTGCACACGTCCGACGCGGTGCAGACCATCAACCGCATCGTCGACGTGTTTCCCGCGCACCAGCAGCAGCAGGTGCGCACGCAGCTCTCGTTCTCGCTCGAGGCGGTGTTCAGCCAGCAGCTCTTGCCGCTCGCCAGCGGTCGCGGGCGCGCCATGGCGGCCGAGGTGATGCTCGCGACGCCCGCGGTGCGCGCGCTGATCCGCGAGGGCAAGAACCACCAGATCTACTCCCAGATCCAGACCGGCGGTCGGCTGGGGATGAAGACCATGGCGACCTCGCTCGCCGAGCTCGTGCGCTCGGGCCGCGTGCGGCTCGAGGAAGCGGAGCGCACCGCCACGGACCTGAACGAGCTGCGCACGCTGGTGCGCGCGGCCTGAACGAGGGCGCCCCCCCATGACCCGAGTTTCCGGACGCATTCGCAGGATCCTGGTCGACGGCGGCCTCGTCAGCGACGAGGACTGGAGCAGCGCCAAGGAGCGCGGCGGCTCGCCCGTCGCCACGCTGCTCTCGCAGGGCCTCGTGCACGAGGACGCGCTGCTCGAGACGCTCGGTCGCAACTCGGGCGTGGTGCCGGTCGACCTGTCGCGCATCCGGCCTGACCCCGCCGCGCTCGAGAGCCTGCCGCGCGACACGTGCGAGCAGCACGGCATCCTGCCGCTCACGCGCAACGGCGACGTGCTCACGGTCGCGGTCAGCGATCCCTTCGACGTGCTCTTGCTCGACGACCTGCGGCGCATGTCGCGCTGCCAAGTCCGGCCGGTGCTCTCGCATCCCGCGGCGATCCGCTCGGCGACCGAGGCCGTGTTCGAGACGAAGAACAAGGCGGTCGACCAGCTGCTCTCCGAGGTCAATGGGAGCGAGTCCGCGCTGGCGGTCGAGGTCGAGCAGGCCGAGGACATCGAGCAGGCCGCGACGCAGGGCGAGGACGCCCCCGCGGTCAAGCTCGTCAACCTCGTGATCCTGCGCGCGCTCAAGGAGAAGGCGAGCGACATCCACATCGAGCCCGGCGAGACCGCGATCCGCATTCGCCTGCGCATCGATGGCTCGCTGCACGAGATCCTGCGCCCGCCGAGCTCGATGCTCTCGGCGCTCATCTCGCGCCTCAAGATCCTCGCGTCGCTCGACATCGCCGAGCGCTTCGCGCCGCAGGACGGCAAGTTCCAGATCCGCTACGAGAACCGCAAGATCGACTTCCGTCTCTCGATCCTGCCGGTGGTCGGCGGCGAGAAGGCCGTCATGCGCATCCTCGATGCGGGCGCGATGGCGCTCAAGCTCGACAATCTGGGCTACGAGGCCAAGGCGCTCGACGACATCAAGCGCGCGTCCAACGCCGCCTACGGGATGCTGCTGCTCACGGGCCCCACGGGCTCGGGCAAGTCGACGACGCTCTACTCGTGCGTGAAGGAAGTGGCGACGCCCGACGTGAACGTGGTCACGGTCGAGGACCCGGTCGAGTACCGCATGGACGGCATCAACCAGGTGCCCGTCAACCCCAAGCGCGGCATGACCTTCGCCGGCGCGCTGCGCTCGATCCTGCGCCAGGACCCGGACATCGTGCTGGTGGGGGAGATCCGCGACACCGAGACCGCCGACATCGCGGTCAAGGCCGCGCTCACCGGTCACCTCGTGCTCTCGACGCTGCACACCAACGACGCGGCGACGACGATCACGCGCCTGTGCGACATGGGCATCGACCCGTTCATGGTCGCGAGCTCGGTGCTGTGCATCGGCGCCCAACGCCTCGCGCGCAAGCTGTGCCCTTCCTGTCGCGTGAAGCTCGAGCTCCCCGAGCGCGAGCTGCTCGACGTCGGCTTCCGCAAGGACGAGCTCGACGGGCTCGAGATCTTCGGGCCCAACCCCAAGGGCTGCATGCGCTGCAAGGAAGGCTACAAGGGTCGCTTCGCGATCCTCGAGACGCTGTACCTCGAGCAGGAACTCAAGGGCATGGTCATCCAGCGCCGCTCGGCGGTGGAGATCAAGCAGGAGGCCGTGCGCCTCGGGATGCTGACCCTGCGTCGCGTCGGCCTGCTCAACGTCGCGCGCGGCCGCACCTCGCTCGAGGAAATCCTGCGCACCACTCTCGACGACCGCTGATTCCCTCACCGCCCACGCGCCGAGGAAACCCCATGACGAGCTTCAAGTACGCTGCCAAGAAGTCCACCGGCCAGACGGTCGAGGGCATGATCCAGGCCGACGATCGCGGCCAAGCCGTGGCCGAGCTGCGCCGCCAGAACCTCGTGGTGCTGCGGCTCGACGCCGCAGCTGCGAGCGCCGCTCCGCGCGCGCCGCGCTTCGCGTTCCTCACTCGCTCTCCGCGCGTGACCAACGAGGAACTGGTGCTCTTCACGCGCCAGCTGTCGACCATGGTCGGCGCCGGCCTCGCGCTGCTCGAATCGATCGACGTGCTCGGCGAGCAGGCGGAGACGCCGGGCCTGCGCACGGTCTGCGCGCAGATCGGCGCGGACCTGCGCTCGGGCTCGGATCTTTCCAGCGCCATGGAGCGCTGCCCGCGCGCCTTCTCGCCGCTCTACGTGAGCATGGTGCGCGCGGGCGAAGCCTCGGGCCAGATGGACGTGATCCTCGCGCGCCTCGCCGACTACCTCGAGTCGAGTCAGGCGCTCAAGCGCGAGATCAAGGCCGCCATGACCTACCCGGTCATCTCGCTCGTGCTCGTGATCTCGATCACGGCCTTCCTGATGCTCGGCGTGGTCCCGACCTTCCGGCAGGTGTTCGAGGGGCTGGGCACGGAACTGCCCGCGCTCACGCAGTTCACGCTCGACACCTCCGAGTGGCTCAAGAACAACTGGTACGTCGTGGTCGGCGCCGCCTTCGGCGCGTTCGCCGCGACCACGCTCTTCAAGCAGACGCCCCGCGGCGCGCTGTTCTTCGACCACGTCGCGCTGCGCGCGCCGATCTTCGGCCCCATCGCGCGCAAGGTCGCGCTCGCGCGCTTCTCGCGCACGTTCGCGACGCTGATTCGCTCCGGCGTGCCGATCATGGGCACGCTCGACATCGTGGCGGACACGGCCGGCAACCGCGTGATCGCCAACACGGTCGCGGCTGCGAAGGAGAGCGTGCGCAACGGCCAGCTGCTCAGTGACCCGCTGGCGCAGTCGAGCGTCTTCCCGCCGATGGTCACGCGCATGATCGCGATCGGCGAGCGCACGGGCTCGCTCGAGCAGCTGCTCGAGAAGATCGCCGAGTTCTACGACGCGCAGGTCAAGGCCGCGATCAAGAGCCTCACGAGCCTGATCGAGCCGCTCCTGATCACGTTCATGGGCGTGATCGTCGGGGGCGTGGTGCTGAGCGTCTTCCTCCCGATCCTCGACGTGGTCGGCAAGCTCTCCGGTCCGAGCTAAGCCCCACTCCGCTCTCGCTCTCGCCACCCGCCGTGGCCCTCCTGCGTGGGGGTGCGGCGGGTGGCCCATTTCGGGGAAGACGACCGGGAAAAAGCGCCGCGAACTTCCGGCGGCGCCTCAAGTTGCCCGCTACCCGAGGCCGAAAGAAGTGCGCATACGGGAAGCACCGGGCACGGGAGTGCCGTTCCGGTGCCCGGCAACCAGAAAGCACAACATTCACGCAATGAAGAACATCAAGCGCAACGCAGGCTTCACCCTGATCGAACTCATGATCGTGGTGGCCATCATCGCCATCATCGCCTCGGTCGCTATCCCGCGTCTGATGGCCGCCCGACTCTCGGCCAACGAGTCGGCCGCCATCTCGACGCTGCGCTCGCTCACGAGCGCGCAGGCCCAGGTCCAGTCGTCGGGCGCCATCGACACCGACGGTGACGGCGCTGGCGAGTACGGCAGCTTCGCCGAGCTCGCGGGCACCTTCCCCTGCCGCGTCTCGAACGCCGGCGCTCCGGGCTCGGGCACGGTCGGCACCGACGAGCTCAACCCGCCGGTCCTCTCGGCCGCCTTCGGCAACGTCGTGGCGAGCCAGGTCCAGCGCTCGGGCTACGTCTTCCAGATGTACCTGCCCGACACCGCCCGCGCGCCGATCAGCGAAGGCGCCACCGGCGGCTTCACGGGTTCCTACCCGGGCGCCGACAACGGCGAAGTGCTGTGGTGCTGCTACGCCTGGCCGGTCAACTTCAGCCAGACCGGCAACCGCTCGTTCTTCGTGAACCAGGCGGGCGACATCTACCAGTACAACAACAAGGGCACCAACGTGTACTCCGGCGCCGGCGCCACGGGCAGCGGCCCGGCCGGTGACTCGATCTTCCAGACCGCGAACGACATGGGCTCGCCCGTGTGCAACGTCGCCGGTGGCCTCACCGGTCAGGACGGCGAGAACTGGGTCCCGGTCCAGTAGTTCGCAAGCTTCCCGTGCGTGGCGAGGCGTTCCGCGAAACCGGGGCGCCTCGCCATGCGGCTTGATGGCGAGCCTCGCACACCATCGACCTGCCCCCGACCGAGCTACATCGAGCGATTCCCCATGACCGAGCTCCGCGCCTTCCGCCCTGCATCCCGTCGCGCCCGCAGCGGCTTCACGCTGGTCGAGCTGATGATCGTCGTCGGGATCATCGCGATCCTCTCCGCGATCGCTCTGCCGCGCCTCGCCGCCGCGCGCCAGTCCGCCAACGAGTCGGCGGCGATCGCGACCCTGCGAGCGCTGATGAGCGCCCAGGCCCAGGTCCAGTCCGCGGCCGCCATCGACACCGACGCCGACGGGATGGGGGAGTTCGGCAGCTTCGCCGAGCTCGCCGGCATCGCGCCGGTGCGCGTGAGCAACGCGGGCTCCGCCGCCGCCGGCAACGCGGCCTCCGACCTGCTCGATCCGCCCATGCTCTCCGCGCCCTTCGGCGTCGTGACGGGCAGCCAGACGGCGCGCTCGGGCTACCTGTTCCAGATGTTCCTCCCCGACGCCGCGGGGGCTCCGATCTCGGAGGATCCGAGCGGCGGCTTCGCGGGCACGTTCCCGAGCTCCGATCTCGGCGAGTACCTGTGGTGCTGCTATGCGTGGCCCATGCAGGCCGGCATGACGGGCACGCGCGCGTTCTTCGTCAGCCACTCCAACGAGGTGCTGCAGACGGCGAATCGCGCCGGCACGGTCTACTCGGGCGTGGTGCGCGGTCCGGCGGGCGACGCCGCCTTCAGCAGCTCCAACGACATGCGCTCCGCGATCGGGCTCTACGGGGCTTCGGTCGACGGCAACAGCTGGGCGCCGGTCCAGTGAGCGCGCGCTAGCGCGGCAGGCCGAACAGCGCGCTCGCGTTGTCGCTCGTGACGCGAGCGAGCGTCTCGAGCGACTCGCCGCGCACCTCCGCGACCTTCGCCAGCACTTCGCGGCACAGGGCCGGCTCGTTGCGCCGTCCGCGGCGCGACTGCGGCGCGAGGTACGGGCAGTCCGTCTCCACCAGCAGCCGATCCGCAGGCACGCGCTTCGCCGCCGCGCGGTTGAACTCGTTCTTCGGGTAGGTCACCACGCCCGAGAAGGAGATGTACATGCCCAGCGCGAGGAAGCCGTCGAGCTCGTCCGCGCCGTAGCTGTAGCAGTGCATCACGCCGCGCACGCCCGGAAACTCCGCCAGCAAGGCCAGCGTGTCCTCGCGCGCGTCACGGCAGTGCACGATCACCGGCTTGTGCAGCTCGCGCGCGAGCCGCAGGTGCCAGCGGAAGTTGGCGAGCTGCGCCTCGCGCGGCGAGAACTGCTTGAACCAGTCGAGGCCGGTCTCGCCCACGGCGACGCACTCCGCCCGACGGCAGAGGCGCTCGATTTCCTCCCGATCCGCGTCCGTCGCCGTCTCCGCGTCATGGGGGTGGATGCCCGCGGTGGGGAAGACGTCCGCGTGGCGCGCGGCGAGCTCGAAGCAGCGCCGCGAGGTCGTCACGTTCGTGCCGACGAGCAGCATGCGCCCGACGCCCGCTTCCCGCGCGCGCTCGATCGCCGCGTCGCGATCGCCGTCGAAGCTCTCGTCGTAGACGTGCGCGTGGCTGTCGGTGATCAGGGAACCCGCGCTCATTGCGCGCCGCAGTTCTTGTCGAGCAGGTCCGAGAGGAAGAACAGGAACACCTCGTCCGCCTCGTGCTCGGAGGCCTCGCGGATCAGGGCGCAGTAGGCGTCGCGCGGCATGATGCGCAGCAAGGCCTGCGCGGACTTGCGGCGGATGTTGCCGTCCGAAGCGCTCTCGACGAGCACCTCGCGCAGGGCGCGGATCGCCCGCTCGCCGCCGATGTCCGCGAGTGCGTTGACCGCTGCGTAGCGCGCGTCCGGCGGCTGGCGCAGGTCGACCACGAGGTCGCACAAGACGCGCGCGTCCTTGAGGCCGAGCTTCTTCGCCGCCGTGGCCCAGCCGCGCACGAGCTCCTCCTGCGGCGGGCGGGTCTGCCGCGCGAGGGGGTCGCGCAGCATGGGCTCGTAGAGCTCGATGGCACGCTCCGGAATCGTCTCCGCCGCGATGCGCACGGCCTGCGTGCGCAGCTCCTCGCCCTTGCCCTCGTAGACGAGGATCAGGCGCTCCAAGGTCGGCTGGGTCTCGGCCGGGGCGTTGTAGGCGGCCGCTTCGAGCAGCGCCCAGCGCACGTCGAAGGGCTCGTCCTTGGCACGCTCGAAGCGCGCGAGGGCCTCGCGTCCGGCGGTCGCACCCGCGCGGTGCAGGGCCTCGAGGTGGGCCGCGCGCTCGCGGAAGTTGCGGTCGTGGACGTCGCTCGTGGCGATCGGATTCACCGGTCGAAACAGCACCACCAGCTGGTCGACGGCGGCGCGCGACTCGACCTCGTTCAGCCCGGAGCCCGCTCGGCTGTCGCTGCAGCCGGCCACGAGGGCGAGCCCGAGGGCGAGCGCCAGCGATCGCAGTCCGTGCGCGACCGCTCGCTCGCTGCTCCGACCGGTCAGGGAAACGGGCCGGGGGAGGGTGGGGGAAGCCGTGCGGGCGGGCATGGATGGGGCGGCGGAGGGCTGGGCGGGGCGGGAACGGAACTTGTTGGGGCGCTCGGGCGGCTCGCGAGGGGCGATCCGGCGAACTTCGTGCCGGAGGTCCCCTCGCTGGGTCGCTCTCCGGAGGGGGGAGCGCGGCGCTGGGTGGTCCGACAGGACTCTGGCGTCGAGCCCCGCGCGGTCACTATAGTGCCCGACCCCTTCGGAAACCGCGACCGGACCTCCGGCGCGGGCCCGTTCCCTCCGTCCCCTCGGCGCGTCCGCGGGGTAGAGGGGGCGCGAGCCCGCTCGGGAGCACCCGAGCGCGACTTCCGACCCCACCCTAGGACAGCTGAACGACCAGCGACGCAAAGGCGTGCGCCCCTCCCTCATGAAGAACGCGGCCAGGCTCCTCCTCGTCACGGCAGTGACCGGAACGGTGTCGATCCTCTCCTCCTGCAGCGGCGGCGGCTCCGGTGGTGGGGCCATGTACGTCGAATCCTGCACCCTCGGCTGCACCAACGGGCGCGGCGGCGAGCAGGTCAGCTGCGGCATCGTCAACACCTACCAGAACCAAGACGTGGCGGTGGTGTTCTCGCAGCCGGTCGCCTCGACCTCGCTGACGGTCAACAACGCCTTCCAGGTGATCGACATCGTGACCGCGGGCTTCCCCGCTGGCTCGCGCCTCGTCGACCCCAACGATCCGCGCCGCGCCATCTTCCGGCCGCGCCTCTCGTTTGATGCGTCGGGCAACCCGAGCTACGGCTTCGGCGCCAACCAGACCTATCAGATCCGCATTCCCGGCACGAGTCAGGGCGACGTCGGCCCCTACGTGCAGAGCTCCGGTGGCCAGCAGAACCAGAGCCGCATGCTGTGCACGATCACCACGAGCCAGGGCCTGATCGACCCGGTCCCGGGCGCTCCGGGCGTCTCGATCTTCGTGCGCACGATCGGCGGCGGTGATCCGATCAACCTCGCCACCACGACCGCGGACGTGGTCGACGTGCTCTCCGACTCGGAGATCACCTTCGTGTTCAACGACCTGATGAACATCGGCACGCTGGTCCAGCCCTCGACGGGCCAGTCGCCGTTCATCACCGTCAAGGTCGACCCCGACGGCAACCTGAGCACCCCGGGCGACCAGGTCCCCGTCGGTGGCACCTACAGCTTCCAGAGCCCCGACCAGACGAACCTGACCACCACCATGGTGTTCACGCCGTTCGGCGGCTTCCCGAGCGCCGGCAGTGCACCGGTCAAGCGCAAGATCGTGGTCGACGTGCCGGTCGAGGTGAAGGACCTCGCGGGCAACTCGGTCTCGAACCCCGGCAAGCGCACGTTCACGCCGGAAGTCGCGAACTTCGGCGCCATCACGCTGCCGACGGGCGGCGAGCAGTTCACGGACGACGTCAACGAGGACAAGGCGCGCTCGGGCGCGAACTGGGGCGCGGGTCGCCTCAGCGCCGGAACGGGCGGCGGCTCCGGTCGCCTTGGTGACCTCGTGATCGACGACAACCAGTCGCGCACCGTGTTCACCTCGCCCCAGCCGGCCGTGGCGCGCATCCGCTACCTGCGCAACGTCCGTGGTACCGACGCCGGTCGCTTCATGATCGGCAACAACGTGCCGCACGTGCTCTACAAGACGCCGGCCAACGCGACCCCGACGGACATCCCGATCCGCACCTTCCTCACCGACACGATGAAGGAAACGGTCGCTGCCTTCCGCAACAACCCGACCGCGAACCCGCTGCTGTCGCAGCTCTCGTTCGAGCTCGAGGGCACGGACACGATCGTCGTGTCGAGCGCGACGGCCGGTGCGACCCTGAACGGCGCGCGCCTCGCGACCTTCCCTGACTTCGTCATCACCATCGTGGGCGTCTCGGCCTCTCCGACGGCGGATCCGCTCGACACCAACTGGGGTCCGGGCGGCGGTGGCTTCCCGTACTTTACGGGCGCGCTCTCGGGCGGCCTCGACAATGGCCTCGGCGTCTCGACGACGGCCGGCGCGCTGATCAACAACCTCAACCCGCGCCTGTTCCTCACCAACCTCACGCTGGCCGACTTCTTCGCCAGCACGCCGGTCCCGGTCGTGAGCGACGGCCAGCTCGACTTCACCCTGATCGACCTGCAGTCGAACTCGACGCTGACGGCGCGCGGTGACAACTCCCTGCGCCTGCTCGCTCGCGGCCTGTTCAACATGGCCGACACCGCCATCATCGATGTGGCGGGCTCGGACCTTGGTGCGCACCCCTCGGAGGCGCCGATCGGCCAGCTGGGCTCGCGCGGCGGTCCCGGTGCGGGGCGCGGTGGACAGGGTGCCGACCGTCCGGACGACACGGGCACGACCTTCCTCAATCTCATCAACTGCACGGGTGCTGCCACGACCTCGGGCCCCTGCGGCGAAGGCATCGCCAGCACCGCCCAGACCCCGGTGGTCAATGCCGGCGTGCTCAACCCCGGTGCGGTCGTCAACGGCCGCGCGGGCCAGGGGGTCGGTGGCAGCGCGGGCTTCGGCGGCTCCACGGACCTCGGCGATGGCACGGGTGGCTCGCGCTGGCCGCTGAGCTTCCCGACGGGCACGGCCTTTGGCAACTTCGCGGCCCTCGACACCAACTCGACGACGGCGACCTCGACCGCCTGCCAGAGCCCGCAGATCGGCGCGACCGGCGCGGGCGGTGCCTATGCCACCGACGGCACGAGCGGTACCTCGGTCTCGCTCCAGCCCCTCGGCGTGGGCGGCAGCTCGTCCATCGCCACGACTGCCACCGTCCCCGGCGCCTCGTCGGAGCTCGGGCTCGAGTCGACCTCCGGTGACCCGGTGACCTTCACGCGCCGCGCCCTGCGTCCGTCGCTCGGCTTCCTGCGCGGTGGCTCGGGCGGCGGCGGTGGTGGCTCGGGTCTCTTCGGCACCCACACCAACTCGGCCACCCTTGGCTCGGTCGCCTGCCTCGCGGCGGGCACCGCGATCGACCGCTACCGCACCCACAGCGGCGCGGGCGGTGGCGGTGGCGGCGGCGCGATCCAGATCGCGGCCGGTCGCATCCTGTCGCTCGACGGTCGCATCGATGCCACCGGCGGCGAGGGCGGCGACGCGCTCCCGACCAACGTGAACTACGGCCAGCACGCGGCTCCGGGCGGCGGCGGCTCGGGCGGCGCGATCTTGCTGCAGAGCAAGGTCATCGACCTCTCGCCGATCCAGAACCGCCTCAACATCTCCGGCGGCGCTGGCGGCAACGGCCCGGTCTTCACGGCCGGAACGGGCACGGGCGGCAACGGCGGCACGGGCCTCGTGCGCATCGAGGACGACGCGCTCTTCGGCGTGCTCGACCAGCCGACGGCGGCGATCTCGGTCACCCCGGCCGACCTCGCGACGAACTCCACCGGCTGGCTCTCGCTCGGCGACTGGACTCCGTCCGCCTCGGGCGACGAGGCCTACAGCGGCGCCCAGTCCTGCTGGATGCGCGCCACGGGCAACTTCTTCAACCTGACCTTCGAGTCGGACTCGCCGACCGAGCTGGGCTGGGACATGGACGTGATCCTCGACCTCGGTGCGGGTGAGCAGGTGGTCAGCTACCGCGAGTCCACCGTGTTCGCCGGCAGCTCGCCCCAACAGAACTGGGGCAGCCTGTACGCCGATGGCAGCGTCGGCGCGCCGCTCGTGTCTCCGCCGGTGCTCGTGCGCTTCCAGGGCGCCAAGGCCGTCGGCAACCTGACGGATCCCTGCAACGTCGATGTCACGGACATCTCGGTGGTCGCGCAGAACAGCCTGACTCCGTGGGTGCAGCACCCCGACGAGTTCAACTCGAACCTGCTGGCGATCAAGCCGGACATGGTGCGCTTCCAGATCGTGTTCAACCGCGCTCACCCCGACTTCGCGCTGCTGCGCGGCGTGAAGAACCTCGCCATCCGCGTGGTTCCGGACTGATTCGCGGCGCACTCGAGCTCTCCGCGTCCCGCGCGCTCGCCTCGACGGCGGGTTCGCGGGACGCGCTCTTCCCATGACCTCCGCCTCACGACCGATCGTGGTTCGCGCGCGCTGGATCGCCTGCGGTCCAGAGCGCGTGCTCGAGGGCGCGAGCCTCGTGGTGCGAGCGGGACGCGTGGAGCGAGTTCTCGGACGCCGGGCGCGCGTCGCGGGAGCACGGGAGGTCGACTGTGGCGATGCGCTGCTCGCGGCGGGGATGGTCAATGCTCACGCGCACCTCGAGCTCGGTGCGCTCGCGGGCCTTACGCCGCGCGGCCCGGACTTCGCGGCCTGGGTGCGGACGGTGATCGCCCTGCGCGCCCGGGCGAGCCGCTCCGAGCTCGCGGCTGCGGCGCGCGCGGGAGCGACGCGAGCACTCTCGACGGGTACGACCTGCGTGCTCGACATCGACACGACGGGCGCGGCTTCGCAGGCGTTGGCCCGCCACGCGATTCGCTCGGTCGTGCTGCGCGAGGTGCTCGACGCGCACGATCCGACACGCACGCTGGCGGCGCTCGCGCGCGTTCGACGTCCGCTGCGTTCGAGCGGCCGACGGCGCGAGGGACTCTCGCCGCACGCTCCGTTCACGGTGAGCCCGGCCCTGCTCGCCGGCGCGGCGAAGCTCGCTCGCGAGCGCGAACTCCCAGTCCAGATGCACTGGTCCGAGACGGCGGCCGAGGTGCAGTGGATGGAGTCGGGGGCTGGCCCGCTCGCCGCGCTGCTCGGCGAGTCGCCGCGGCGTTCGGCGCTCGACCTGCTCGAGCACGTGGGGCTCCTGGGGCCCCGGATTTCGCTGGTGCACGGCAACCTCCCCAGTCGAGGCGAAGCCCGCAGGCTGGCCCAGCGGGGAGTCACGCTCGTGCACTGTCCGGGGAGCCACGCGTGGTTCGAGCGCCAGCGCTGGGACTGGCGGGGCTACGCGCGCGCCGGCGTGTCGGTCGCGCTCGGCACGGACTCGCTGGCGAGCAACGAGGATCTCGACCTGCGGCGGGAAATGCGCCTCGCGAGCGCGGCCCAGCGCTGGCTCGCGCCCGAAGACCTGTGGCGGGCCGTCACGGTGGCCGGGGCCGCGGCTGCTGGGGCGAGCACGCAGCTCGGTCGGCTCGAGTCTGGCTTCTCGGCCGACTTTCTCGTGCTGCCCGTGGTGGCGCACTCGGCGCGCTCCGCTCTGGAGGAGCTGTGCCTCGGGACCGCGCCGGTGAGCGAAGTCTGGGTCGAGGGACAGCGGGTCGCGGGCCGATAGTGGGGCCCCGGGGATGCACCGGCCGCGCCGGCGCGTTACCTTGGCTCCCGGACCGCGCCGCAGCTTCCCGCGACAGGCCGCACACCCTCCATGACCTCCTCCGCCCCCGACGCCGGCCAGTGCGCCGCTGCCCTCGACCTCCTGCGCCAGGGACAGCGCTTCGTCCTGTGCGGGCATGTGCGGCCCGACGGCGACGTGCTCGGCGCGCAGGCCGCGCTCCACAGCGTGCTCGAGCGGCTCGGCAAGACGGTCTGGATCATCAACACCGACCCGCTGCTGCCGCAGCTCGACTACCTCGGCGAGGGCGCGACCTACCGCGTCTACGACGGTGGGGACCTCCCGGCGCACGACGTCGCGGTGATGCTCGACTTCAACGAGCTCGAGCGCACGGGGCCGATGGCGAAGCCGCTCGCGGCGGCGCGCTCGCGCAAGCTGGTCGTCGATCACCACATCTTCGAGGGGCAGCCGTGGTGGGACGCCGCCTACGTCGACGTGCGTGCGGCCGCGACGGGCCTGCTCGTGCGCCGCATCGCGCGCGATCTCGGAGTGCCGCTCGACCTGCGCGCCGCGCGCGGCGTGTACACCTCGCTCGTGACCGACACGGGCTGGTTCAAGTACTCGAACACCGACGCGGAGACCTTCGCGGCGGCGAGCGAGGCCGTGCAGCTCGGCGTCGAGCCGGCGCGGCTCTACAACTCGATCTACCAGCGCCAGAGCCGCCAGCACCCGCTCGGCATCTCGCGCGCGCTGTCGCGGCTCGAGTACTACGCGGACGGTCGTCTCGCCGTGGTCGACCTGCCGCAGGCGCGCGAGGGCGAGGTCGACCTGTCGGACGGCGACGACGTGCTCGACCTGCTGCGCGCCGTCGCGCGAGTCGAGGTCGTGCTGTTCCTGCGCGAGCAAAAGGATGGCGCCGTCAAGCTCTCCGCGCGCAGCAAGACCGACTTCAACGTGCACAGCCTCGCGCGGCGCTTCGGCGGGGGCGGTCACGCCAAGGCGTCGGGGGCGACGTTCACCGGGACTTCGATCGCCGACGTGCGCGCGCGTCTCGTCGCGGCCGCGCTCGAGGCGTTCTCCGAGCGCGGGGCCCCGGCGCGATGAAGATCGCGCTCATCTCGGACCTGCACGCCAACCGCGAGGCGCTCGACGCCGTGCTCGCGGACATCGCGAAGCGGTCCGTGGAGCGCATCTTCTGCCTCGGGGACGTGGTCGGCTACGGACCCGAGCCCGAGTACTGTGTCGACGTCGTGCGCGAGCGCTGTGCGCTGTGCCTGATGGGCAACCACGACGAGGCGCTGTTTCGCGACGCGTCGGACTTCAACCCGCATGCACGCGGCGCGATCGACTTCACGCGCGCGCGCATGGAGCCGCGCTGGTACTCCGGCGGCGACAAGAAGCTGCGCTGGCGCTTCCTCAAGGGGCTGCCGCTGACGCATGTCGAGGGGCGCTTCCTGTTCGTGCATGGCTCGCCGCGCGACCCGGTGCGCGAGTACGTGCTCTCGACCGACGGCTTCCTCAACCCCGAGAAGCTGCGCGCCGTGTTCGACAGCTTCGAGGGCATCGCGCTCGCGGGCCACACGCACCATCCGGGCCTGCACGACGAGGAGCTGCGCTTCCACGGCCTCGCTGGCGCCGACGAGCTGACGCTGGAACTCCCGCCGGGCGCGAAGCGCTTCATCAACGTCGGCTCCGTGGGCCAGCCGCGCGACTCCGACAACCGGGCCTGCTACGCGGTGCTCGAGGACACGCGCATCACGTGGTACCGCGTGCCCTATGACTTCCAGCTCACGGCCGAGAAGATCCTGCGCACGGGTGCCCTGAGCGAGGTCCTCGCGCGGCGCCTCTCGATGGGCAAGTGAGCGCGGCCTGAGCGCGCGCCTCCGTGCGTCGCGCTCAGCTCAAGCCCAGCGTCGCGCGCAGCACGTGGCCAAAGATGGCCGGATTCTTGCGCATGCGGCGCAGCGAGTAGGGCTGCCACTCGGGACCGAACGGCACGTAGATGCGCACGGTGTGGTTGGCGTCGTGCCAGCGCTTCCACAGCGCTTCCTGCACGCCGAGCAGCATCTGGAACTCGTAGCCCGTGCGCGGAATGCCCTTCTGCTTCGCGAGCGCGGCGCAGCGGTCGCCCATGTCGGAGTCGTGGGTCGCGAGCGCGACGAACGCGCCGCGCTCGAAGAGCTGCTGGGTGCAGGCGATGTAGGCCTGACGGATCGGCTCGGGCTGCGTGTGGGCGATCGCGGCGGGCTCGAGGTAGATGCCCTTCACCATGCGCACGTTCAACGGGCCGGGCGCGAGCTTCGCGATGTCGTCGGGCGTGCGGAAGAGGCGCGACTGCAGCACGATGCCGACGTTGTCGTGTTCCTTGCGCAGTTCCTCGAAGATGCGCAGCGTCGCGTCCGTGGTGCTCGCGTCTTCCATCTCGACGCGCAGGAAGAGCGAGCGCTGCTTGCAGAAGCGCGCCAGCGTCGCGTAGTTCGAGAGCGCGAGCTTCTCCGAGGTGCGCAGGCCGACGTGGGTGGGCTTGACGGAGACGTAGGCGTCGAGCTTGGCGGCGAGGACGGCCTCGGCGGCCTGCTGGTACTCATGCACCACGCGGCGCGCCTGCTCCTCGCCGTTGACATCTTCCCCGAGCACGTCGATCACGCCGCAGAAGCCGCGCTGCTGCAGGCTCTTGAGGCGCGCGATGGCGGACTCGAGCGTCTCGCCGGCCACGTAGCGCTTCGCCACTCGCCACAGGATGGGCTTGGGCACGTGCGGCATGACCTTCATCACGGTCGAGTGCAGGAGCGGCATGGGGCGGAGATTGTAGGAGTGGCGGGGGCGCTGGCACAGGGGCGCCGCGAGCGTAGGATCAGGCCATGGACGCCGCTCCGGACTCTGCCCGTTGGGTCGTTTCGACCGTTGCGGACGAGGTCGCGGCGCGCCAGCTGGCGCGGGAGCTCGTCGAGCGGCGGTTGGTGGCCTGCGTGACGTGCCTGCCGGGCGCGACGAGCGTTTACCGCTGGGAGGGCGCCGTGCAAGAGGACGCCGAGGTCGTGCTGCTCGCCAAGACGACGGCCGCACGCGTCCCGGAGCTCGAGCGCGCCTTCGCGGAACTGCATCCCTACAAGGTGCCCGAGTTGCTCGTGCTCGAGCCCGCGCACGTGGGCGCTCCGTATCTGGCGTGGCTGCGCTCGGCCGTGGCGGAGGAGCGGTGAGTCTCGACGCGGCGCACGAGGCGCTGCGGCAGCACGGCGCCGATCCGCGCGTGGCGCGCGCCGGGCGCTGGGCAGGAGCGCTGGCCTTTGCCGCGATTCTCTTCTGGCCGGGACTCGGGCTCGAGCCGCTGCAGCGCCGCACGGCGGCGGTCACGGCTCTCACCGCGATCCTGTGGCTCACGCAGGCGATCCCGCTGGGCGCGGCCTCGCTCGTACCGGTGGCGCTGCTTCCGCTGCTCGGCGTGTTGCCCGCGCGCGATGCGGCTGCGGTGTACTTCAACGACATCGTGATGTTGTTCTTCGCGGCCTCGATCGTCGCCTCCGGCCTCGAGCACTGGGGCGTGCATCGCCGCATGGCGCTCGCCGTCGTCGACGCGGTAGGCACGCGTCCACGCGCGCTGGTCCTCGGCTTCACGGCGGCGACCGCGTTCATCT
>CAITGX010000094.1 GCA_903892045.1 uncultured Planctomycetota bacterium | reverse complement strand
GCCATGGTGCCCGAGCAGCATGCCGCCCATGGAGAGGACGAAGAGCGGCAGCGTGAGCGCGATCCCCACACGCAGCCTGCGCGCGAGCTCGCGTTGCTCTTCCGCGAAGGGATCCTCGCTCGTGACCTCGACCGGCTCGAGCGCCATTCCGCACGTCGGGCACGTTCCGGGTCCGAGTTGCTCGATCCCCGGACACATCGGGCACGTGTGGAGCACCTTCGCGAGTCCCGGTTCGGGCGCCATCGCCTCCTTGGCGCCGGCGAGGTAGCGCGCTGGATCGGCCTGGAAGCGCTGCAGGCACGAGCGCGCGCAGAACAGGTACGTCGTGCCGTCGTGCTCGCAGCGCAGGGGCGCGTCGAGCGCGACCTTCATGCCGCACACCGGATCGAGCGCGTGCCGTGCATCGCCGTTCATCGCGCGTTGCGCACGAAGGCGCGGATGCCGAACACGGGCGCACGAGCGAGCGGCGGCTCGCCGGGCAAGGTGAGCCCGAGCGGGGGATCGCCGAACAGCGCGACGGGCCGATAGTTGTCCATGCACCAGCGCAGCAGCGCTTGCCCATAGTCGCGCCCGAACCACGGGAAGCCGTACTCGGCGGTGTTCTTGTGCGTGAGCAGCACGATGTCCGGCGGGCTCTCCCGCAGCGCGGCGAGAATGCGCTCCTCGCCGAACAGCACGAGCTCCGGCGGCATGAAGTTGAAGTACGGGGTCGGGTTCTCCGCGCGCGCGAGGTAGTTGATCATCACGCCCTCGGGCAGCGCGACCAGCGTGAGCGGCCGGTCGCTCGTCGCGCGCTGGCGCTCGAGCCACTCGAGGGTCGCGCCGATCACCTGTCCGCGCACGTCGGCGCGGAACGCATCCGCGCCGGTCCCAAGCCGCGTGAGCTTGCGCTGGTGGTAGCGGTGGGTCGCGGCGAGGCTCGAGGCCACGAGAGCGAGCAGGAGCGCTCCACCGGCGGCGCGGGACACGAGCTCGGGCACGGCGCGCCGCGCGAGCAGCGTGGGCAGGCTGCTCCACAGCGCGGCCGCGACGAGAGCGGTCGCTGGCAACGCCAGAGTGAAGCCGTATTGCACGAGCCGCGCGTTCAGGAGCATCTTCGCGAGCAGCGCCAGCGAGAGCGCCGCGCAGCCCGCGAGCACGGGCCGACGATCGGCTCCGCGCTGGCGCAGGACGCACCACGTCGTACTTCCGAGCGCCGCGAGCGCCACGAGCGGCCAGGGTCGCGCCGCCTGGCTCCACGGCAGCTTCGTCCACAGCCCCGCGAGCGCGAGCGACACCACGAGCAACGCGGCGCTTGCTCCCGCCTTTTCACCCGCCTTGCGCGTGACGAGCGTGCCCACGCCGATACCGAGCGCGAGCAGCGCGAGCGCGCCGCCTGCCCACGCCAGCATCCAGCCGAGGTTTGCGAGCGGCGCGTCGACGCCCATGCCCTCGCGATAGAACTTGAGCTCGCTCACCGAGCTTGACGCGAGCTGCGGCCATGCGCCGAGCGTCGAGCGCCACGCGGCATCGCTGCCATGGGCGGGCACCTGCAGGCTCCACGCGAGCAGCACGGCCGTCAGCGCACCGAGTGCGAAGGCCACGAACGCTCGCACCTGCCGGAAGCGCGCGTTGAAGCTCGCCAAGGTGAGCAGTGCGACCGATCCCGCCAGCGCCGCGACGAACGTCTCGGGCTTGGTGAGGAACGCGAGGCCCGTCGTGAAGCCCGCGCCGAGCACGAGCAGGATCGAGCCGCGCCCGCTCCACGCCGTGAGCAGCGCGAGCGACGCCAGCGCGAGGAACAGCCCGTGCGTCGCCTCGTGGGAGTACGGCGCGAGCTGGTTGTAGTTCCCGATGCCGACGTGCTGGCCGAAGCCGCAGGTGGCGATCACGACGAGGCACGCGACCGTGGCGGCTCCGCGGCTCGTCGCGCGTCGCAGCACGAAGTGCAGCAAGGCGAGCGTGCCCGCGAAGATCGCCGCGTTGGCCCAGACGAGCGTGGAGAGCCCGACCCCGAACAGCTCGAACAGGAGCGCGTTGACATGCGGCGAGAGTGGTCCGTTGAACCACGCGAGGTCGCGCTGCAGGAGCGCTCCCTCGCTCATGCGCCAAGGCACGTAGAGCTCGCGGCCAAAGTCGACGATGGCGTCCGGCCACGTGCCCCACGTCCACGCCATCAGTGCGACGAAGGCGGCGCCGATGGCCGCGGCGTGCATGGCGCCCGGCAGCCGCCCCTGCGACTCCTCCGGGCTCATTCGCGCTGCTCGCTGTCCATCAGGTAGCCCGTCTCGCGCAGCTTGCGCTCGAGTTCGGGGTCCATGTCGGCCGAGGTCGCCTTCGCGCCCAGCCAGGTCCGCAGGGCCTGCGCCGACTCGAGCGTGCGATCGAGCCTGCGCAGTCCCTCGTCGACGCGCGCGTCGCCCCGGCCTTCGCCGATGGGCTGGCGCTCGGGCCGGTCCTTCGCGAGGTCGAGCCCGACGCTGGGGAGCTCGCGTCCGTCGGGGCGCCGGCCGTAGCGGATGACTTTGAGCTCGTTCGTGCGCAGGGCGCGGAACTCGCGCTTGTCGGCGCGCAGCTCGAGCAGCGCGGGCGCGGGCTCGAGCGACTGTCCACGCGCGAGCGGCAGGATGTCGCGGCCGGCCATGGTCGGCTTCTCGCGCACGCCCGCGGCCGCGAGCACGCTCGGCATCACGTCGACGATGCGGACCTGATCGCTCACCACGCGTCCGCCCTCGAGCGTGCCCGGCCAGTGCAGCACGAGCGGGATTTTCACGACCTCGTCGAAGAGCGTCTTCTGGTGGCCCTTGGTGCCGTGCTCGAAGAACTCCTCGCCATGGTCGGCGGTGACGATCACGAGCGTGTTCTCGAGCATGCCCTTCGCGCGCAGCGAGTCGAGCACGCGCTTCAGGATGTCGTCGGTGAAGCGGATCTCGCCGTCGTAGAGCGCGAGCAGGTGCTCGAGGTCGCGCGGCGCCATGCCCGGATGCACCTCGGGGCGCCCCATGAAGTCCCGGCCGTCGAGCGCGCCCGCGTAGCCGGGGTCGAACATGCGGTCGTAGGGCGCGGGCGGGATGAAGTCGTAGTGCACGTCCCACAGGTGCAGGAACAGGAAGTACGGCCGATCGGCGGGGCGCTCGCTCGTCCAGCGCTCGACCTCGTCCGCAGTGCGCGGCCCCGTGATGTCATCGTGGGAGCGGCCCTCGGGCGCGCGCGACTCGCGACGCAGGTCCTCCTCCGAGAGCTCGGCCGGCACGGTCGTCATGCAGCTGCGGTACACGTCGAAGCCGTCCCCGAGCCCGAAGGTCGGGTGCAGGTACGGACCTCCGAAGAAGCCGGCGGTGTGATAGCCCGCGCTCTGGAGCTCCTCCGCGAGCGTGCGGTGCTCCGGCGCGAGCCGCAGACCATTGTCGAACAGGCCGTGGGTCGAGTCGTAGAGCCCCGTGAAGAGCGCGGCGTGCGCGGGGAGCGTCCACGACGAGGTGCTCACGGCGCTCTCGAAGCGCACGCCCTCCGCGGCCAGGCGGTCGAGCTCCGGACTCGTCTCGCGTCCGTAGCCGTAGCAGCCGAGGTGGTCGGGCCGCAGGCTGTCGATCGAGACCAGCACGATGTTGGGGCGCCGCTCCGCTTCCTCGCCGCACGAGACGGAGGTTGCGGCGACGGCGGCCGCGAGCGCGAGGGGCACGAGGCGCTGCATCGCGGCCATCCTAATGGTCCGGGGCCGCGGTTCCACGCGCGCGAGCGGACCGGGCCCGCTGTAGACTGCCCGCCGACCATGCCGCTCCCGCCGCGCCCTCGCGGAGCCCCTGCGAGCTCCCTGTTTCCCGAGCCCGGACCGCCCGCGGCCGCCCCGGTTCCGGCGCCGCCCGCGGCGAGCGCGCCTCCGGCCGCCCCGCAGGGGCCAGCGCAGCTGCTCGAAGGCCTCAACGCCGAGCAGCGCGAGGCCGTCGAGCACGGCTCCGGCCCGCTCTTGATCCTCGCCGGCGCCGGCTCCGGCAAGACGCGCGTGATCACGCGCCGCATCGCCTGGCTGATGGCGGCCCGCGGCGCCCACCCCGGCGACGTGCTGGCGATCACCTTCACGAACAAGGCCGCCGGCGAGATGCGCGAGCGCTGCGCCGCCCTCGGCGTGCCCCCCGGCGCGTGGATCGGCACCTTCCACGCGACCTGCGCGCGCATCCTGCGCCGCGACATCGAGCACCTCGGCGGCTACACGCGCGACTTCACGATCTTCGACACGGACGACCGCGGCAAGCTGATCCGCGACCTGATCAAGAACTCGGGCTACGACACGACGGCCTACAAGCCGGCCGAGGTCGGCGCGTGGATCAGCGGTCGCAAGAACCGCGGCGTGCCGGCGGGCGCGATCGAGGAGGGGAGCTTCGCCGACGAGGTTTTCCTGCGCGTGCACAAGGAGTACGAGGCCGCGCTCGCGCGCAACAACGCGCTCGACTTCGACGACCTGCTCGGCAAGGTGATCGAGCTCTTCGACCAGCACCCCGGCGTGCGCGACATGTACGCCGATCGCTTCCGCCACGTGCTCGTCGACGAGTACCAGGACACCAACGGCGTCCAGTACCGGCTGCTGCGGCACCTGACGGTGTTCCGCCAGGACATCGCGGTCTGCGGCGATCCCGACCAGTCGATCTACGGCTGGCGCGGCGCGGACGTGCGCAACATCCTGCGCTTCGAGGCCGACTTCCCCGGCGCGCGCGTGGTGAAGCTCGAGCGCAACTACCGCTCTTCGCAGAACATCCTCGACGCGGCGCAGGCCGTGATCCGCAACAACACGCAGCGCAAGGAGAAGGCGCTCTTCTCCGACAAGGGGCCGGGCGAGAAGCTCGTCGTGCTGCAGTGCGCCAGCGAGGACGACGAGGCGCGCGAGATCGCGCTCTCGATCCGCGCGCTCGCCGACTCGGGCCGTCGACACGACGAGTTCGCCATCTTCTACCGCGCGAACTTCCTGCAGCGCGCTCTCGAGCGCGCCCTGCGGCTCTCGTCGATCCCGTACCAGATCGTCGCGGGCACCGAGTTCTACCAGCGGCGCGAGATCAAGGACCTGATCGCGTACCTGCGCGTGATGGTCAACCCCAATGACGACGAGGCCTGCGTGCGCGCGCTCGGAGTGCCGACGCGCGGCATCGGCGACAAGACGATCGACGAACTGCGACAGTGGGCGCTCGATCGCCGCGTTCCGCTCTCGCGAGCGATTCGCAGCGAGGAGGCCCGCGCGCGCATTCGCGGCCGTGCACGCGCCGCGCTCGAGGCCTTCGCCGGCGCGCTCGAGCGGCTCGCGCTGCACGCCGAGGGCCCCGCCGCGATCGCGCTCGAGGCCGTGATCGAGGAGACGCGCTACTGGGACTGGCTGGCGCGCTCCGCCGAGCGCGACGACGTGGATCGCGAGGCCAACGTGCAGGAATTGCTCGGTCACGCGAGCACCTACGACGAGCAGATGCCCGAGGGCAAGCTGCGCGGCTTCTTGCAGGACATCGCGCTCGTCAGCGACGCGGATGGACTCGACGACCGCGTGCCGAAGGTTGCGCTGATGACGATGCACGCCGCCAAGGGACTCGAGTTCCCGTTCGTCTACATCGCCGGTGTCGAGGAGGACCTGCTGCCGCACAAGCGCGCGGTGTCCGAGAGCGAGCACGGCATCGAGGAAGAGCGCCGACTCTTCTACGTGGGCCTCACGCGCGCGCAGGAGCGGCTGGTGCTCACGCACGCCGCGACGCGGCGCCAGTACGACGGCGAGATCTGGTGTAGGCCCTCGCGCTTTCT
>CAITGX010000093.1 GCA_903892045.1 uncultured Planctomycetota bacterium | reverse complement strand
TGCGCACGCTGCCCTTCGTGTGGGTGGCGGTGTTCCTCGGTCTCGCGATCGCGGCGGTGCGCTTCTACTAGCCATGCAGCGACGCCTGAAGGTTGGGATCGATGTCGGCGGAACGTTCACCCACGCGGTGGCGGTCGATGTCGATGCCATGGAGCTCGTCGGCAAGGCTGTCGTGCCCACGACGCACCATGCCGAGGAGGGCGTCGCGCGCGGCGTCGTGCAGTCGATGCAGAAACTGCTCGCCGAGGCGCAGATCGCGCCCGACGAGGTCGTGCTGATCGCGCACAGCACGACGCAGGCGACGAATGCGCTGCTCGAGGGCGACGTCGCGAAGGTCGGCGTGCTCGCGCTCGGGACGGGCGCGCAGGGCATTCGCGCGCGGCAGGAAGCGAACGTCGGCACGATCGAGCTCGGCGGCGGAGCGAAGCTCTTCACGGCTTTTCGGTTCTTCGACACGGCGAACGGGCTCGACGACGCGCGGCTGAAGTCGCTGCTCGGCGAGCTGCGGGACGAGGGCTGCCAGGCGATCGTCGCCGCGGAGCCGTTCAGTGTCGACGACCCGCGTCGCGAGGAGCGCGTGTGCGTGCTGGCGCGCGAGCTCGGCCTCCCGGCGACGCCGACGAGCTCGCTGTCGCAGCTCTATGGCCTGCGGATGCGCACGCTGACCGCGGTCGTGAACGCGAGCATGCTGCCCAAGATGGTCGAGACGGCGGAGCGCACCGCGCAGGCCGTCGCCCAGAGCGGCATCGCTGCGCCCCTGATGGTCATGCGCTCCGACGGGGGCATCATGGACCTCGCCGCGATGCGCGAGCGGCCGATCCTGACGATGCTCTCGGGCCCGGCGGCGGGCGTTGCGGCCGCGCTGATGTACGAGCGCATCACCAACGGCGTGTTCGTCGAGGTCGGAGGGACGTCGAGCGACATCTGCCTGATCAAGAACGGTCGGCCGCAGGTGAAGCACGCGGAGATCGGCGGGCGGCGGCTCTTCATCCGCACGCTCGACGTGCGCACGGTGGGAGTGGCGGGAGGCTCGATGCCGCGTGGTCGCACGAAGCTCGTCGACGTCGGACCGCGCAGCGCGCACATTGCGGGCCTCAAGTACGAGACCTTCGAGCAGGCCGAGCTCAAGTTCGAGCTCGCGCACGTGCAGCCGAAGAAGGGTGACCCCGACGACTACATCGCGCTGCGCACGAGCGGCGAGAAGCCGACGCACGCGCTGACGCCGACGGGCGCGTCGAACGTGCTCGGTCTGGCGCAGGGCTACAGCCGCGGCAACGAGAAGTCCGTGCAGCGCGCGTTCGACGCGATCGCGCGCTCGTTCGGCACCGACGCCAAGACGCTTGCGACGCACATGCTCGATCTGGCGGCCCGCAAGGTCTCGCCGGTGGTCAAGGCGCTGCTCGTCGAGAACAAGGCCAAGGCGACGGAGTTCGTGATGGTTGGTGGTGGCGGCGGAGCGGAGGCGATCGTGCCGTTCACCGCGCGCGGACTAGGGATGGAGCACCGCATCGCGCGCCACGCGGAAGTGATCTCCGCGATCGGCGTCGCCCTCGGCATCCTGCAGGACACGGTCGAGCGCACGCTGCTGAGCCCGGGA
>CAITGX010000092.1 GCA_903892045.1 uncultured Planctomycetota bacterium | reverse complement strand
GGAACCTCGCAGCCCTCGCGGATGCCGAAGTAGACCTGCGTGCTCGAGTTGTTGAGCCGCACGGCCTCGACCTCGCGCACGAACTCTGGCGTGAAGTGCTCGCGACCGACGAGGTCGAGGATCGTGCGCCGGATGTTGGCGTTGGAGAGCACCGCGCGGGAGCGCAGGTGTCGCCCGTGCGCGACGACGCCGGTGGCGCGACCGTTCTCGATCGTGATGCGATCGACTTGCACGTTGTTGAAGAGCTCCACGCCGTTCTTGCGCAGCTCGTCCTTCATCTTGCCGACCAGCCAGTCGGTGCCGCCGGTGAAGGTGTAGACACCCTTCGACATGAAGTTGGAGAACACGATGCCGTAGGCGATCGCGGGGTCTTCCATGGTCGAGCCGTTGGCGTAGGCGATCGGCTCGAGCAGCAGGCGGTGGATGTCGTTGCGGCCCGGGAAGAAGCGCTCGAAGCAGTCGGCGACGGTGTCACGCGGGTCGTCGTAGTAGTTGAGGCCGCGCAGGTAGTCGAAGAAGGCCTCGACCGTGGAACGCGCGGCGCCGAAGTGCGTCACGAGCTTTTCCGTGAAGTCCTCGCGCGTGAAGGTCGTGTCGAGCGTGAACTGCGGGTTGTCGAAGCGGATCCCGTCGAGTTGCACGATCTTGGAAGCGATCTCTGGGCTCCAGTAGCGCCGGCAGGTCTTGACCATGCCGACGGGGAACCCGTGCAGGGAGATGTCGAACACGTGGCCGCCGCGGCGCTTGAACCACGTGGCCATGCCGCCGAAGTTGTAGTGCTGCTCGAGCAGCGCGACCTTGTGGCCCATGCTGCCGAGCACGTTGGCCGCCGTCATGCCGGCGAGGCCGCTGCCGATCACGATCAAGTCGTACTCCGCGCGCGCGTTCGCGAGCGGGTCCGTATTGCGCGGCTTCTTGCCGTCCGTGGAGCCGCGGAAATAGCGCCGTTCCTCGCTCACGCGGCACCTCCGGCAGGCTCGAGCAGCGAGCGGTTGGCGATGGTGATGCCGGAGAGCATCGCGCCGATCACCCCGACGAGTCCCTGGTCCGTGCCGATGAGCTCGAGGCCGCGCAGCGACGTGAATCCATCGCGCGCCTTGCGCGGGCTGCCATAGACCGCGCCGCCGCGGTGCCCGGTGAAGCGCTCGATCGTGCGCGGAGTGAAGGAGTCGCGGAACACGGTGTGGGGGCGGATGGGGAACGAGAAGCTCTCGGCGGTGGCGAGCATGGACTCGACGGCGAGCGTCTTCTCCTGCGCATACGCCGCTTCGGGCAGGCCCTTCCAGTACGCGTAGTTCGCTGGACAGGTGATGCGCACGAAGTGCTCGCGATCCGGCTCGCGCAGCTGGTAGTTCGACGGGCAGGTGATGACGCCGCAGCGCGGCTCGACGGGAACCTCGGGGCGCTCGTAGCGGAAGCGCTCGCCGTCGGAATAGAACACGATCGTCGCGTCGTGGCCGAGTTCGAGGGGCGCGCGGTCGAGCACGCAGCAAGTCTCGACGAAGGACAGGCGGCCGATGCGGTCGTCGTCCTCGCGCGCCGAGGGCGTTCCGCACAGCGCCTCGGTCTCGACCAGCCCCGCCGACGACAGCACGCGCTCGCACTCGAGCTCCGAGCCGTCGTCGAGCCGCACGCCGCGCACCTTTCCATTGCCGTGGAGCACCGCCGCGACGCCCGTCTTCATGCGCAGCTCGCCGCCTTCCTGCTCGAAGCGCGCGATCAGCAGGTCGAGCAGCTCCTTGATGCCGCCCTCCGGCCGCGCCATGCCCTCGAGGTGGATCGAGCGGAACAGGATGCCGTACTCAGCCCACGACATGTCGTTCTCGGTGGGTGAGCCGTAGAACAGCGGGGCGATCATCAGCATCTCGACGAGCAGCGGGTCGCTGACGTACTCCGCGATGCGCGCGCGCGCGCTCGTCGCGTAGTCGCTCTCGCTCGAGCCGCTGTAGCCGGGCAAGGCCGCGACGAGTCGCTCGAAGCCGTCCTGCTGCGCCGGGAAGAGCCGCGCGACTTCGCTGCGCAAGAGCGCCATGTCGTTCGAGTACGACAGTCGCAGCGTGTCGCCGCCGCTCGTGCGCAGGGCCGTGATCGAGCGCCGCTGCGGGGCGAGCTTCAGCGCGTCGTGCGGGATGCGCAGCTGGCGCAGGATGCGGGTCAGTGGCACGTTGTGCGTGCCCTTCGCAGCGTAGTTGGTCAGCGCGTGCAGGCCTGTCTCGAAGCGCCGACCCGCGCGCTTGTAGAAGGAATTCAGCCCGCCCCAGAGGTAGTGCCGCTCGAGGATCGCGACGCGCTTGCCCGCCTGCGCGAGGCGAATGCCCGCGGCGAGACCGCTCATGCCCGCGCCGATGATCAGGGCGTCGTAGCGCACGGCGTCGGGCTCTGGCGCGGGCGGGCGTGCCGCTCAGCCCTTGAGGGCCGTCAGCACGAGGGCCTTCGACTCGAGCTTGGGCCCGAGGTAGTCGACGCAGCCCTGCAGGGTCGCGAGCTGCATGTAGTCCTCCTCGGGGACCTGCACGCCGTAGCGCTTGCGCAGCTCCATCACGATGTCGAGGAAGTCCATCGAGTCGAGCTCGATCTGGTCGCGCAGGCGCACGTCCATCGCGAGCTGGCCCAGCTCCTCGTCGGGCGCGATGGTGGCGATGATGTCCTTGATGGCGATGACGATTTCGTCGCGGGTCATGGGGGTGTCTTGGAAGAAGCGGGCGGGGGGGCCTAGTTCCTGAAGCGCTCGACGATCACCGCCGAGTTGATGCCGAGCATCCCGAACGACATGTTCAGGATGCGGTCGATGCGCCGCGCGGGACGCACGGGCTCGTTGATCACGAGGCCGTCGAAGGCGCAGGCCGGGTCGAGGTTGTCCACGTTGATCGTGGGGTGCACGAGGCCATCCTCGAAGGACGGCAGGTTGCCGGCGAGCTCGAGGGCTCCGGCGGCTCCCATCGTGTGGCCGATGTAGCTCTTGGTGTTGTTCACGCGCGTCGGCGCGCCCGTGAACACCGAGCGGATCGCCTCGCACTCGACCTCGTCACCCTGCTTGGTGCTCGTGGCGTGCGTGTTGACGATGTCGATTTCCTCGGGCGCGAGTCGCGCGTGGGCGAGCGCGCCGCGGATGCACGCCTGCTGGCCCTTCGAGCTCGGCAGCACGAAGTCGCTGGCGTCGGAGTTGACGAAGTAGCCGCGCACCTCGCCGTAGATCTTCGCTCCGCGCGCGAGCGCGTCGTCGAGGCGCTCGAGCGTGTAGAGGCAGCCGCCCTCGCTCACCACGATGCCGTTGCGATCGCGATCGAAGGGCCGCGAGGCCTTGGCGGCGTCGTCGTGGCGCGCGAGCGCGCCCTGGGAGCGGAAGCTCGCGAAGATGCCGAAGGTGTGGATGGACTCGGACACGCCGCCGCCGAGCGCGAGGTCGACGATCCCGAGCTGCAGCATCTGCATGCCCTGGATCAGGCCCAGGTTGCCGGCCGCGCAGGCGCCGCCGAGGCAGTAGGCGGGACCGGAGATCCCAAGGCTCAGCGTGACTTCGCCCGCGGGGTTGTTGGCCACCGTGCGCGGGTTGTGGTGGTGCGACCAGAAGGAGAGATCGAAGTTGTACTGCGCGACCTCGTGGATCTGGTTCTCGGTCTCGACGTTGCCGTGTTCGGTGATGCCGATGTAGACGCCGACGCGCGAGCGGTCGCGTGTCGCGATGTCGATGCCGGCGTCCTTGAGAGACTCGTTCGCGCACCAGATCGAGATGCCGCCCGCGCGCGTGCCGCGGCGCGCTTCCTTGCGCGTCTGGTAGCGCAGCGGGTCGAAGTTGCACACGCCTGCGTAGGTCTCGCCGACGTGGCGGATCGAGTAGGGGACCACGCCGCTCTTGCCCGCGAGCAGGTTGGCGCGGTACTGCGACAGGCTGTCGCCGTTGGGGCTCGCCAGGCCCACGCCGGTGATCACGACGCGCGGAAGCTCACGCACGGCGGGCCTCCTTGGTGCGCTTGCGCGCCGCGCTGCGCTTGGGGCCGCTGCCCTTGGCTGCGACGAGACGCGGCGTGGACTCGCGCCCGGCGTGCGTCACGTCGCCTTCCTCGAGCGCGTTCTTCACGAGCTGGTTCAGGCCATTGCGGCCGAGCAGCACGCGGCTCGGCATCACCACGCCGACCTTGAGCGCCGCGCTGACCGCCTTGTGCAGCAGGCTCTGGCTGTCGTCGAGCGCGTTGGCGACGGCGCCGACCACGAGCCCCATGACCGCCTCCGCGATCTCGCAGGTCGAGATGATCGAGCGCAGCGTCATCACGCGCGGATCCTTCTCGCCGTGCTGCTCCTTCACGAAGGCGAGCATGCGCTGGCTGGCGACCTTGAACTGCTGGAACACGACCTGCTCGCGGCGGCGGATGACGGTCGCCGCGATGGCGAGCGTGTTCGAGACCGGCGCGTGCAGGTGGCAGCGACGCTCGTGGTCGAACTCGCTCGTGATCGCGCCCCACTCGGTGAGCTCGTGCAGCGCGGTGCTCGTGGCCCCCTGGGAGAGGTGCAGGCTCTCGCTGATCTCCTTGGCCGTCAGCGCGCGCCCGCCGAGCACCAGGAGGCCCCAGATGCGGCCGTGGACGCGCTTGAAGCCGATGGTCTTGAAGAAGAGCTCGAACTGCGGGAGCTGCGCGGCGAGCTCGGGCTCGAGGCCGGGCAGCTGCGGCAGGGATCGGGAGGTCGGGAGCTCGTCGTTCATGGGAGCGGTCGTGGCCACCGATTTCAGATTTTTCTGAAATCCGTGGAGCGCGCTTTGTACCCGCCCGCCGGGCGCGGGGCCAAGCGGAAACGGCCACATGGGGGCGAATTCGGGCCGTTTTCGGCCCTCCCGGGGTCGCGGGCGGGCGGTTTCGGCGGCCCGGCCCGCTCAGGGCTCGAGCGCCAGCATCTGGCACTGCAGGCCGCTGCCGATGCCCATCAGCACCGTGCGCTGCCCCGCGCGCACGAACCCGGCGGCCCGCGCGCGGTCCCACGAGAGCGGCAGGGAGACGGAGCCGATGTTGCCGAGCGTCTCGACGGTGGGGAAGTCGAGCGCGAGGTCGATGCCCATCGTGCCGAGCAGCAGCTTGCGGTGGGCCACGCCGACCTGGTGCGTGATCACGCGTTCGACCGACTCGCGCGACCAGCCGACTTCGGCGAGGAACTCCGCGAAGGTTCGCGCCGCGAGCTCGTTGCCCGCGTGCATCAGCGCCTCGCTGTCGGTCTGCATCAGCATGCCGTCGCCGGCGTGGTCGCCGTGGCACAGCACGTGGTGCTCCGTGGCGGCGCGCGCGGTGGCCGCGACGAGGCGCGAGCCCGATGCGCACAGCTCCTTGCGCGCGAGCACCATCGCCGCCGCGCCGCTGCCGATCGTGAGCGACGCGAAGCTGCCCTTCAGTTCCTCGCGCGTGAGGTCGGCCTTCGCGTTGAGCGCCGCGATCGTGCGCTCGACCAGCGCTCGCCCGCACTCTCCGGCGACGACGAGTCCCGCGTCGATCGCGCCGAGCTCGATCTGCGCCGCGACCACGCTGGCGGCGTTGGCGAAGCCGAGGCAGGCGTTGGAGAGGTCGAAGGCGAGCGCCGTCGCCGGCAAGCCCAGCCGGTGGTGGACGACGGAGGCGGTCGCGGGCTCGAGGAAGTCGCGGCACACCGAGGCGTGCACCAGCAGGCCGATGCGCTCGCGCGGGACGCCGCTGCGCGCGAGCGCGAGCTCGCCGGCCGCCGTCGAGCCGTCGCTCGGCCGCCAGCCGCGCGGGAAGAAGCGCCGCTCGCGGATGCCCGTCATCAGCTCGAGGCGGCCCGTGCTGAGGCGGAAGCGCGCGTAGACCGGCGCGAGCGCGGCCTCGAGCGCCTCGCTCGCCACGACCTCCTCGGGCAGCACGTGGCTGGTGGCCGCGATCCGGACCTTCTCGAAGCGCATGGGGCGACAAGGGTAGGCCCGGGGCGCTGCTTGTCCACCGCCGATCGGCTATCGTCTCCCGCGGCCCCGCCCCTCCTGCCCCGACCCTGTCCCATGCGCACGCCCCTTCGCCTCCGCATCCTCGCCCTCTCCTGCGCGCTACCGCTCGCTGCCTGCGGCAAGGACGAGAGCGCGTCCACGCCCGCCCGGGCGCCCGCCGCTGCCACCAAGGTCTCCGGGGACTTCACCGCCGCCGGCAAGAAGATCGCGGCCTTCGAGGCCTACAACGGTGGCCGCTTCGCGGACGCGCTGCGCCTGTACGACGAGCTGCTCACGGTCGAGCCGGACAACCTCGACGCGCGCATCAACCGCGCCGCGAGCCTCGGGCAGCTAGGCCGCTGGCCCGAGGCCCTCACCGCGACCGACGAGTGCCTCGCGCGCAACCCGAATGATCCCGAGATCCACATCAACCGCTCGACGATCCTGAGCGAGCTCGGCCGCAGCGAGGAGGCCCTCGAGTCCGTCGACCGCGCCCTCACGCTCGCGAAGGACCAGCCCAAGGCGCTGCTCCTGAAGGCCACGATCCTCGGCAAGTCGGGCAAGGCCGACGAGTCGATCGCGATCGTCGACGCGCTCGTGCAGCGCTTCCCCAACCAGCCTGGGCTGTTGCTCGAGAAGGCGCGCATGCTCGACCTCGTCGGGCGCGGCGCGCAGGCCGACCCGATCTACGCGCAGCTCTCGGCGCAGTTCCCCGACGACCCCGGCCTGCAGGCCGCCCTCGCAGCGCGCAACGCCGGCGCCGCCAAGTAGCCCGCGCGAGGGTCTGCGTCGGGGTGCGGTGGACGGACGCTGCGCCAACGGCGAACATCTAGCCTGCCATGGCCCCGTCGCCGACTCCGATCCTTCACGTCGACATGGACGCGTTCTACGCGTCCGTCGAGGTGCGCGACGATCCCTCGCTCGCCGGCAAGCCGGTGGTGGTGGGGGGCGCTCCGGGCGGGCGCGGCGTCGTGGCGGCCTCGAGCTATCCGGCGCGGCGCTTCGGCGTGCGCTCGGCGATGTCGACGGCCGAGGCGCTGCGGCTGTGTCCCGAGCTCGTGGTCGTCAGCCCGAACTTCGAGAAGTACACGGCGGAGAGCCGCAAGATCATGTCGATCTTCCGCTCGTACACGCCGCTCGTCGAGCCGCTCTCGCTCGACGAGGCCTTCCTCGACGTGACCGGCTGCGAGTACTCCGGCGGAGATCCGGCCGAGATCGGCCGCGCGATCAAGCGCGACATCCTGCGCGAGACGGGACTGGTCGCGTCCGTGGGCGTCGCGAGTTCCAAGTTCATCGCCAAGCTCGCGAGCGACATGGACAAGCCCGACGGCTTCCGCGTGATCCTGCCCGAGGACGTGCAGACGATCCTCGCGCCGCTGTCGGTCTCGGCGATCTTCGGCGTCGGCCCGCGCACCGCGAAGCGGCTCGAGGCCATGGGCGTGCGCACGGTGGCCGAGCTCGCCAAGCTCTCGCGCGAGGAAGTTCAGAAACGCTTCGGCGTCTCCGGCGCGTGGATCCACGACCTCGCGCACGGCATCGACACGCGGCGCGTCACGCCGCGCCGCGAGGAGAAGAGCTACAGCCAGGAGCGCACCTTCCCCAAGGACATCCACAGTCGCGAGGAGCTGCGCCTGCGGCTGCTCGAGTTCTGCGAGGAGCTCGCCTTCCGCTTGCGCGATGCGGGCCTGCGCGGCCGCACGGTCACGATCAAGGCGCGCTACCCAAGCTTCAAGACGATCACGCGCACGCACACGCTGACCTTCTCGACCAGCGTCGGCGTGCGCTTCTACTCCGCCGCGCGCGAGCTGCTCGACCGCATCCCGCAGGGCCCGCTGCGCCTGCTCGGCCTGCAGGTCTCGAACCTCGAGGACGTGCGCACGCCCCAGCAGGGCATGCTCTTCGGCGCCGCCAGCCCGGAGGCCGAGGCGCCCTCCGTTCCGCAGCAGGCCGCGCTGTTCCCCGACCGCCTCGAGCGCGTCTCGCCCGGCCTCGACCGCCTGCGCCGCAAGTACGGCCGCGGCGTCGTCATGCCCGCCAGCCTGCTCGGCCGCGACGAGTCCATCGGCCGCGATGGCACCACCGGCTCCCTCGGCGGTGCTGCCCGCGCCGCACGCAGCGAGCCCACCGATGCCGAGCTCGCGCCGCCGCCGCCGTCATTCGACGAGCCGCCCGCCGAGTAGCGGGCTCGAGCTGCGCGTCGAGTCGCGCAGCGAGTCGCGCATCGAACTCCTTCAAGCGCGCGAGGCCGGGCGCGGAGTGCGCGCTCGGCCTCGCGAGAGGATCGTTGCTGAGGCCCGCGGCTAGTGGCCGTCGGACAGGTAGCTCATGAAGCTCATGCCGATGTCGCGGAAGTTCTGCACGCGCGGGATCTCGATCGCGTCCTTGATGCAGACCTGCTCGCACAGCTTGCAGGAGGTGCAGTTCTTCTCGATCACGGTGGCAATGCGGTTGAAGCCGTCGACATCGAGCTTCATCTCGAGCGCCTCGAAGGGGCACACGTCGACGCAGAACTCGCAGCCGGTGCAGAGCTCCTCGTGGACGAGGGCCTTGGGCACCTGCTTGGGCTTGATGTGCGTGACGAGCGTGTCGCGGTCGTTGGTGATCGCGTCGAACGGGCAGTAGATGCCGCAGACCGAGCAGTTGATGCACAGGTCCGGGTCGATGAAGAAGCGCTCGCCGCCGGAGATCGCGTTGGTCGGGCAGACGCGCTCGCAGATGGTGCAGGCCGTGCACTTCTCGGTGATGAAGTGCGAGCGCCACTGCCACGTCTCGGCAAGGCCAGGCTTCTTGAAGACGAGGATCTCGAGCTTCTGGTGGCCGTCGAAGCGGAAGCGGTGACCGAAGGTCGTTCGCTTGAGCTCGATGGTGGTGAGGAACTGGCCCGGGAAGCTGTTGGTCGTGTGGCAGAGCGCGCGGATCTTGGGATCCTTGACCCAGCCGTAGATCTGGAACACGTTGCCGTCCTGCACGACGTGGTTGCCGTAGATCGGCATCACGCTCGTGAGCCCGTAGCGGAAGCGGTCGCGCACCGCGGGCACCTTGGTCGGGAACTGCACCGTGACGCGGACGAAGTCCTCTTCCTCCTCGACGGTGTAGTCGCGGCCGTAGCGACGATCGCGCTCGACCGGGTCCATCTCGACGCCGCGCCACTTGGCCCACTCGAGCTCCCAGCCGGGCACTTCCTCGAGCTTGGAGAGGTCCTCGGCGGGCGGCAGCTCGCCCGTGTAGCTGATGGCGGCCGTCGGGCACACGTCGACGACGGTGCGCGCGTTGTAGAGCGTCGAGTCGTGGACGTCGTGCGCGTGCGCCTTGGCGTCCTGCCCCATGAAGAAGATCTCGGGGAAGTCCTGGCAGCACGCGTCACAGGCGATGCACAGCTGCGGGTCGACCGCAAAGCGCTCGGCCTTGGCGACGGTGTCCTTGATGGTCGGAGTCTCGGTCATGGGGGAGGTGCCGCCGGGGGCGGGGCCTCGGGGGATCGGCTGGGGACGACTCTAACGTGGAGGAGAGATTTTGGCGGCCGCGGGCAGCCATTCCAAGGGGGCAGCCATGCTAACCCCGTGTCGGGGGCCGTTCCTATACTTCGCCCCATGTTCCGGAGCACGGGGAGCGGGTCGGAGGGAGCTCCAAGTGGCTCAAACCGACCGTTCTAGGGTCGTCCGGAGCGCGCTGCTCGGGCTGCTCCTCTCGCTCTGGGTGGCGCTCGTCTGGGGCTGGGTCCTGCGCACGGGCCTGTGGGGCTGGGACGTCTATCCCCTGATCGCCGCCGGGCGGGTCGAGGGGCTCGGTGGCGTCGGGGCGACCTTCGGAGAGGAGCTGATGGACGGCCGCTACCCGCTCGGCCGCTACTGGCGCCCCTTGGTGCACCTCTCCTTCGGCCTCGACCACGCTCTGTGGGGCCTCGATCCACGGGGCTACCACCTGACCGATCTCGCGCTCCTCGGCGCGAGCGTCCTCGCGCTCGCGGCCGTCGCGCGGCGCTGGCTCTCCGAGCGCGCGGCGCTCGCCGCGGCGGTCGTCTTCGGGGGCAACCTCGTGCACGAGGACGTGCTCGCCGTGCCGGCCCGGCGCGCGGACTCGCTCGCGCTGCTCTTCACCTTGCTCGCACTGCTCGCGCTCCTCGGTCGTGGCGCGCGCGGGCGCTGGCTGGCGGCGGTCGCGGTCGCCGCGGCGCTGGCAGCGAAGGAGAGCGGGGCGATCGCCGTGCTCGTCGCGAGCGGCGCGGCCTTCGCGCTGGCCGAAGGAACGGGCCGCGAGCGCTGGAGCGGGGCCGTGCGCACGGCGTGGCCCTGCTGGCTTGCCTTTGCACTCACGTTCGCGCTGCGGACGTGGGCGCTCGGCGGTCTCGGCGGCAGCCGCGAGGCGCAGGTCTCGGCCGCGTGGTCGGACGCACTCGCATCTTTTGCGCGCTATTTCCCTGCGGCTTTCGCACCGACGCAAGCGCGGCTGCTCGGCAGCGCGGCGCTCTCGGGAGCGATCGGCCTCGCGCTCGTGGCGCTGTTCGTGGCGCTCGCGCGCCGGGAAGCTCGCCGCACGCTCCTGCCGCTCGCGCTGTGGTTCGTGGCACTCGCGTCGCTGACCGCGATCTCGCGCGCCGAGCGCGGCTGGTACGAGCTGCCGTTCGTGGCGATCAACGGCCTGTTCGCGGCCGCTCTCCTCGAGCACGCGCTCGCGCGCGGCGGGGCGGCGCGCATGCTCGTGCTGCCCGCGCTCGCATGGGCGCTGGCGTCGATCTACCCGTGGCGCGCCGCCTCGCCGGAGGTGCTCGCCGCCGGCGAGTCCGCGCGCGTGTACCTCGGACAGGTCGAGTCCGTGGTGCGCGCGGCCAGCCCCGGCAGCGCCGTGCGGGCTCCGGGGCTGCCGCTCGAGCAGCGCGATCCGCGACCGTGGCTCGACGGCCGGGAGCGCACCTTCGCCGTGCTCGCGCCCTACAGCGTGGCCGCCTTCGTCGAGCTCGCGTTCCCCGCGCGCGCGGTGCGCGTCGTGCCGCCCGCTGCGCCGAGCCTGCCGACGGCCGACGAAGTCGTGCTGGTGCTCGAGCGCTGACGCGCGCTTCCCGCCAACCCGCGCCCAAGTTACGTTTCCCGCGTGCAGCTTCGCCTCGGACTCGCCTTGTGTGCCCTGCTCCCGCTCGTAGGCTGCGCCGACGAGCGCGAGGTCGCCGCGCGCCGCGCGCTCGACACGGTCGCCTTCGTGCGCATCGAGCCGGGCGAGTTCACGATGGGCAGCGAGACGGGGCAACCCGACGAGCGCCCCGCGCACCGCGTGCGGATCTCGCAGGCCTTCGAGCTCGGCAAGTTCGAGCTGACGCAGGCCCAGTGGGAGGCCGTGATGGGCGCCAATCCTTCCGCGCGCACGCGCTGTCCCGACTGCCCCGTGACCAATGTGAGCTGGACGGACGCTCAGGCCTTCTGCGCCCGCGCCAGCGAGCTCACCGGACGCACTTGGCGGCTGCCGACGGAGGCCGAGTGGGAGTACGCGTGTCGGGCCGGGACGACGAGCGTCTTCAGCTTCGGCGACGACCCCGAGCTGCTCGAGCAGCACGGCTGGTACTTCCGCAACAGCGGCGACGCGCCGCTTCCGGCGGACACGCTGTGGGACTTCAACCGGGCCTTCAACCTCGACGGCTGGGGCTGCCGAGCCCACCCGGTCGGCGGCAAGCTTCCCAACGCCTTCGGCCTGCACGACATGCACGGCAACGTGTGGGAGTGGTGCGCGGACTTCTACGGTGCGGAGACCTACCGCGTGCCCGGGCGCTTCGTGGATCCCCGTGGGCCTTCCTATGGGGAGCGCCGGGTCGTGCGCGGGGGCTCGTGGATCATCGGAGCCGCGGACTGCCGCTCCTCGGCGCGCTACAGCATCGAGCCGAACGATCGCAACGCGTACTACGCGCTCCGTGTCGCGCGCTCGCTGTGAGCGTCGGCGCGGGGCGTGAGAATGCCCGCGTGGACCGCTAGCATCGCGGCGATGCGGACCCCTTCGATCCGGCGCTGCCGGGCGGGCAACGTGCGCGCGCTCGCGCTCGTGTTGCTCGCGTTCGCGGCCGTGGCGACGATCGGCTACTTCTTCACTCCCGGTCGAGGCAAGCCGGCGCGGCGCGTGCTCGTGATCGGCTGGGACGGCGCGACGTGGGACATGCTCGATCCGCTCATGGCCGAGGGTCGGCTGCCGAATGTGGCGCGCCTCGTCGCGCGCGGCGCGAGCGCGCGTCTCGAGTCGACCAAGGTGCCGATCTCGTCGGCGGCGTGGGTGAGCGCGATGACGGGCAAGGGGCCGGGCGAGCACGGCGTGTACTCGTTCTTCGAGCCCGTCGACGAGAGCTATGACGTGCAACTCATCAGCTCGCTCTCGAACAAGACCGCGCCGCTGTGGCGCATCCTCGGCTGGCACGGCCTGCGCTCGATCACGTTCGGCGTGCCGGTGACGTTCCCGCCCGAGAAGGTCGAGGGCGTGATGGTCGCGTGCATGCTCTCGCCGTTCGATGCGGACTACGCGTACCCCAAGGCGCTGACGCAGCAGCTGCGCGCGCGCGGCTTCGTGCCGGACCTCGGCGCGTGGCGCGAGCGGCAGGAAGTGACGTTCGAGCGCGTGCGTGAGCAGCTCGCGATCAAGGAGCAGATCCTGCACGAGATGCTGCGCGAGGACGACTGGAGCCTCGCGACGATCGTGTTCAAGGACCTCGACGTGTGGTGCCACCGCAACTACGACGGGCGCACGGACGGGCCGGTCGCGCCGCACTACGAGCTGCTCGACGGCGTGCTCGGCCGCCTGCTCGAGACGGTGGGGGACGACGTCGACGTGATCCTGATGAGCGATCACGGCTTCCATCCCTATCAGCGCAGCTTCTTCGTGCACCCGTGGCTCGTGCAGCAGGGCTTCGCGGTCGCAGGGCGCGCGGAGGTGCAGCTGCCGCCGGCTCCGGAGAATCTCGCCGAGCGGCGGGCGACGGAGCACGCGGCGTTGCTCGCGCTGCTCGACCTCGACGCGTCGGTCGCTTTCGGCGGCGTGTGCGAGGCGAACTACGGCGGGATCCGCCTCAACGTCAAGGGACGCGAGCCGCGCGGTGCGCTCGAGCCGGCCGAAGTCGAGGCCACGCTCGCGCGCATCGAGAAGGCACTGCTCGAGTGGCGCGCCCCGAACCGCAGCGAAGCGGTGGTGCGGCGGGTCTACCGCGGTGCCGAGCTCTATCCGGGCCCGTACTCCGCGCTCGTGCCGGACCTCATCTTCGAGCTCGATCCGACGATCGCCGCGCGCTCGGAGCCAGCCAAGGTGCCCTACGGCGAGCATGCGCGCGCCTATCCGGATCACAGTCTCGAGGGTATCTGGGTCACGGCCGGTCCGAGCTTCCTGCGCGTGCCCGAGCGAGGTGCGGTCGCGGTGCGCGACCTCGCGCCCACGGTGCTCGCGCTGCTCGAGCTGCCCGTGTACGCCGAGATGAGCGGCGCGGTGCTCCGCGGGAGCTTCGCGCGCAAGATCGAGCCGCGCGTCGTGCCGGAGGCGGACGATCCCGCCGCGCGCCGCGGCTACCGTCCATCGCCCGCGGACTTCGCGGAGACGGACATGGAAGAAGTGAAGAGTCGACTGAGGGAGACGGGCTATGCCCAGTAGCACGACCGCGCGCGCGCGGCTCGAACTCGGCACGGTGCTGGCGGCGCTCGCGCTGGCGCTGTTCGCGTGGGGGACGGTGTTCGATCTCGGGCTCTTCGGCTGGGACACGTACCCGCTGATCGATGCGGGGCGCTTCTCGAGCTGGAGCGAGTTCTCGCACGCGCTGTCCTGCGAGCTCATGGACGGGCGCTTTCCCGGCGGCCACTACTGGCGCCCGCTGGTGCACCTTTCCTTCGGCATCGACTACGCGCTGTGGGGGCTCGATCCGTTCGGCTACCACCTGACGGACTTCCTGCTGCTCGTGATGGGCACGACGCTGGTCGTGATGCTGGCTCGGCTGTTGCTTGGCGAGCAGCGCAGCGGCTGGGCTTGGTTCGCTGGACTCGTGTACGTGCTGCACCCGGTGCACTTCGAGGTGCTGGCCTCGCCGCCGCGGCGCGCGGACGCGATGGCGCTGGGCTTCACGATGCTCGCGCTCGTGCTCGCGCTGCGTCGACCGGGACAGCGCAGCATCGGCGTCGCCGTGGCGTCCCTTGCCGCTGTGGCCTCGAAGGAGACGGGTGCGCTCGCTCCGGCGCTCGTGTTCGCTTTCGTCGCGTTGACGGGGAACAGCACGCGCAAGGAGCGCGCCGTCGCCGGCCTGCGCTCGGCGTGGCTCGGGCTCGCGCTCGTCGGCGTGTTCCTCGCCCTCCGCTCGCAGGTCGTGGGCGGAATCGGTGGTGGCGCGAAAGCGGGACTGCCCGATGCGGCGGCGATGGGCAACGCGGGCCTGCGCTACGCGGAGCTCGTGCTCGCGCCCCTGCCTCCCGGCTGGGTTCCGGCCGGTGACTTCGGCGTCGCGCTCGGCCTCGCGATGTTCCTTGTCCTCGCCATCGGCGTGTGGCGCGCGCAGGCGACGAGCGTGGTCGAGGCCCAGTCCATCGCGCCGCGTGCGGCGGCCATGGCGCTGCTGGCGTGGGTGCTCGCGCTGGTGGTGCTCACCGCAGGCTCGGGCATCTATCGCGCCTGGTACGCGCTACCGCTCGCGGCGCCGCTGGCCCTGTTCGTCGCGCTCGCGGCGGCTTCGCGCCGGCTCTCGGGCGGAGGCGGAAGCGTGCGGGTCTTGGGCGCGATCCTCCTGCTCGCGCTCCTGCAGGGCTGGGCGAGCGACTCCGAGAAGCGCTGGAACGAGCACGAGGCCTCGAGCCTCGCCGCGGACGGCTTCATCGCCCACTTCGATGACGTCGTGACGAGCCTGCAGCCCGGCTCGGTAGCCGAGCTCGCGGCGGCCCCGCCCGAGGGCAGCGCCCAGCGCCATGGGGAGGAGACTCGCCGCCCGCTGGTGTTCCGGGAGTACAGCCTCGAGGCCTACGCCGCGATCGTGCATCCGGACCTGCGCCTGAGGGTCGCGGTGCGCAACGAGGAGCGTCCCGAGACGCCGGCTCCCGACGAGATCCTCGTCCTGCTCCTGCCCAAGGCACCCGCGGGTCTGCGGAACTGAAGTTCCCGGCCTCCCCGGCCGAAAGCCAAGCCATGACTGTCCCGCACCTCAACCCCTACGAAGCGCGCGTCCTCGGTGTCCTGATCGAGAAGGCGCTCACGGTTCCCGACCAGTACCCGCTGTCCCTGCACGCGGCGACGACGGGCTCGAACCAGAAGAACAATCGCTGGCCGGTGGTCGAGTACAGCGAGGCGGAGGTCCACATCGCGTTCCAGGGGCTGCTCGCGAAGCACCTCGCGCACCGCTCGATCTCGGCGGGCTCGCGCGTCGACAAGTACAAGCACGGCGCGCAGGACGCGCTCGGTCTCGACGACGCGCACGCCGCGATTCTGGCCGAGCTCCTGATGCGCGGACCGCAGCAGCCGGGCGAGCTGCGCTCGCGTGTCGAGCGCATGACGCCGGGCCTCACCGCCGAGCTGCTGATGGAACGCATCGCGCGGCTGCGCGAGAAGGGCTACGTCAAGCGGATCGATCCGCTGCCGGGCGAGCGTGCGGAGCGCTACGTGCAGGTGCTGTGTCCCGAGGCCCATCCGCTCGACGTCGTCGCACCGGTCGTGTCGCGACCGATCGCGGCGCCGCGGCTCGATCTCGAGGCGCGCGTCCTCGCGCTCGAGAACGAAGTGGCAGCCCTGCGGCGCAACCTCGAGCACGTCCTGAAGGAACTCGGCGCACAGCCGCTCCCGCCCGCGTAGGGACGTTCCTGCGCACCCGCGCGTAGGCGCAGCAGCTCTCGTTCTGGCCTAGGGGGGCCAGAGGAGGTGTTCCATGCGCGTCGTGATTCCCTTGGTGTTGCTGGTCTCGCTCACGTCCGCGTGCGCGACCGTTTCTGGCGTCGCGAGCACGAGGCAGTCGTCGGCCGTCACGCAGGACGGCGAGGTTCGCTTCCTGCTCGGCGCCGGCACGCTCGACAAGGAAACGTGGGAGCCGACGGACAAGCCCGTCATCCTCGGAGCGGAGTACGTGCGGCAGGAGGCGGACTCGTGGCTCGGCTACGAGCTCGGAACGCGGCTCGGCATGGACACCGCGAGCGAGAGCGGCGTCGACCTCACGCTGCTCACCTTGGAGCTCTATGGCGGCTATCACCACACGTTCCTCGCGGAGTCCTCGTTCCGGCCCTACCTCGGGGCGGGCGCCGCGCTGGTGTCCGCGACGGCTGACGCCAGCGACGGATTCATCTCGGTCAACGACGACGACGTCACGTTCGGCTTCTATGCCCACGCTGGCGTGGCGTGGGACCTCGACGGCTGGGTGCTCGGCCTCGACGGGCGCTACCTCGGCGGCACGGACGTCGACCTCTTCGGAGGCTCGTGGGACGTCGACATGACGCAGGTGTGCCTGTTCGCGGGCTTCGGAATCTGAAGTGAACCTCAGTGCGCCTCGAGCCACGAGTCCCCGTGGCCGATGTCGACGGCAAGCGGCACGGAGAGCGTGACGGCGCCCTCCATGCAGCTGCGTACGAGCTCGGACGCGGAGCCCAGCTCGCGCTCCGGACACTCGAGCACGAGTTCGTCGTGCACCTGAAGCAGCATGCGGGCCGCGAGTCCTGAGCGCGCGAGCGCGGCTTCGAGGTCGATCATCGCCTTCTTGATGATGTCCGCGGCCGAGCCCTGCACGGGCGTGTTCACCGCCGCGTTCTCGGCGAAGACGCGCAGGCGCGCTTCCTCGGAGTTGATGTCGGCGATCGCCCGACGGCGGTGGAAGAGCGTCTCCACGTACCCGCTCGCGCGCGTCGACTCGATGACGCTCTCGCGCCAGCCGCGGACCTTCGGGAACGAACGGAAGTAGCGCTCGATGAACTGTCGCGCCTCGACGAGCGTCAGCCCTGTCTCGTTCGCGAGTCGATTGGGGCCCATGCCGTACAGCAGGCCGAAGTTCACGGCCTTAGCGCGGCTGCGCATCTCGCGCGTGACGAAGGGCTCGGCCACGTCGAAGATCACGCTCGCGGTCGACGAGTGGATGTCCTTGCCCTCGGCGAAGGCCTGCTTCATGCGCTCGTCGCCAGCGAGGTGCGCCATGATGCGCAGCTCGACCTGGCTGTAGTCGGCGGTGAGCAGCTTCCACGTTCCGTGCTCGTCGGGCTCGCGCGCGACGAAGGCGGCGCGCAGGCGCTGGCCGCGCTCGGTGCGCACCGGGATGTTCTGCAGGTTCGGCTCGCTCGACGCGAGACGGCCGGTGGCGGCGCTCACCTGACTGAACGAGCAGTGCACGCGGCCCGTGCGAGGGTTCACGTAGCGCGGGAGCGCCTCGACGTACGTGCTCTTGAGCTTCTGGACCTCGCGGTACTCGAGGATGTGCTTCACGATCTCGACGTCGCCGTACGACTGCGAGAGCGTCTCGTAGTCCGTCGAATAGCCGGTCGTCGTTCGCCGCGGCTTCTTGACGCCCGCGGCCTCCTGGATGCGCAGCTTCTCGAACAGGAGCTCGCCGAGGGCCTTCGGGCTGTTGAGGTTGACCTCCTCGCCCGCGAGCTCGCGCACGCGCGACTGGTGGCGCTCGATGTCGACGTCGAGCTCGCGACCGAGCTCGTCGATCAGGCGCGTGTCGATGCGGATGCCGCGCTCCTCCATGGCGGCGAGCACCGGCACGAGAGGCATCTCGAGCTCGTAGAAGAGTTGCTCGTTGCCGGTCTCCGCGAGTTCCTTCTTGAGCTGCTCGTAGAGCTGCCACGTGACATCCGCGTCTTCGCAGGCGTACTCGGCGACCTTGGCGACGGCCACCTGGTCCATCGTGATCTGCTTGGCGCCCTTCCCGATCAGGTCGGACGTCGGGATCTTCTTGATGCCGAAGTACGCGAGCGCGAGCTCGTCGAGGTTGTGACGGCGCGACGTGCCATGCACGGTGAACGACGCGACCATCGTGTCGAACGCGACCGGCGGCATGCGCAAGCCGGCGGCGCGCAGCACGAGCGCGTCATACTTGTGGTTCTGGCCGATGCGCACGAGGGCCGGATCGAGCAGCAGCGGCGCCACGCGCTCGAGCAGGTCCTTGCGGCTGCCGCACAGGCAGGGCTCGAGGTTGAAGGGCACGTACCACGCGCTTCCTGCGGCGCAGGAAAACGAGAGACCCACGAGCTGAGCCTCGAGCGGGAACAGGCTGGTGGTCTCGCTGTCGACGGCGAACGCTCCTGCGGAGCGCAGCGCAGCGAGCATCGCGTCGAGCTCGGCCTCCGTGCGCACGGTGCGGTAGTCGCGCGACTGCGCCACCGCAGCGCCCTGCTCGACCTTCTTCAGCAGGCTGACGAAGCCCATCTTGCGGAAGAACTCGGCCACCTGCTTGGGGTCGGGCTCGAAGTGGGGGAGCTCGTCGAAGCCCGGATCGAGCGGCACGTCGCGACGGATCGTGACGAGGTCGAGCGACATCAGGAGCTGCTCGCGATCGCGCTCGATGTACTCGCGCTGCTTGCCCTTGATCTCGTGCACGTGCTCGAGCACGCCCTTCACCGAGCCGTACTGCTCGATGAGCTTCATCGCGCCCTTCTCCCCGATGCCCTTCACGCCCGGCACGTTGTCCGAGGCATCACCCATGATCGCGAGCACGTCGACCACGTGCGCGGGATCGGTGCCGAACTTCTCCTTGACCGCGTCGAAGCTCTCGAGCGCGATGCCGCCGCCCTGCTTGAACACGTTGTAGAGCGTCACCTTGGGGCTGACGAGCTGCATCATGTCCTTGTCCCCGGACACGATCATCACGTCCCAGCCGCGCTTCTCCGCTTCCAGCGACAGGGTGCCGATCACGTCGTCGGCCTCGTAGCCCGGAACCTCGAAGATCGGGATGCCGTGGGCGCGCACGACCTCGCGCAGCCAGTCGAGCTGCGCCACCAGCTCGTCCGGGATCTTCTCGCGCGTCGCCTTGTACTCGCCATATTCCTTGTGGCGGAACGTCGGGCCCTTGGGGTCGAAGGCGACCGCGATGCGTTCGGGGTTCTCGTTGGCGAGGATGCTGCGCAGCGTGTTCGAGAAGCCGTAGGTCGCGCCGCAGGGCAGTCCCTCGGGCGTCGTCAGGCCCGTGCGCTGCATCGCGAAGTGCGCCCGGTAGGCGAGCGCGGTCCCGTCGAGAAGGAAGATGCGCGGCATGGACGGGAGGATACGTTTCCCGCGCGGTCGTGTCCCGCTGGGAAAGCACCCCGGTCGCTGCGTATCCTCCTGCGCTGACGGCCATGGCAGGCGCCCTCCTCAAGCTCGCTCCGGACGTACCGGGCCTCGAGTCGCTCGGCGCGAGCGAGCTCGAGGACTTGTTCGCGGAGCCCCCGCGCACCGTGACGGCGAGTCGCACGCGACGGGAGGGAGCTCGCTTCGTCGTGCCGCTGCCCGGCACGCCGGACGAGCGGGGTTTCCAGCACGAGAAGCCACGCGGGGCCGGAACCGGCCTGCTTCACTTCGAGCGTTTCGGTCGTGGTGGAATGGCCGGCCTGTCCGCACGCTTCACGCATCCGCGCAGCACGAGCCTCGCCGCGCGCGCATGGAATCTCACCTGCCACCTGCAGGCCCACGGTGTCGCGACTCCGCAGCTCGTCGCGCTGGCCGAGCGCGGCTCGAGCCTGTTCGGAGCGGAGTCGGTGCTCATCACGCGCGATCTCGAGGGCTTCGTGTCCCTGCGCGAGTTCCTGCGCGTCGTGGACAAGCGTTCGGAGCGCCGTCGCGCGCTGCATTCGCTTGCGCTTTCCCTCGTGCAGGTCGAGCGCTGCGGAGCGTGGCTCCCGGCGACCTCCGCGGACAATCTCATGCTGCAACGCGACGACGAGGACTGCGTCGCGATCAAGATCGTGAACCTGCGGTCGGAGCAGTCGATCCTGAAGGAGCGGGGTCTGGCGCGCTCACGCCTGCCGTCGGTGGCCTTCACGGCCTTCGCCGGAGGTGCGATTTGCCCGTCCTTGCCGAAGACCGAGCGCGAGAACCAGCTCGCGAAGATCGCGCGCGATGTCGGCCCATTGCTGTCGCGTCGCGAGCGCCTCGAGCTCCTCGTGCGACTCGGCTTCGCTCGCGAGCGGGCGTCGGTCCTCGCAGCGCGCTGCTAGGCGTCGCTTCAGCCCAGCTTCGGCGGCTCGCCCGCGCGGAAGTCGTGCAGCACGAGCTCGAGCGAGCGCTCGCCTCGGAACCAGTTCCAGCGTGGCGTGTGCACGATGTGCAGGGGTGCGCCCATCTGCAGCTCCGGCAGCCTCGCCGCCATCCCGAACGCCATCGTCTTGAGCACGCGGTGGCCGCGCCGCAGCTTGAGAATCAGGTGCGAACGGTCCTGCCCGATCACCCGCGGCGGCTCCGCGAGCCGGACGTCGCCCGAGATCAGCACGGGCTTCTCGTTCTGCGCCCCGTAGGGCTCGAGCCGATCGACCTGCGACATCAGGTTCTCGTCGACGTGCTCGAACGCGACCTCGCTGTCGATCCACAGCGCCTGTACCTCGTGCGAGCGGCCGTCGAGCATCTCGCGCGCCCGCGCGCACATGGCCTCGCGCACCTTGTCGATCGCGTGGGCCTCGACCTCGCAACCGGCGGCCTGCGCGTGACCTCCGTAGCGCACGAAGTGGTCCTTCGCGCCATGCATCGCCTCCAGCACGTCGAAGCCAGCCACCGAGCGCGCGCTGCCGCGGCCGCGATCGCCGTCGAGACCGATGATCAGCGAGGGGCGCTGGAAGCGCTGCGTCACGCGCGAGGCGACGATGCCGACCACGCCCTGATGCCATTCCTGCCCCGCGAGCACGAGCACGGGGTGGCTCGCGACATCCGCGAACGCGCTCGCCTGCTCGAACGCGCGCGCGCACAGCTCGGCCTCGATGCGCCGCCGCTCTTCGTTGAGTGCACCCAGGCGCGCGGCGAGCTCCGCGGCCCGCGTCGCATCCGTGCAGAGCAGCAGCTCGACGGCCAGTGCGGCACTGTCGAGGCGACCGGCGGCATTGAGTCTCGGGCCCACCTTGAAGCCGACGTCCTCGGCCACGAGTTTCGTCTCGCGCAGGCCGCAGCTCTCGAGCAGGGCGCGCAGTCCGACGTTACTCGTGCCTTCGAGTGCCTTGAAGCCGTGGCGAGCGAGCGCGCGATTCTCCGCGACCAGCGGCACGACGTCGCACACCGTCGCGACCGCGACGTACGCCATCGCGTCGACGAGGAACTGCTTCAGGTCCTCGCGCACCTTGCGCGCGCCGCTCATGTGCTGCGCCACGCCCCAAGCGAGCTTGAACGCCACTCCGGCCCCGCACAGCTCGCGGAACGGATAGCGCGACGTCGGCAGCTTCGGATTCACGATCGCGACGGCGCGCGGGAGCTCGCCCAGCGGCGGCTCGTGGTGATCGGTCACGATCGTGTCCACGCCGATCTCCGCGAGCTGCGCGATGGTCTCGCGCGCCGCCGTGCCGTTGTCGACGCTGATGACGAGCTTCGCTCCGGTCTCGCGTGCCTTCGCCACGGAGTGCGGACCGAACGAATAGCCATCGTTGAGCCGGTGGGGGATGTGCCACACCGCGTCCGCTCCGAGCAGCGCGAAGAGCCGCATCAGGAGCACCGTGCCCGTCACCCCGTCGACGTCGTAGTCGCCGTGCACGAGGATTCGCTCGCGCCGCTCCACGGCGCGCGCGATGCGCTCCGCGGCTGCGGGCAGGTCCGGCAGGTCGGCCGGATCGTTCAGCGCGTGCAGGCTGGCCTCGAGGTGCCGCGCGGTGGCCTCGCCTCCCTCGTGACCGCGAGCCGCGAGGATGCGAGCGACGACCTCGGTCACGCCGTTGCGCTGCACGAGCGCGCGCACGGCCTCGGGGGCGGGGCGGCGCAGCTTCCAAGGCCTGTTCACGCGCCGATTCTAGCCCGTCCGAGGCCTGATCCGTTCGCCACGGTGCGGGCGGCCCGGGCGGAGCCTATTCTGGACTGCATGTCCTCTCGCGCCGACGCCTCCAAGGATGCCTTCCGGCTGCTGCCTTCGATCGAGGAACTGCTCCATGATCCGCGCCTGCGCGAGCTCGGGGCGAGCGTTCCGCGCGAGGTCTGGCTCGGGTTCTTGCGCGAGCTGATCGAGCGCTGGCGCAGCGAGATCAAGGCCGGCAAGCTCGATGGGGCGACGCTGTCGGGGCGCCTCGCGGGACCTGCCCTCGTGACCGAGCTCTCCGCGGCGATCGGCCGGGAGCGCCGCGCCGGGATCGTGCGCGTCGTCAATGCCACGGGTGTCGTGCTGCACACCGGTCTCGGTCGCGCGCCGCTCCACCCGGAGGCAGCTGCGGCCATGGGCACCGTCGCGGGCTCGTACTGCGTGCTCGAAGTGGACCGCGAGTCGGGCGAGCGCAACCAGCGCGACGACCGGCTCTCCGAGCTGCTCCGTCGCATGACGGGCGCCGAGGCGGGCATCGTGGTGAACAACTGCGCCGCGGCCGTCTACTTGCTGCTCAATACCTACCTCGCGCGCGGCAAGCGCGACGAGGTGATCGTGAGTCGCGGCGAGCTGGTCGAGATCGGCGGCTCGTTCCGGGTCCCCGACGTGATGGAGCGCGCGGGCGTCGTGCTGCGCGAGGTCGGCACGACGAATCGCACGCGCATCGCGGACTATCGGGCCGCGGCCGGGGAGCGCACGTCGCTCCTGATGAAGGTCCACACCTCGAACTTCCGCGTCGAGGGCTTCACCGAGGAAGTCACGCCCCGGGAGCTCGCGGAACTGGGGCGTGAGCTCGGATTGCCCACCGCGTTTGATCTCGGCTCGGGATTGATCGAGGGCGACGACGTGGAGCCCTTGCCCGAGGTGATGGGCGATGAGCCGCGCGTGCGCGATGCGGTGGCCAGCGGCGTCGACATCGTGTGCTTCTCGGGTGACAAGCTGTTCGGCGGTCCGCAGTCGGGCATGCTCGTCGGCAAGCGTGCCGCGATCGCTGCCCTGCGCAAGAACCCGGTCTATCGCGCGCTGCGGCTCGACAAGGTGACGATCGCGGGACTCGAGCGCACGCTCGAGCTCTACCTCGCCGATCGCGGCGACGAGATTCCGTCGCGTGCGATGCTGCGCGCGACGGCGGACGAACTCCGGCCGTGTGCCGAGCGGATTGCGGCGGCGCTGCGCTCGCTTCCGGACTGCACGGTGTCCGTCGTGCCAGAGCGTTCCCAGCCCGGCAGCGGCGCGGCGCCCGGCGTGTTCCTCCCCACGTGGGTCGTGCGCCTCGCTCACTCGCGTCGCAAGGCGGCCCATCTGGCCGCGGATCTGCGCCGCGCGGAGCCGCCGGTGTTCGTGCGCGTTCAGGACGAAGCGCTGCTGCTCGATCCACGCTCGCTGCTGCCCGGAGACGAGGAGCGACTCGTCTCGGCCGTGCGCTCCGTGATCGCGTGAGCGACTCCACGCTCGGATTCGCTGCGCTGCGCCACTAGACTCCCGCGCCCCGCTGGGCGGGAGTCGCATGACCACGCAACCTTCGACGCTGCGCAGCGAGGCGCGCGCCCTGCTGCAGCTCGCGTGGCCGATCATGTTCACGCAGCTCTCGATGATGTCGCTCGGCGTCGTCGACCTGATGATGGTCGGTCGCTACGGAGTCGACGCGGTCGGGGCTGTCGCGCTCGGCAACATCTGCAAGATCGGCACCGCGATGGTGGCGATGGGGCTGGTGCTCGGCATCGATCCCTTCCTCACGCAGGCCCAGGGAGCGCGCGACGCCCGAGCTCTCGCGCTCGGCCTGCAGCGCGGTGTCGTGATCGCGCTGCTCGCGGCCCTGCCGGTCGCGGCCCTCTGGGCCTGGGTCGAGGATTTTCTCGTGCTGATGCGGCAGGATGCCGCCGTCGCAGCGATCGCCCACGACTACGTGCTCGCGCAGCTGCCGTCCATCCCGCTGTTCCTCATCTTCACTGCGCAACGCCAGTACCTGCAGGCGCGCGGGATGCTGCGTCCGGCGCTC
>CAITGX010000091.1 GCA_903892045.1 uncultured Planctomycetota bacterium | reverse complement strand
GAGCCGCAGGACACGACCTCGCGCCTCCTGCGCGCGAAGCGACGCGCGACGGGGGACGGCGACGGCCCGGGCGGTGGTTCGAATGGTGCTTCCGGTGATGGCGGAGGCGCGCGTGGCTGACGCGGGTGCCAGCTCCGGTCCCAACTCCGGTCCCAACTCCGGCGCCAACTTCGGCGCCGACGCGCGCGAACTCGACGGCGCGGGGCTCGACGACGTCGCCGAGGCGCGCCGGCGCTGCGAGGCGTTCCGCAAGATCTTCGTGCGGCTGCGCGCCGAGGTCGGCAAGTCGCTCGTCGGCCAGCGCGAGGTCGTCGACCTCGCGCTCGTCACGCTCTTCGCCGACGGACACCTGCTCCTCGAGGGCGTGCCCGGGCTCGGCAAGACGCTGCTCGTGCGCTCGCTCGCCGCCGCGACCGGACTCGGCTTCTCGCGCATCCAGTTCACGCCCGACGTGATGCCCGCCGACATCACCGGCACCAGCATCCTCGTCGAGGACGAGTCGACCGGGCAGCGCGCGGTGCAGTTCCGCCCCGGACCGCTGTTCGCGCAGCTCGTCCTCGCCGACGAGGTGAACCGCGCGAGCCCCAAGACGCAGTCCGCGCTGCTCGAGGCGATGCAGGAGCGCTCGGTCACGAGCGGCGGCGAGACCCGCCAGCTCGGCCGCCCGTTCTTCGTCATGGCCACGCAGAACCCGATCGAGCAGGAGGGCACTTTTCCGCTGCCCGAGGCGCAGCTCGACCGGTTCCTGCTCAAGGTCGATGTGCCGCCGCCCGACCGCGAGACGCTGCGCGAGGTCCTCGAGCGCACCACCCGCAACGAGCTCGCGCTTCCTGGGCAGGTGGTCGACGCGCGCACCATCGTCGCCGCGCAGAAGCTCGCGCGGCGCATCCCGATGGCGCCCGAGGTCCAGGACTGGATCGTGCGGCTCGTCCTCGGCACCCATCCCGACGGCGAGTTCTGCGCCGACGACAACCGCCGACTGATCCGCATCGGCGCCAGCCCGCGCGCCGCCCAGTCGATCGCCTCGTGCGCGCGCGTGGTCGCGCTCATGGCCGGCCGCTACGCCGTGGGCTTCGGCGACGCGCGCAAGGTCGCGCGCGCGGCGCTGCGCCACCGCATCCACCGCTCGTTCGAGGCCGAGAGCGAGGGCATCACGGCCGACGAGATCGCGCGCCGCGTCGTGGCGGGCACGCCGACCGAGTTCCCCTCCGGGTCGCACGCGGCGCCCGTCGCCGCGGTCCGCGGCGCGGGAGCAAGGGGCGGTGCCGGATGAGCGCCGTGAAGCCCCTCCGCAGGCTCGACGACCTGCTCGACCCGCACCTCATGTCGCGCCTCGACGCGATCGACGTGATGAGCCGCAAGATCTTCTCGGGCAAGCTGCAGGGCGAGCGCCGCTCCAAGCGGCGCGGGCAGTCGATCGAGTTCGCCGACTTCCGCCCCTATGTCCACGGCGACGACCTCCGCTTCGTCGACTGGAACATCTTCGGACGCCTCGACCGCCTGTTCCTCAAGATGTTCCTCGAGGAGGAGGACCTCTCGCTCGTGATCGCCGTCGACACCAGCGCCTCGATGCGCGTGGGCGATCCCGACGCGTTCGACTACGCGCGCAAGGTCGCGATGGCGCTCTCCTACGTGGGCCTGGTGAACCAGCACCGCGTGTCGCTGGTCGGCTTCTCGGCCGGCCGCATCGAGCGCGCCTCCAACCTCCGCGGCCGCCGCAAGGCCGCCGAGGTCGCGTCGTGGCTCCTCCGCCGCGAGCCCGAGGGCGGCTCCGGCTTCGAGGAGGCGATGCGCCTCGTCGGCACCACCCGCGCCGGACGCGGCGTGATGCTGGTGCTCTCCGACTTCCTCTTCCCCGAGGGCTTCGAGAAGGGGCTCGCCATGGTCGCGGGCCGCGGCTTCGACCTCTACGCGCTGCAGGTGCTCGCCCCGCAGGTCGTCGACCCCGCGCGCGAGGGCGGCGTGACCGGCGACCTGCTGCTCGTCGACAGCGAGACGGGCGCCGAGACCGAGGTGACCGTGACGCCCGAGCTGCTGCGCATCTACAAGGACCGCCTCGACCGGCTCTGCGGATCGCTGCGGAACTACTGCACGCGACGCGACATCGTCCACATGGTGGTCGAGACCTCGACTCCGGTCGAGACGCTCATGCTCGAGTACCTGCGCCGCCGGGGGCTGCTGCGATGAGCGCGACCGCCATGCCGATCCTCGCCGTCACCTGGGTCACGCCGCTCGCCGGCGCGGTGCTCGGCGCGTCGATCCTCGCGCCGCTGCTCGCGCTCTGGTTCCTCAAGCTGCGCCGCCGGCGCCGCGTGGTCTCGAGCACCCTCCTCTGGACGCGATCGCTCGCCGACCTGCGCGCGAACGCGCCGTTCCAGCGGATCCGCTTCAACCTGCTGCTGCTCCTCCAGGTGCTGGCGGTGCTCGCGTTCGCGCTCGCGCTCGCGCAGCCCGAGGCCGAGGGGCTCGGCAGCGCGGGCGGACGCCACGTGATCATGATCGACCGCTCCGCGAGCATGGGCGCGATCGAGACCACCGACGGCT
>CAITGX010000090.1 GCA_903892045.1 uncultured Planctomycetota bacterium | reverse complement strand
CCGATCCGGACCGGACTCGCGCACCTCGTGATCCCGACCTCGCGGCGCGCCCCCGACAAGGCGCTCGTCTGGCTCGAGGAGCTCTTGCAGGGCTCGCCGCAGGGTTCGACAATCTCGACGACTCGCCGATGATCCTCTCGCTGCTCCTCGCTCTGGCCCAGTCCCAGACCCCGCCCCCGCGGGCGGGCGAGGCCTCGACTCTCGATACGACCCCGCCCCAGGCGCCCGCGGCCGGTCCGGCCACGGCGCCCGAGGTGCTGAACGGCGTCTACCTGATCGTGAACGAGGAAGTGATCACGCTGGCCGAGTTCTATCGCGAGCTGCGCCGCCGCGGGCAGTCGGTGACCAACGAGGAAGAGCGTCGCAAGGTCGTCGCGGAGAGTCACACGGACTTCGTCCGCACGCGCCTGATGACCCAGGCCGGTCGCGACCTCGGCTTCGATGCCGCGCGCGTCGACTCGCTCGTCGCCGACGACCTCAAGGGCTTCATCGAGGACTCGGGCAGCGCCTCCGCCTTCGGCGAGCAGCTCAAGGCCGCCGACCTCGACGCCGAGAGCCTGCGCCAGCAGCGCCGCGACTTCTACTTCCGCGAGTTCTGGCTGCGCTCGATCGACGGCCGCGACCCCGGGGTCTCCGGCCGCCCCTACGTCGACCGCTTCGTGCGCCCTGGGCGCATGCTCTACCAGTACCGACGCCAGCCGGTGGAGCAGCTCTTCCCGTCGACCATCCAGCTGCAGGCGATCCTCGTCACGGCCGCCCAGGCCGGCTCGGCCCAGAAGGCCCTCGACCTCGCCAAGGCCTTGCGCGAGCGCGCGCTCGGCGGCGAGGACTTCGGCGCCCTCGCCGAGACCTACTCGGCCGACGGCGAGAGCCGCCGGCAAAAGGGCCTCTTGCCCAAGAGCGAGCTCTCGCGGGCCCGCGAGGCCTTCCCGGACTTCGCCGGGTTCATCGACGGCGCGGCCGTGGGCGCGGTCAGCGAGCCGACCAGCCTGCGGGTCGAGGGCGAGCTGGTCGGGTTCATCCTGATGCGCGTGGCCGAGGTCGAGCGCCGGGACGGGGCCGAGTTCACCGACCGCGAGGTCCAGCGCCTGCTGCGGGACCGCGACCTCAAGGCCCTCGGCGAGCTGCGCCGCGATCTGGGCGTCAACGATCTGTACCGCGCGGCCTACATCTGGCCCCCCGAGGCCCGCGCCCCGCGCCCCAAGGGCTCCAAGGCCGACGGCGACGGCAAGTCCGCGCCCGCCCAGTCGCCCGCGGGCAGCTAGCGCCCCCTCGGACCCCGGCCCCCCCCCGGGGAAACCGGCATCGGGGCCCCGGGAGGGCGGTAGCCAGCGCCTCCCCTCGCTATAGTGTGAACCCCCACACGCCACGGGCGTTGGAAGCCCACGTGGACGCCTCCTCGAGGCCGCCACACCATCCAACGCCCACCCGGTCGGACCCGGGACGGGTACGGGACCCTGCGGCACCCCTGCCGCCGGGCTCGACCCGCCACCCGCTCCTCCTCCGGCGGCCCCCTGGAGCCCGTCGATGACCCAGCAACCCAACGACTACTCGAACGTCCACATCGAATCCTCGCTGCCCAAGGCTTGGGAGCGCGAGGAGACCTTCAACGACGTCCTCTACGACTGGATGAGCCGCGCTCCGTGGCTCGCCATCTCGGCGGCGGCCCACCTGATCATCGTGCTGATCATGATGGCCATCCCCTGGGAGCAGATGAGCAAGCAGGAGGAGCGCAAGATCGAGGCCAGCATCGAGGCCACCCCGGAAGAGGTCTTCGAGGACCCGCCGGAAGAGGAGCCGGAGGAGATCAACGAGGAGGAGCCCACCGAGGAGCCCGTCCTCAAGGACGCCGAGGTCTCCGACCACAACGAAGAGGACACCAATCAGGACTTCGAGTCCGTGCAGGGTGACCCCGACTTCACGGCCGACTCGCCCTTCGACTCGAAGGCCTTCAACGACGTGATCGGCATCGGCGGCGGCGCCGGCGGCAAGTTCGGCGGGCGCTTCGGCGGTCGCAAGAACCTCAAGGCCCGCGGCGGTTCGGGCACCGAGCAGGCCCTCAAGGACGGCCTCGAGTGGCTGCGCTGGCACCAGAGCGAAGACGGCTCCTGGGACTGCGACGGCTTCATGTCGAACTGCGGCAAGATCGGACCGACGACCTGCACCGACCCCGGTGAGGCGCTGCACGACGTCGGCATGACCGGCCTCTCGCTGCTCGCCTTCCTCGGCGACGGCAATACGACCCGCGACGGCCCCTACAAGGATCAGGTCGCCAAGGGCATCAAGTTCCTGAAGGAACAGCAGGATCCCGACACCGGCCTGCTCGGCGAGAAGGTCGGCCACTCGTTCCTCTACAACCACTCGATCGCGGCTCTCGCGGTCAGCGAGGCCTACTACTTCTCAAAGTCGCCCGTGATCAAGCGCACGGCGCAGGACGCGATCAACTTCATCACCATCGCCCGCAACCCCTACGGTGCGTGGCGCTACGACGTGCCGCCCTCGGGCGACAACGACACCTCGGTGACGGGCTGGTGCGTGTTCGCGCTCAAGAGCGCCGAAGAGGCCGAGCTCAAGATCGACCCCGAGGCCTTCCGTGGTGCCGCGACCTGGATCGACGAGGTCACCGACCCCGTCACCGGCCGCTGCGGCTACGACTCGATCGGCAGCCCGTCCTCGCGCATCACGCGCGTGAACGAGCACTTCCCGACCGACAAGGGCGAGGCGATGACGGCCGTGGCGCTGCTGTGCCGCTTCTTCCTCGGTCAGGACCCGGAGAAGACGCCGGTGATGGCGAAGCACGCCGACCTGCTCAAGACCAAGCTCCCCAAGTGGGATCCGGATGGCTTCGGCATCGACTTCTACTACTGGTACTACGGCTCCTACGCCATGTACCAGATGGGCGGCGACAAGTACTGGGAGCAGTGGAACAAGGCCATGAAGACGGCCGTGGTCGACTCCCAGCGCAAGGACGGCGACGAGAAGGGCTCGTGGGACGCGAAGGTCGACCCGTGGGGCTTCTCCGGCGGCCGCGTGTACACCACGGCGCTCGGCGTGCTGTGCCTCGAGGTGTACTTCCGCTACGCGAAGGTCCTTGGCGCACGCTGAGGCGTGCGACAGTCCTCGGCGCGCGCTGAGCGCGGCGGGACCGATCGAATCGATGCGCGGGCGGCTCGCAAGGGCCGCCCGCGCTGTTTTTTCGCGGCTCTTCGCGAGCACGCAATCGGGTGGACGCACGTCGCACGGACGGCTGGTACTCTCGCGCGGCGTGAAGACCTGCCTCGCTCTCGCATGCCTGCTCGCGCTCGTCGCCTCGTGCGGCGAGTCGCGCGAACGGCACAACGTGCTGCTCGTGACGCTCGACACGACGCGCTTCAACGCGCCGGGCTTCATGGGCAACAAGGAGCGCCCGACGCCGAACCTCGACGCGCTCGCGGCGGAGTCGCTCGTCTACGAGCAGGCGCGCACGGTGACGCCGCTCACGATGCCGGCGCACTGCTCGATGCTCACGGGCCTCTATCCGCCGCGCCACACGATCTCCGCCAACGGCGCGCGCCCGCTGCCGAGTGCGGCGCGCACTTTGGCCGAGTACGCGCAGGCGGAGGGCGTGCAGACTGGCGCCTTCGTCGCGTCGATCGTGCTCGATCGCTCGTTCGGGCTTGCGCAAGGCTTCGACACCTACGTCGGCGTCGAGCCGCCGCAGGACAAGGCCGCGCCGCGCATCGCGGAGCTGAAGGCGAGCGAGGTGCTCGGCCGAGCGCGCGCCTGGCTCGACGCGCGCGATCGTTCGCGCCCGTTCCTTGCGTGGGTGCATCTCTTCGATGCCCACGACCCCTACGAGCCGCCGCCCGAGTTCTCCGGCATGCGCAGCGCGTACTTGGGTGAGGTCGCGTACATGGATCGCGAGCTCGGCAAGCTGTTCGAGGCGCTGCGCGCCGACGGCACGCTCGAGCGCACGCTCGTGATCGTGCTCGGCGACCACGGCGAAGGGCTCAACCAGCACTCCGAAGTGACGCACGGCTGG